>CADBRV010000034.1 GCA_902797185.1 uncultured Lachnospiraceae bacterium
ACGAAAGTTAGTACGCAGATGGAAGCTTTGAATGTTTCATCTTTTCATTTCGGGAATCCTCTTCCCATTCAGAAGGCTGTTTTCCCAGGAGGTTTTCCTTTTTGGATTATTGAAACCAGCCATAATTCTCCTCGCAAGGCTTAGTCCGATATAAGCCATCCTGGGTTATCTATTTCAGTTTCCCGGTTCTCATGACTCCCAGGTTTCTCTGTCTGGAACGGCAGGAGAGGGCTTCCATTATGCGTCTTTCCCTGCCCGGCTTGATCAGGATATGGTTTTATCCAGTTCCTTTTTATCCAGTCCTGCTTTCCCATAGCCTGGCCTTTTATCCTAATAAAATAATCGTATTTTTTCCCTAATATTAGCAGGCCCTTATATCCTCCACAATTCAGGAAATGTAAAATACATCCAAAGCTTTTCTCAGAGTGCCATCAAATTGCCCTATGAGGATAGATGCTGGACTCGAAATCGTCCTTTAGAAGAGCTGCGCCATGAAAGATCGCGCTTCGCGTGAGGGTTTTTCCTTTGTCACTGCCTTGTCAGGCGATGACAAAGGAAGATGCAGCCGATACCTCATAAGATATCCTCCACTGAAGCGGGTCCTCTCCTTACGATATATTCAGGAAACACGCTTGAAAGGCTTCCGGCATCTGGATGCAGCCAGCCGATGCCAGTTATATCCCGAAAACGACCATCTATCGAAATTCAATCGAAATCAGCCGGTTCTTGTTTTATATTGTAACCATAGCAAAGGGAGGTGGGCCGATGCAGGTTGAAGTCAAAATAGATGAAAAATACAAGGAGCCGAAAGTCATTGTCGTGACCGATAAAATGACTGAGGAAGTAAATAAAATCCTCCGAAGGCTTTCGGAGGAAAAGCCCCAGGTGATTGCCGGGTTCAAAGATGACGTGGTGGAAGTGCTGGAGCCGTCTGATATCTTCCGGGTCTATGCGGAATCAGGCAAAGTGTTCGCGGAAACAAGCGCCGGAAAATACATGCTGCGCCTCCGGCTTTATGAAGCGGAGCAGAGTCTTGACAAGCAGGCCTTTATCCGGATTTCCAATTCCGATATCGTGAATTTGAAAAAGGTTAAAAATTTTGACCTGAGCTTTGCCGGGACGATTTGCATAACGCTTGTAAATGGCACAGTAACTTATGCTTCCCGGCGGTCAGTCGGAAGAATCAAGAAAATGTTAGGATTGTGAGGTGGCAGATATGAAGAAAAAACTGGTTATGCGGGGTGTCATGGGGTTCCCGATCGGCGTTACAATCGGATATGCCATTACCATCATCATTTCCATCCTTGTAGGGGATGGAAGGTTCTATCCGGTCACCGCGGAATTAGCGGCGGAAATGGGCAGCGAATTAAACGCGGTCATCCTTCAGACCGTACTCTGCGGAATCGTGGGCACCGGTTTCGCGATGGCTTCCGTTATCTGGGAAATCGATACCTGGAGCATCGTAAAACAGACTGGGATCTATTTCGCTATTGCCTGCATTGTCATGTTCCCGATTTCCTATGCTGCGAACTGGATGTACCATTCCGTTGCAGGTGTGTTATCTTATGTAGGCATTTTCGTCGCCATCTTTGCCATTGCCTGGCTGGTGCAGTATTCCATGTGGAAAAAGAAAATCAGGAAGATCAACGAAGGGATCGAAGACCTTCATTGAACTGAAAAGAAGGATTGGTGTAAGGGATATGCACTGTGAAAAGGGGAGCAATACAAGGATTGTTGAAAAGAGAGGGCAATATAATTAATGTTGAAAAGGGAGGGCAATACAAGGGATGTTGAACAGGGGGTACAATACAAGGAATGTTGAAAAGGGAGTATTAGGCAGGTGAAGAAAACCCTGCCGGCTGGCCGGCAGAGTTATTATTTTGAAAGGCAGGAGGGACGATCCCACCTGCCTTTTTTCGTTATGGTATTGAAAATAATACAGAAGTATGTTACACAGATTTTATCAATGCTATTTCTGAATTTATGCCTGCATATTTCACAGACAGAGGCAGGGACCATTCATACGTATATTGAACGAGGGACAATGAGAAATCATAAAGAAGACGTCAGTACATATCTCACCATTATTGCAATAATGGGGATTTTCACCTTCCTGTTTCTGGGTGCGGAGTATTTGTACGTAGACGTGCTTTCCCGTATCGTTTCACAGGAAAAAACAGTTCTGGCGCAGAATTATGCGCTGGGTGTCAGCACGGCAGGATTTGTGTTATATCCGCTGTCTAATCGAATCGGCAGAAGACACTTGGAGGTGGCGGGTTATAGTCTCATAAGCCTTTTATCTGTGCTGCTCCTTTTCCTGGTTTGTGCGCATATGTCTTATGCGGCTGTTTTAGCAGCGGGACTTGTACTGTTCCTGCTATTAGGCTTCTTTGGCGGAAGCAGCTTTTATGTATCGGTAAGGAAGCTTAAAACAGATCACTACCTGGCCCGGACAGTGGGGATTTCCTATGCAATTGGCATCCTGCTCCAGTTTGCCAACAACAACCTGATCCGTTCTGAATATGCAGAGGCAGTGGTACTCTCCGTATTCCTGCTGGCGCTTGCCTGTCTTCTGGCCAAATACGAATGCTTTGATGGCGGACAGGAGGAAATGCAGCCTGATGCCGCGGCAGATATGGAAAAAAGCAGCGAAAAAGGAGCAGTTGTCGGAGCTCTCCTTATTTTTCTTGTCGTGCTGATGAGCTGTATTTTCAGTACCTTGGACAATATTGTAACACTGTCCCATGCTGCCGGGGTAGAGGATATCGGGCAGTGGCCCCGGATCCTGCTCGCGGCCAGCGGGCTGTGCGCCGGGTTCCTTTTTGATATCAAAAGCCGCAAATATATGGGCGTTGCCATGTATTGCGTGATGATCCTGTCCACCTTGTGTATCGCCGTACAGAGATTATCCGGGCCGTTTCTCCTGGGGCTGGTAGTGTTTTATATGTCCGCAGGATTTTTTGCGGTGTTCTTTACGGCAGGCTTCATGGAACTGTCGCGCTATATGAGAGTGCCCGGACTATGGGCAGGCATGGGGAGGGCGGTGAATAACCTTACCGCGGCACTGATTGCAAACCCGGTCCTGATGTTGATTTCCGGAAAGGATGACTTTGCTGTCATAGCGCTGCTGCTGGCCTTGTTTGTATTTATCAGCATTACAGCATTTTTTTATACATCCCGAAGGTATCTCTTTCTGAACCAGCCTAAGTCGGAAAATGCGGGGGCGGAAACCACGGAAGAAAAGCTGCGCAGGTTTGCGGAAGCCTATTCCTTTACGGACAGGGAAGCAGAAGCATTCCGGTATCTTGTCATGACGGAAGATACGATCCAGGGAATTGCAGGACAGATGTATATTTCCAAAAGGACTTTGGAACGCCATAGGAGACGGATGAAAATGGGGAATCCGTTCCGGCTGCCTACTGGTATTCGGATGAAACGATGAACAGCCAGGTTCCGGAAGGCAAAAGGATTACCTCGTTTCAGCCCGGCAGGCAATACATGTATTCCATTATGCTCAAGGCCTATGATGACAGTGGCTATACCTTTGCGACACCGCAGAATGGCCTGTCCATGATGGTAAATGGCAGTGCGGTCAATGCCAGGAATATCACGGTTGGAAATGACGGGAAAACCCTGTTTGCGACTGTCATCAAGACGATCCGTCCCCAGCAGGTGAAAGCCATTGACGTGGTGGAGGTAAACGACGCCACGTTAAACTTCAAGGATGGGGATAAGCCGGTATTTACCGGTAAAGTGCCGGATGGCGCAAACTATAAGTACAGATGTGAATGGTGGCAGCAGGACAGCAAAACCGGGGTGGTTTCGACTGAGCCGCAGTGGGGCAGCGGAATTTATGAAAACCACATCACCGCATTTAAAGCCGGAAAAACTTATCATTACGGCGTGTATCTGAGCGCCCATTATGGTTATAAATTCACGTCTGCCACCAGGCTGAAAATCAATGGTAAATTTGTAAATTACCAGCGCCCTGAAGAAGATATAGGCAACGACCCGGACAACATGGGGACCATGTGGGTATATACCGATTTGGCCATGACCCCTGCCGCATCTGGCCATATTCGCGATACCGAGGAAAAACCAACGGAAACGCCTGACGCAGAAGACAATCCGTCGGAAACCTCTGATACCAAGGGCAATTCGGAGAAAACCTCTGATACCAATGGCAGCCCAGCGGAAACCACTGATACGTATGGCAAATTGGCAAAAGATACTGGTAACACGGGTAAATTGACGGAAAACGCTGATGCCAAGGGCAAATCGACGAAAGCCGTTATGGCGAAAGGAAAATCTCCAAAGGCTGCGGATGCGTCTTCTCCTCAAACCGGGGATATTGGCAGCCTTACACTTTGGGTTATGCTGTTGGCTGCTTCTTGCATAGCAGTCGGTGGGATGCTCCTTTATATCTTCAGGC
>CADBRV010000035.1 GCA_902797185.1 uncultured Lachnospiraceae bacterium
AACCGATGTAAAAACGCCGTTTTTCAGCTTTGAGCACTTCCCGCAAACGGACGGGAATGTGCCCGGGAACCAGACATTCAGGTGCTTCTCTCATGCCAACGTGTACAAAAGCACCTATTTTTTCCTTGACCGTTTCCCTTTGACGGGCGGAAAATGGCGATATTTTTACGCTAAGCTCGTCGCATGGGGAAATCATATGCTGTTTACTTCAAAAGCAATCGGGGAATTGGGCGCTGTCGACGGACCGAGATGCTGTAAGAGAGATGCCACGATAGCATTCAGAAATGGCATTGAATATGTGAATAAACATTACGATGTAACATTGCAATATGAACAAATGAAATGTGAATTTACAGAAATGAATGACCAATGTATAAAAGAAAGATGTCCTTTTTATGAAGGCCATTTTAACGTGAAAAATAGCCAGACAGTTAAGAAGTGTTTCTGCTGAGAAATGTTCCAAAGAGATGTAAATCAGAAGTTATCTTGCGGCTCCAAATTGACAGAACTATAATAAACTAGAAAATAAGCGTGGATTTTTCCGGATCAATATCATTTTTTCGCCACACAGTTGTTGTTAAAGTAACCGGGTGGCTTTCTTGCTGAAAATACAATGAAAAAGGCGACCATCCGAGAGGAGGGTACGTTTTATGAAGGATGATAAAATGAGAATGGGATCTATGCGGAAACTTTTGATTACAATGTCTCTTCCGCCTTTGTTTTCTATGTTCCTGCATTATTCCTATAATCTCATTGACAGTGCTTTTGTTGCAAAACTGAGCGAAGACGCATTAACTGCGGTGTCACTTTCGTTTCCGTTAACTACGCTGATGAATGCCTGTTCGGTCGGTCTTGGCGTGGGGGCAAATGTTCTGATCGCAGGATTCCTTGGAGAGAAAGAACAGGACAAAGCCAATCGGACAACGGCCATCGGATTGGTTCTTTCCGTCATCATGGGAGCGCTCTTGAATCTTCTGGTTCTTGTCCTGATGCAGAGATATTTCCGGGCATTTACGGATAATGAAACCGTTTATACCTTATGTATCCGCTATATGTGGATCTGCGCATTCATGCAGATCCCGAATATGGTTCACATCATGATCCAGAAGATCCTTCAGGCGACAGGCAATATGCTTTCTCCGATGTGGTTTCAGATTGCCGGTGTTGTTTTGAATCTGACATTTGATCCGCTCCTGATCTTCGGCATCGGTCCGTTTCCGCGTATGGAAATCGAAGGAGCAGCAGTGGCTACCGTTATGGGGTACGTTGTCTCCATGATACTGGCTCTCATTCAGCTTTTTGGAGGGAAACAGGCCGTAACGGTGTCTTTCCGCGATGTGCATCCGGATTGGAAAATCGTCGGAAAGATTTTTTTATTTGGCTTCCCGTCATTTATTATGAATGCCCTGAGCTCTCTTACTGTTACGATTACAAACCTGTTTCTGGTATATTATTCTGAAACGGCGATCGCTTTTTTCGGTGCATATTACAAGGTCCAGCAGCTGATCATGATGACAGTCAACGGATTGATTCAGGGATGCCTTCCGGTTATGCGGTATAATTACGGCGCCGGAACCCCCGATCGTGTCAGATCCGCATTCCGTTATGGAACTTTTTATGCATGTTTCATAATGGGAGTGGGGATGCTGATTGTTCTTCTTTTTCCTTCCCAGGTACTGGATCTTTTCTCGGCCTCGTCTGAAATGAGATCATTCGGAATCGGAGCGGAAAGATTAATGTCTATTGGCTATATTTTCTGCGGCCTTACAACCATGATTGCGACATATTTTCAGGCGGTGGAAAGAATCTCGGAGAGTATTATCCTTCAGCTTCTTCGGCAGCTCCTGATCCTGATACCGGCAATGCTGATATTAAACCGATGCCTGTCCCTGACCGGCATATGGCTGTCGTTTCCGGTGACAGAAATCATTTCGTGCATGATTGCCTGCGTTCTGCTGCAATTGAAATGAGCAGGAGAACAAGAGGTAAGTGCAGGAATGTTCATTCAGTTTGTAGTTGTCGGATGCAGGCTGAAATGAAAGGACAAATGACCCGCTGCCATTCATCCGGTTTATGTTTCAGTTTTGCACATTGATTCCTTTAGATATGTTTCCGCAAACAGAGGCGGATTTTGGATATGTTTCCGCAAACAGTCAGGCAGCGTGATTATATTTCCCACTGTCTCGGGGCAACGTGTACAAAAGCACTTATTTTTGCCTTGACCGTTTCCCTTTGACGGGCGGAAAATGGCGATATTTATACGCTAAGCTCGGCGCACGTCGAGACAGTGGTATTGATGTCAAGGGTCAAATAGTAAGAAGCTGTGAAAGCCTTGAAATACGGGATTTCCTGCGGTCAGTCGTCTATTTTTTGATAAGTTCCGAAAAACAGTCAATCGATCTATCAGAACTTATCCAGGTGACATTCAAATCCTATACTTGGGCAGGTTGGGACTGGCAGTCGGATGCCAGAGACTCGAGGCTGTGAGTTAGATGTCAGGTGTTTGAGCATAGGGGATGGATGTCAGAGAGAAATTTAAGCTTGGAGGAAAAAATGCTAATAGATTTTGATATGCTTCAGGAACTGACAATGCCGGGCATGAACGGCGGGACAGGAAAGATGACCGTCAGGATGTTTAATGACGACAAATGCCGGATCATCCCGACCAGAATCCATCCGGGCGGGAGTATTGGAAATCACAGACAGGACTCCGGCGATGACATGAATTACATCATCTCGGGAGAGGGAAGAGCCATCTGTGATGGAAAGGAAGAAATACTTAAGCCGGGAGTAATCCATATCTGCCCGCAGGGATCCGGGCACAGCATTGAAAATACGGGTAATGAAGATCTTGCCATGCTGACGATCGTAGTAAAAAGATAAAATCAGTTTGCAGTACAGAAAGAGCAGGTCCGGCACCCCTTTCCCTTCATCTTCGTAGCTTGTCATCATAGTTGCCAGCGCATCGTCCGCCATGGTAATTGCTATGTCCAGGTTGTTCCCGCAAGTGTCAGCACCTTCGATATCGGGGAAGGATACGGCGTATTTGCCATCGCCGGAACATAGGAAGGCATCCACGATAGAGACCATGTCCATCCCTTTTTACAAGAAATGCCATGATACAAAAACATTATCCCAAGATGTAAGAATAGAATAACTAGCTTCCTATGTTATTTGTGCCATCAAAATTCTTGTGTTAGAATGGGAAAAATACAGAAATGTAAAATGTGCGTAAACCCCGCCAGGGCAGACGGATGGATAAAAGCCTGGGGCTCCGGCGTTTTGGGAATGGGAAGTATCGATGAAGAAGATGAGTGAAGAGAAGCGGCAGAAGGTCCTGGCCGCGCTGACAGTGGTGAAATACCTGCTGCCTGCTATTTTGATCCTGATGGGGTCTCTGGGAAAAAAGCAGGGGATTTTTACAGCCCTGTCCGGTTTTCTGGAGCTGGGGACCATTATCATGCTGACGGGCCTTTTGATAGACAGGCACAGAAAAATCGGCCAGAGGGTCAATAATATCTGTATCCTTATCTTGAATGTGCAGTTTGCCGTCCTGTATTTCGGAAATACCTTCCTTTCCATGATTATGATGACCAACCTGCATGCCATTTCTGCCCTGAAGGGGAAGGCTGGCATCTACATAGGGACAGGGATCCTGATCCTGGTATCCAGCCTCCTGCCAGTCAGGGGATTTTCGTTTAAGAAGAAGCCTGGCATGGCCGCTTTCCTGGCCTTCCTGGCAGGAGACCTCCTTGTATGCGCGCTATCCCTGCCGGGCGTATCTGCGTTTTATTCGCTGGGCAACCTGGCTTTCCTCAGCGCGAAGCTCCAGATGAGGAGGATGTCGGTCAGCCAGGTGGCGGCTGCAGAATCCGGGAACGGCCGGGAGATCCGGTACGTTTCCGCGGAGAGCCGGCAGACGGCATACCGTTATCCGGGCAGGAAAAAACCGGATGTGGTTTTGATTTTCACAGAAGGGTGTTCCCAGAATATCGTGGACGATGAGCGGGATATCATGCCCAATGTCCGTAAATACGAGGAAAGCTCCCTGAATTTCACCAATTACTACAACCATACGGCGGCGACCTACCGGGGTATACCGGACCAGCTCTGCTCCGGTTTTACCTATGAGAACATGGATGACATCCACCTGCCTTCCATGCAGCAGATGTTCGAGGAGGACGGGTACGAAACGACCTTTATCAACCCGGAACCGTACCAGAAAGATTTTGCCGTGCATTTGTCCAAAATGGGCTTTGACAATTACATCAGTGACAAGGAAAACTACCAGGAGAACCTCTCCGACAAGCAGATGTATGAGCTGGTTTATAATACTCTTTCTGAAGCGAAGGAGGACGACGCAAAGCCCCAGCTCCTTGTTTTCTACACATTCGGGACCCATGCCTCCATGGATTCCCCGGATGAACAATTCGATGACGGGGAGAACGCTTTCCTCAATAAATTTTATAACCTGGATGTACAGTTCGGCACCTTTATGGATAAGGTAAAAGCGGACCCGCGGCTGAAAAATACGGTCGTCATTTTCACGACGGACCACGCGACATACAAGGATGACGACTTTACCAATACCTTTGACGGCATTTATGAGAGGCAGCATGGTTTCTGCGACGAGGTGCCTTTCTTTATCTGGTATAACGGGGTAAAGCATGAGGACCTGGATGCCGGAGGGAGGACTTCCCTGGACCTGGCGCCGACTATTCTCGATTATCTGGGACTTCCCTATCCGGATTCTTTCTGCGGCAGTTCCCTGTTTTCAGATGTCTCCGGGGAGCAGAGAATGCTGGAGACGACCTTTACCATCCCGGTCAATGATGATTATTCTTCCACAGATGGGGGAGAAATTATTCCCTATCAGGGAGATGACAGGACCAGTATCACAGATTTTGTGGAGGATTACTGTTCCCGGGCACGGGCAGGGGAATGAAATGGATGATCTCCGGGCGGCACCGGATAAATGAAGTACGAAGTTAAATTTACAAACCAGTTCAAGAGGGATGTGAAACTGGCGAAGAAGAGGACGATAATAATTGATACGGGAAATGAAGGCAACTGACCAGGATGCCGTCCTGGAAATGATGCAGAAATTTTATTCTTCCCCTGCAGTCCTGACGGACGGGTCAGAAGAAATCTTTCAAAATGATATAAGCGAGTGTATTGGCAACAGCCCTTACTTAGAAGGATATGTTTTCGAAGATTCCGGAGAAATCCAGGGGTATTCGATGATTGCGAAAAGCTTTTCAACGGAATTTGGAAAGCCATGCATCTGGATTGAAGACTTGTACATCAAAGAGCAGTACCGGAGCGGCGGGATCGGAAGGTCATTTTTTGATTTTCTCTTCAAGAAGTATCCTGGCGCGCTGTTCAGGCTGGAAGCGGAGGAAGAAAACGAGAAGGCAATCCGGCTTTATCGGAAGGTGGGGTTTGATATCCTGCCCTATTTCGAAATGAAAAAATAGCAGGGCTTTGAAAAAGATACGCGGGTCAGAAGGACCTGCCGGGCTGCACCGGCGAAGAATAAGGAGGGTAAGGCAAAATGGATAAGCAGGAATTAAAAGGCAATATTGCCATCGTTTTCGAGGAGGACGCGCATAGGAGCGCGGCATATGCGGGTGGAGCTCAGATAGGAGAATGTGAATTCAGCCCATCGGGCGATGTATGGACCATTACCCACACTGGTGTCCGTCCTAGTCATGAAGGACGGGGTATCGCCGGAAAACTGGTGCGGAAAGTCATTGAAGAAGCTCGCGCAAGGAAGAGGAAGATCCGCCCGGTTTGTTCGTATGCCCAGAAGATGATGAACGGCAAAGAAGAGTACAAAGATGTCCTTTCCGAATAAGCGGATAGACGGCAGAGGATGCCAGGAAACCTGGCAGCCGGTCAACAGATGCTGATACAGGAAAAGAATATGGAAAACAGCCCATCAAAGCCATGGAAAGGGAAAGCCTTCCGGTGTCAGGGGCTGTTTTTTGACCCTAAGCCAAGGATTGGGGTGGGATCCTCCGGGAATCCGCCCCGACACTGGGTTTAGGGCTTTTTTATGCCATGCTGAAGTGGTGTAGAAACAGGTCTATTGTTGAATGCAATAGGAAGGACAGACGCTGCTGCATTCTAAATTGTCCTTCGGACGATGCAGCTAGTACATCGTAAGAGTTCCTCTCGTTGAAGCGGGTCCCACCTTACGATGGATAATTGAGGTCTGAAGCTGGAATTGGAAGGAACAAGGAAAAATGGTATAGTTTTCTTAATAGCGTAGCCGGATGAAGAAGGAAATATGCAGCCTTCCGTTGGAAGGTTCCTATATCATGGCGATCGTTAAGAGCATGAGAT
>CADBRV010000036.1 GCA_902797185.1 uncultured Lachnospiraceae bacterium
CGTCGGGATCGTGGTATTCCTCTCGATCAGCTTGGTAGCGATGCCGCCCATGGTCTCGATGGAAAGGGAAAGCGGGGTAACATCCAGAAGGAGGATATCGCCGGCGCCGGCATCCCCTGCCAGTTTACCGCCCTGGATAGAAGCGCCGATTGCAACGCACTCATCCGGGTTCAGGCTCTTGCTGGGCTCTTTGCCGGTCAGCTGTTTTACCTTGGCCTGTACAGCCGGGATACGGGTAGAACCGCCTACCAGGAGCACCTGTCCAAGATCGGAAGCATTCAGCCCTGCATCACGGAGCGCATTCTGTACCGGTACTGCAGTCCTCTCTACCAGGTCTGCTGTCAGTTCATCGAATTTAGCCCTTGTCAGGTCCATATCAAAGTGTTTCGGGCCGTCAGCCGTAGCGGTGATGAACGGAAGGTTGATATTGGTGGTGGTAGCGCTGGAAAGCTCTTTCTTTGCCTTCTCTGCTGCCTCGATCAGCCTCTGCATAGCCATCTTGTCGGTGGAAAGGTCAACGCCTTCTTTCTTCTTGAATTCGTCAATCATCCAGTCCTGGACACGTTTATCGAAGTCATCGCCGCCAAGGTGATTGTCACCGGAAGTAGCCAATACCTCGATAACGCCGTCGCCGATCTCGATGATGGACACATCAAAGGTGCCGCCGCCAAGGTCATAAACCATGATCTTCTGCTCATGCTCGTTGTCCAGGCCATAAGCCAGTGCAGCGGCCGTCGGCTCGTTGATGATACGCTTTACATCAAGGCCTGCAATCTTGCCTGCGTCTTTGGTAGCCTGCCTCTGGGCATCGTTGAAGTATGCCGGTACCGTGATAACTGCTTCCGTTACCTTCTCGCCCAGGTAAGCTTCTGCGTCTGCTTTCAGTTTCTGAAGGATCATGGCTGAAATTTCCTGCGGGGAGTATTTCTTGCCATTGATGTCTACTTTGTAGTCAGTACCCATTTTCCTCTTAATGGAAGAAATGGTATTTTCTGCGTTGGTAACAGCCTGGCGCTTTGCCGGCTGGCCTACCAGACGGTCCCCGTTTTTCGTAAATGCCACGATGGAGGGGGTCGTCCTCTCGCCTTCTGTATTCGTAACAACAACCGGCTTGCCGCCTTCCATTACGGCTACACAGCTGTTCGTCGTGCCTAAATCAATGCCGATGATCTTGCTCATAATAATTCCTCCTGAGACTTTCGTCTGAAACTCTTTATTCTAAGATTTCGAATAAAATCAGTTTGCCACTTTTACCATGCTGTGGCGGACAACGGAATCATGATAGGTATAACCTTTCTGGAATTCCTCCACCACGACATTTTCGTCATATTGGTCATCTTCCACATGCATCACTGCGTTATGGAAATTGGGGTCGAATGGTTTTCCAATGGCCTCGATGGGCTCTATGCCGGCTTCTTCAAACATCTTCATCATCTGTTTGTAAACCTTTTCCATGCCTTCCACAAAAGGATCTTCCTTCTGCCCTTCCGGCACGCAGGCCAGCGCCCTTTCAAAATTATCTACTACCGGGAGCACTTTCTCGATAATGGATTTTGCCCCGGTATCGAACATCTGGGATTTTTCTTTTTCCGTCCTCTTGCGGAAATTATCAAATTCCGCCATCTGGCGCTGCAGCCTGTCTGTCAGGTCTGCAATCTTTTCATCCTTTTTGTCTTCTTTCTTTTTCTTCTTGTCCCTGCCAGATTTTTTATCGTGATCTCCACTGCCCGGAGTCTCTTTGTTGGAATCATCCTTTCCGGATGGCTTTTCTCCAGAGGCTTTTTCCTCTTTCTTTTCTGGATCTTCCTTCTTTTCTTCTTCCGCGGAGTGAAGTTCTTTTTCTTCCTGGTCCATTTATTCCACCTCTTCTAGCTGCTTTCTTCTTCGCCGGTATCCGGATGCTCACCGGAGCCGATACGCCGTTCATGGAAAACCTCGTCCAGCTTTTCCTTGACGACCTTTAAGTTATCGACTACGTTCTGGTAATCCATCCTCTTAGGCCCGACGATTCCGATCATGCCTTTGATGTTATCTCCAAAATCATAGGTCGCAGTCACAACGCTGCAGTCCTTGAGCGATTCTACAGGAGCTTCCTGCCCGATATAAACCTGGATTCCTTCCTTGTCGCTGTTGATAGATTCTTCAATCAACCCGCTGAGGTTTTCCTTATTTTCGAAGGTACCAAGCAGTTCGGAAACCTTGCCGCTTTCCACCAGTTCCGGATATTTCAGGATGTTCGTGGCGCCGCTGGTATAAACCTGCAGGCCTTCGTCCTCTTTTATGGCCTTTACAACCATCTCCAGTACATTGCTGACTACGCTGCTGTGGTCTCCTGCCTGGTCCCGGAGCTGTGCGATGGTGGCCAGGTTGATCTGGTCAATACGCAGCCCGTTCAATGTGGTATTCAAAAGGATGTTGAGCTTTAAAATAGATTCATTGTCCACATCCTCTTCCACATGGAGCATCTGGTTCTTGACCCGGTTGCCATCCAGCACGATGACCGCCAGGACGTTATGCCTGGAAACATTAGACAGCTGGATGAACTTGATCCTGCTGCCGGTCACTTCCGGGGTGGAGATCAGTGACGTATAATTGGTGTTTTCTGAGAGGGCTTTTACCGCCTTCTGCAGGAGCTTTTCCAGTTTCTCCGTCTTCTCCGCCTGGTCATTGACCAGCCTGCGCATCTCCTTGATCTCGCTGTCGTGTGCCTGGATCATGTTGTCTACGTAGTAGCGGTATCCCTTATCCGTAGGGATACGGCCGGCTGACGTATGGGGCTGTTCGATATAGCCCATCTCTTCCAGGTCTGACATCTCGTTCCGGATCGTAGCAGAAGAAACCTTCAGGTCCGGATCCTTGGAAATGGTCCGGGACCCTACCGGTTCCCCAGTCGCCAGATAGTTCTTTATGATGATATCCAGTATCTTTTTCTTTCTTGCGTCTAATTCGTTATCCATAGGAGCCCTTTTTTCCTGTTATTAGCACTCATCTACCCTGAGTGCTAATCGCTCTGTACATAAGATACCACCAAGTATTTATATTGTCAACTTTTTCAAAAAATTTTTTTCTGAAAATAAAAAACATCCGGAAACGCCCTTGAAAACGCTTCCGGATGCCGGAGAAACATCTTGTTTATGGATCTGGGAAAATGCCTGCGGCAGGTATACGAAAAGACAAGTGGCCAGTAATACTGACCTAGTCATACAGAAAGCAGCCCGGGAAATGCTAGCCATCGCTTTTCCCGGGCCGCTTTCTGTATGATTTTCATGATTCTGATAAACCAGGGTCGGAAGCCGTACAAATGCCAGGTATTTCCTATCGGCTTTCTGCTGTCACCAAATCGGAAATTACCGGACAATGATGTAAGCCATGTAGCCGGCGTAAACCCCGATCATGGAAAGTCCTTCCCACCTGCTGATCCGGTTCTTGGTACTGCAGAATATCCATACGACGACAGAAAATACGATAAGCAGGACCGTGTCATATATATTTTCTATTCCGATCCGCATGGGATGGATGGTACAGGCAACTCCCAGAATCCCCAGGATGTTGAAGATATTGGAACCTACGACATTGCCCACTGCCATGTCCACTTCGTTTTTCCGCGCTGCCACGATGGAAGTGGCAAGTTCCGGCAGGCTGGTACCGGCAGCCACAATCGTAAGCCCGATCAAAGTTTCTGACAATCCCATAAATTCCGCGATGCCGGTACTGCCTTTTACCACGAAGTCTCCTCCGAACTTGACGGCTGCAGCTCCAAGCACAACGAAAAGTACTGCCTTCCATGTAGGGATGATCTTCATTTCATCGACGAATTCCGCTTCGTCCTCTTCTATATTCCCTACTTTGTCTTCCTCTTCATCAATCCTGGCATTGCGCACAGTCCTTACCATATAAAATACCAGCAGGGTCAAAAGTACGATGCCGGAGAGCCTGCCGGCGTCCAGCCCATGGAAGCCCAGGACCAGAAGGATGCCCGTAACCAGGATCGAAAACGGCATTTCCTGGCGCAGCACCTGCTTGGAAATCGGGATCGGGGACATCAAAGCCGTTACTCCCAGAATCAGTACCAGGTTAAGAATATTGGAACCCACCACATTGCTGTAGGACAAAGCGCTCTGCCCGCTTAATGCGCTGGAAACAGATACCGACAGCTCCGGCAGGCTGGTGCCGATGGCTACTACGGTAAGGCCGATGACCAGGGACGATACCCTGAGCTTTTTTGCAATGGCAGAAGCCCCTTCTACAAAGTAATCCGCCCCCTTTACCAAAAGGACAAACCCGATCACAGTCCAAAGGATGCTGAACCATAAATCTTTCATCAAAATCCTCCTCTTTATGGAATCCGACCGGCACCGCCTGCCACACACGCATTCCTGCGGCACGGCATTTTTCCATCCCCTTCCAAGGCGATAAGGCATGGTGCAGCCACGTTCAAAGTAGGTATTATATGCGACAGTTTCCAATTATACAAGGCTGTTTTCAAAATATCATGAAATCTTGGTAAACCCTGTCGATATGATGGAATGGAAGGCTTTTATTATATGCGTTTTTCTGACACAGCCCCAATACCTTCCCGCCATAGAAAGACCAGCTTCCGGAATATCCCGAAAACTGGTCCATAAAGCCTTATCATCCTTCCCCTGTACTGCCGAATCCGCCGGTGCCACGCACCGTATCATCCAGCTGGGAAGTTTCTTCAAATTCTGCTGATAAAAATGGAAGGATGACCAGCTGGGCGATCCGTTCCCCGTCATTTATCATGCGGGTTTCTTCCATATCATTATGGACTGCCACCATGATTTCGCCCCGGTAGTCCGCATCCACCACGCCGACGCAGTTGGCCGGCCGCAGGCCTTTTTTCGAAGCCAGGCCGCTCCTGGCAAAAATACCTCCGAAATACCCTTCCGGTATCGCCATGGAAAGCCCCGTCCCCACCATCCTGGTCTGGTGCGGCGGGATCTGGCAGGGTTCTTCCAGAAGGGCGTAAAGGTCATACCCTGCCGCGTATTCAGAGCCCCTGGAAGGAAGATGGGCATTTTCGTCCAGCTTCTTTACAAGCACCTGCATCTCTATTCCTCCCATTTCAAGGTAGTATGTTCTTCTTTCCTGTCACGCATCATCAGGTCCGTCACGCCGTCCCGGACGCTTTTCCCTTCAAACAGCACCTGGTTCACTTCCTGGATGATGGGCAGTTCCAGATCGTATCTCTTTCCTAAAGCCAGAGCGGCCTTGGCGGAATAGACGCCCTCCACTACCATATGGACTTCCTTCATGGCTTCGTCCATGGAATAGCCCTGCCCCATCAGGTAGCCGGCTTTCCGGTTCCTGCTGTGGCGGCTGGCGCAGGTAACAATCAGGTCGCCCATGCCGCTAAGGCCGCTGATGGTCTCTTCATAAGCGCCCATTTTAAGGCCCAGGCGGCTGATTTCCTTAATCCCCCTGGTAATCAGGGCTGCCTTTGTATTATCGCCGCATCCAAGGCCGTCTGCCATGCCCGCCGCAAGGGCGATGACATTCTTTAAGGACCCCCCGATGCCGATTCCCAAAACGTCCGGGCTGGTATAGACCCTGAAATATTCATTCATAAAGAAATTCTGGATGTATTCAGCGGTAGCTTTCTTTTTTGATCCGGCTACAACGGTAGTAGGCATTGCCCTGCCCACCTCTTCCGCATGGCTGGGCCCGGAAAGGATCCCGACATTGGCCTGGGGGATTTCCTCCCTTATTACCGCCGTCATCGTAAGCAGTGTATCTTCCTCAATCCCCTTTGCTACGTCAATAACCAGCTGCCCTTCTTTTACAAAAGGTGCCATCTGCCTTGCGGTGTTGCGTACATAAATAGAAGGGACTGCTACCACTACCAGGTCTTTCCCCTTGATCGTCTCTTCCAAATCTGTCGTAAACCGGATCTGTTCCGGAAGCTTTACGCCCGGCAGCTTCTGTACGTGCTCCCTTTTCGTGCGGAGCATCTCTACTTCGTCTTCCAGTATAGACCAGACTTCTACGTCATGGCCATTATGTGCCAGGACAGTGCTGAGCGCGATCCCCCAGCTTCCGGCGCCGATAATTCCTGCTTTTGCCATAATACCTCCCCAGGCTGCTGCAGCCTTGGACCAACTTTATTTCTTTCTGCTGCCTGAAACGACAGCGGCAAGGCTATGCCCGCGCAAAAAATGCTGCTATTGGCATGTTCCTTCTATTTCTGTTCTTTCTCTTTATGAGAACCGAATTTGTTTTCCGTCCCATGTACCAGCCTGCCAATGTTTGCATGGTGCCGTGAAATATTAAGGGCGCCAATCACGCACATCAGCACCATAAGTTCTGTAAAATAGGTTCCTCCCGCATAATACAAGCCCATTTTGTGGGTGATAAAAGCAAATACCGGAAGGCCGATGGAAGCGATGATCGAACCCAATGATACATAACGGGTAGCCAGTACCAGGATCAAAAACAACACCAGTTCCCAGGGAATCAGCGGAGAAGCCGCCGCGATAATAAGCCCTGCTGTACAGGCCATCCCCTTCCCTCCCTGGAATTTCAGGTAAAAAGGAAAGTCATGCCCCAAAATGGCGCCAAAAGCGGCATACAGTTCCAGGAGCTTTACATCTGCGCCCCACACAGGGCGGTAAAGGAAGCCCACCAGGAGGACTGCTAAAATACATTTGAAAAGGTCCCCCGCAAATACGATCCCGCCGGCTTTCCAGCCCATGGTGCGGATCGTGTTGGTAGTACCGGAATTTCCGCTTCCATGGGAACGCAGGTCGAAATCTTTTTTCTTGGAATAAAAATAACCAGTCTGGAACAGGCCGAACAAGTAGCCGATCCCAAGGCTCAGTACTCTGGCAAGCATCAGGCATTTTCCTTTCTTTCACGGACAATGAAGCGCAACGGGGTGCCCTTGAAACCAAAGGTGTCCCGGATCTGGTTCTGCAGGTAGCGCAGGTAGGAAAAATGCATCAGCTTCTTGTCATTGACGAAAAATACAAAGGTAGGCGGTTTTACCGATACCTGGGTGGTATAGAATATTTTCAGCCGTTTGCCCTTATCTGTAGGGGGCTGCTGCATGGCCATGGCATCCACGATAATTTCATTGAGCACGCCGGTGGCAATCCGAAGCGTCTGGTTCTGCATGACAAGGTCCACCATGTCAAAGAGCTTGCCCATCCTCTGTCCGGTCTTGGCAGAGATGAAAATAATTTCCGCATAGGGCATAAAGCTCAGGACCTGGCGGATCTTTTCCGTCATCCGGTAAATGGACTTGTCGTTTTTCCCTTCTACGGCATCCCATTTGTTAACGGCGATGATCATGCCTTTGCCACGCTCATGGGCAATGCCCGCGATCTTGGCATCCTGCTCCGTAACACCCTCTGTCGCGTCGATGACCAGGATCACCACGTCTGCCCGCTCGATAGCGGATACGGCACGGATAATCATGTACCGTTCCAGTTCCAGCTTGATCTTGTTCTTCCTGCGGATGCCGGCGGTATCGATAAAGACATATTCCTGCCCGTTGTGGACAATCTCGGTATCTATGGCATCCCTGGTAGTGCCGGCCACATCGGAAACGATGACCCTGCTTTCCCCTACCAGCTTATTTATAATAGAAGATTTACCTACGTTGGGCTTGCCAACGATGGCCACCTTCGGGCGGTCGTCTTCCTCCTCTTCCTTGGATTCCGGCGGGAAATAGGAAACTACCTTGTCCAGGAGGTCTCCCAACCCCAGCTTTGAAGAAGCGGAAATCGGGATCGGGTCCCCGATGCCCAGGTTGTAAAATTCATAAACATCCGCCATGAATTTATCCGGGTTGTCCACCTTGTTTACCACCAGCAGCACCGGCTTGTGGGACCGGCGCAGCATGTCCGCCACCTTGGAGTCCGCATCCGTAAGCCCCTGCCGTACATCTGTCAAAAACAGGATCACGTCCGAAGTATCGATGGCGATCTGTGCCTGCTCCCGCATCTGGGCCAGGATCACGTCTTTGCTGTCCGGCTCAATGCCGCCGGTATCCACCAAGGTAAAATTATAATCCAGCCAGGATACTTCCCCATAAATACGATCCCTGGTCACGCCCGGCGTATCTTCCACGATCGCGGTCCTGCTGCCGGTCAGCGCATTAAATAAAGTTGATTTTCCCACATTGGGCCTGCCTACCACGGCTACCATCTGTTTTCTCATCTTGGACAGTCTCCTGTTTCGTTATCTGTGGGCTGTTTGCCTTCTCCCCTGATATTTTCAATCTGCCAGTCAATGGGCTCAATCCCATGTTCTTTCAGAAATTCATTGCATTTGGAAAAATGCCTGCACCCGAAAAAGCCCCGGTACGCGGAAAGCGGGCTGGGATGGGGTGCCTTCAGAACCAGGTGCCTGGGGTTTGTCAGCATGGACGCCTTTTCCTGGGCGGGTCTTCCCCAAAGCATATATACAATCGGGCGGTCCTGGTCATTTACCGCGTGAATGACCGCGTCCGTGAACTCTTCCCATCCATGTCCCTTGTGGGAATTGGCCTGGTGGGCACGCACCGTAAGCACCGTGTTCAATAGCAGCACTCCTTGGTCCGCCCATTTTTTCAGGTACCCGTTGTCCGGAATATAGCATCCCAAATCCTCATGCAGCTCTTTAAAAATATTCTGCAGGGAAGGCGGGATCTCTTCCTGGTCCGGTTCCACGGAAAAACACAGCCCATGGGCCTGCCTGGGTTCATGATATGGGTCCTGCCCCAGGATCAGCACCTTTACTTTGCTAAGGGGCGTAAAATGGAACGCCTCAAAGATTTCATCCGCCGGCGGGTAAACCACTGCCTTGCTGTATTCGGAACGGATGAACTTGTAAAGTTCCCTGTAGTATGGTTTTTTAAATTCTCCCGAAATCGCCGGGAGCCAGTCATTATCAATCGCACTCATAATATTTTTATTTTATCGCATGCGGGAAATGGTCCCTGCCATGCCACATGCAGCGGCATGCTTTTCCTTTGCGCCCCTGCAAGCAGCTGCCCTTATGCCCGGCGGACGGAAACGCCCTCTTTGGCAAGGTAATCTTTCAGATCCCCGATATCCAGTTCATGGAAATGGAACAGGGAAGCTGCCAGTGCCGCGTCTGCTTTTCCTTCTATCAAAACTTCCAGGAAGTCTTCCTTTTTCCCGGCACCGCCTGAGGCAATGACCGGGATATTCACAGTCTCTGCAATCGTACGGGTCAGCTCGATATCATATCCGGCTTTTGTGCCGTCACGGTCCATGCTGGTTAAAAGGATTTCACCGGCGCCCCGCTTTTCCGCTTCCGCGGCCCATTCTATGGCGTCCATGCCCATGTCGATGCGTCCGCCGTTTTTATAGATATTCCAGCCGGACCCATCGTCACGGCGCTTTGCATCAATGGCTACCACCACGCACTGGCTGCCGAACTTGTCCGCCGCTTCGCTGATGAGCTCCGAACGGTCAATGGCAGCGGAATTGATGGAGATCTTGTCTGCGCCTTCCCGAAGGAGTACCCGGAAATCCTCTACGGAACGGATGCCGCCGCCTACAGTAAAAGGGATAAATACATTTTCTGCCACCCTGCGGACCATGTCCACCACCGTATTCCTGTGGTCGCTGGATGCCGTAATATCCAAAAATACCAGTTCATCGGCACCAAGCTTGTCGTAAGCTTTTCCTGCCTCCACCGGGTCTCCCGCATCTGTCAGGTTGACAAAATTGATGCCCTTCACCACCCGGCCGTTGTTGACATCCAAGCAGGGGATAATTCGTTTTGTAAACATATCTCTACTCCTTTAAGGTCAGATCTCACAGAAGTTCTTTAAAATCTTCGCCCCTATGCTGCTGCTTTTCTCCGGATGGAACTGGCAGGCAAATACATTGCCCTGTTCCACGGAGGCATGGATCGTGACGCCATACTCTGTGGTTGCTTTTACGATCTGTTCATCCTTTGCCGCAAGGTAATAGGAGTGCACGAAATAAACATAGCTCTGCTCCGGCACGCCTTTAAAAAGGCGGCCGTCATGGATAAGGTGCAGGCTGTTCCATCCCACATGGGGGATTTTCAGGCCTTCGCCATCTGGGATGCGCAGGATCTTCCCCTGCAGGATGCCCAGTCCCTCTGCGCCCGGAGACTCCTCGCTCTCCTCAAAAAGGAGCTGCAGCCCCAGGCAGATCCCCAGGAACGGCTTTCCTGCCTTGGTGACTTCCTTGATGACCTCGTCCAGGTTCCTTTTCTTAAGCTGCTCCATGGCATCGCCAAAGCTGCCGACACCGGGAAGGATCACCTTATCGGCCTTCCGGATCTTGTCGGGGTCTCCCGTAATTTCATTTTCATAGCCCAGTGCGTCCAGCGCTTTCTGCACGCTGCGCAGGTTCCCTGCATCATAATCCGTGATTGCTATCATCGCTGCTTTCCTCTTTCAAACTCGTATCCAGTTCAAACCAGAACTCCACGCCATCGTCATGGTTGATCACGCCATACCCTTGGTGCAGGGCATCCATAATCGCCTTTACAATGGAAAGGCCGATCCCGCTGCCACCATACTCCCTGGAATGGGATTTGTCTACTTTATAGAATTTCTCCCAGAGCATGCTTATATCTTCCTCCGGGATCTGCTTTCCTGTATTATATACCGATACCCTCACGCAGTTTTCCTTCGGGGTCAAAAAGACGTGTATGATTTTCTCTCCATCAATATGGTTTACTGCGTTGCTCAGGTAATTCGTCAGTACTTCTTCTATTTTATATTCGTCCGCCCAGACATAAAACGGGTCCTTCTGGGTATAATCCAGGATGATCCCGTTCTGCTCCATCATGATCTTCATGCTGCCTAAAACGCCGTTTAAAAGCTCTGTGATGTCAAACCGCTTCATCTCGTTTTCATCGGCGCCATATTCCAGCTCGTTTAAAGTAAGGAGCTTGCGGACCATGCGGTTCATCTTGGCGGACTCGTCAATGATAACGTCACAGTAGAAGTTTTTGCTTTCTTCATCATCCTGGACACAGTCCTTTAACCC
>CADBRV010000037.1 GCA_902797185.1 uncultured Lachnospiraceae bacterium
GAGCAGGACTGGCTCATCAAGACCCCGGGCGTGGTGTTTGCCCTGGCGATGGCAGTCAAAGCCTACACACAGCCGGGCGACAAAGTCCTGATCCAGCAGCCGGTTTATTATCCTTTCTCTGAAGTAATCGAGGATAACGGCCGGGTCATCCTCAGCAATGACCTGCAGCTGGGGGAGGACAACCGCTACCATATCGACTTCGAGGATTTTGAGCAGAAGGTGGCAGAAGGGAAGCCGAAACTTTTCCTGCTCTGCAGCCCCCATAACCCTTCCAGCAGGGTCTTTACCAAAGAAGAGCTGGAAAGGATGGGCGATATCTGCCTGGAGCATGGCGTCGTGGTGGTAAGCGATGAGATCCACAGCGATTTCGTTTTCCGTGGAAAGCATACCGTCTTTGCTTCCATTAAAGGGGAATTTCAGAAGATCAGTGTGACCTGCACGGCGCCCAGCAAGACCTTCAACCTCGCCAGTATGATGATTTCCAATATCTTTATCCCGGATGAAGGCCTGCGGGACAAGTTCCAGCACCAGGTGGACGCGGCAGGCATCAGCCAGCTCAGTGCGCTGGGGCTGGTGGCAGCCCAGGCGGCATACCTGCATGGGGACGAATGGTATGAAAAAATGCTGTCCTATGTAAGGGGCAACCTGGAATACGCGAAACAGTATGTGGCGGAAAACATGCCCGGCGTAAAAGCCATCGATGGCGAAGGGACTTACCTGCTATGGCTGGATTTCCGCGGCCTTGGGCTTTCGCCGGAAGAGCTGGACCGCAGGATCATCTATGATGCCAGGCTGTGGCTGGACAGCGGCCGGATCTTCGGCAAGGCCGGGGAAGGCTTCCAGAGGATCAATGTGGCGACCCAGCGCAGCGTCCTTACGCAGTGCCTGGAAAGGCTTCGGGACATATGTCATACACCAGAAGGGCCATCTGCACCTGCATCTTCCCGCTGAAGGTGGACAGGTCGATGCCCAGGATTTCCGAGGCCTGGTTAATTTTATAAGTTACCGTATTTTTATGGATGAAAAGCTGGGAGGCAGTATCTTGGATGCTGCCTTCGTTTTTTAAGTAAAGGCGCACGACCTCTACCAGGTTTGTGCCTTTTTTCCGGTCATGCTCCAGGAGCGGGCCCAGTACCCTGGCAACATAATCCTTTTTGATATCTTCCTCTTCAATCCCCAGGAGAAGGCGGTAAATCCCCATGTCTTCGTAGAAACAGGAAGTGCCGGTATCGATGTGCTTTTCCCGCAAGGCCTGGATGGCTGCCGCCTGCCGGTAGCTTTTATAAACACAGCGGATGCTGCGGGTCAGCTTGCCTACGCCGGCAGCCATCTGTTCCCCTTCGGAAAGCCCGGAGGATACAAACTGCAGCAGGTCCTCTGCGGCGGAGCGCAGGCCTTTTTCGGAATCCGTGCAGAATACCACGATCATTTCCTGGTCGGAAAGGAAGACGGAGGCTTTGCGTTTCTGGTAGTGGAGGCGGGTGCGGATTTCCTGTACCCGGTCCTGTGCTTCCTGGTAAGGCTCTGAGGCACAGTCCAGGACCTTGATGACGCAGACGGCATAGCGGGCTTCTGTCTCAAAGTGGTAGTCCGAAAGAGGCACCACGTAAAGGTCCTGGCGGTCATGGAAGAAGATGGCATTTTTAAAGGCGTTGCTGATGGTATGGTCCTTCTCGTTTTCCTGGATCAGGTAGGCACACAAGGGGCGGGTCACTGCCTGCAGGTCCGTTTTCCATCCCAGGGAAAAAAGCGGGAAGCCGTTTTCCTCGCAGTAATCGATACAGCTTTGAGGGATTTCCGGAAGGTAGGTGCCTACATTTAAGATGACGCCCGAGGCTTTTGCGTACCGGATGGACTGGATCTGTCCCAGGAGCCAGCCTTCCGGGTCCTTTTTGTCTATGCAGACGCAGGTCATGATGACCAGCTCGCCGCCCTTTAAGAAAGAGCCAGGCCGGGGGAGCTCGGAGACATGGACCCAGCTCACCGGGGTATAAAGGCCGGCACTGCCGGCTAATAGTTCCAGGTCATCACCCGGGTATTTCTGTATCAGGAGTTTCATCGCTACTGCCATCTTTATCGCCTTCTTTATAATGATGTGTCCCTTTCCGGGCATATGGACGCCGCCTTTCTCCGACGGGGCC
>CADBRV010000038.1 GCA_902797185.1 uncultured Lachnospiraceae bacterium
CACATGCCGGAACAGTGCTGTCGTATTTGCTGGAACGGTGCAGCTCTCGTGCCGGACAGGTGTGGCAAAACTACCCGTAATCTTCACAACTACTTCCGGCTGGAAAGACCGCTATTTTAAGCATCTTCAGGCAAAAAAAACGCCCCGCACAATCAGTACAGGACAGTTTTCTTTATTACATATCACTTTTTTGATTCGGTATTAAGCCAAAGGAATGGACTTTTTACTGGTTCTGAAGGCGGAACCCTTTCCTCAGGCTCAGAAGCCGCAGGCCCTTCGCCGGACTCGCAATGCTTGGAATTTCCGGCAAGCTCCAGGCCTTGGGACCTTCTCCAAATTTAAAGGACAGCCTCATTCCAACTGGATGCATCGCTTCAGCCCTGGCCTGATGCAGCTGCCTAATCCCAGCAGGGCAGTTCTTCTGAATCCATCCCGACATCCTCCGGGTGGAAGACAGGGTTCTTGCCTTCTTTGCGTTGTTTCTCGAAGTCCTTGAGCGCTTTAACCGCTGTGCCGGACATGGCAACGCAGGACGGCAGGTTGATGAGCGTCATGCAGCCCATCGTAATGTCCGCCAGGTCCCAGCAGATATCCATCGGCATCAGGGCGCCTAAAAAAATCACGACCGTGGCAATCAGGTAGAAAATCTTCATGGCTTTTACCGACGGCTCTTTTTTATGGTTGATGTAAGCCATAGCATTTTTTACATAGTACAGGTTGCCTATCAAAGTAGTGAACGCGAAAAGCACCATCGCCACTGTAATGATGATCGGTCCTGCCATCCCAAATACGGAAGATACCGCATCCTGCACAAAAGTTGCAGGCTGCACATCTTTTCCGAATACAGCGCCGGAAGAAAGGCACATCAGGGCAGTTGCCGTACACAGGAGCATCGTATCAATATATACAGAAATAGTCTGTACCAGCCCCTGTTTTACCGGATGGGTCACGTCCGCAGAAGCGGAAGCATTCGGCGCGGACCCCACGCCTGCCTCATTAGAATAGAGACCCCGCTTAAAGCCAAGGATCATGCAGGATCCTGCCAGGCCACCGAAAATAGCTTTGAAATCAAACGCGTTCCGTAATATTTCCGCAAACATGAAGGGGATATTCCCGATATGGGCGAAAATAACGATAAGGGAAACCACGACATAGAAAATTCCCATGCCCGGGACGATGACAGAGGTCAAATGCATGATCCTCTTTCCACCGCCCATGAGGCAATATCCCACGACCAAAGCAAGGACAAGGCCGATAAGGGCCGGGGTCGTTTTGGGATTGTAAAAAGAGTATGCCGCAAATGTAGACTGCAGGTTATAAGAGCAGAGCAGGTTAAAGCCAACGGCATATGTTGCGATCAGGCAGATACAGAAGACGACAGACAATGCCGGCGCATGAAGGGCTTTTTCAATATAATAGGCCGGACCGCCAAAACAGCCGCCCTCTTTGTCCCTCTGCTTGTAAACCTGGGCCAGGGTGCTCTCGATAAACGCGGAAGACGCGCCGATCAGGCACATGATCCACATCCAGAATGCAGCGCCCGGGCCGCCCAGGCAGATGGCAGATGCCACGCCGATAATGTTCCCGGTGCCAACCCTTGACGCGGTGGAAACCATCAGCGCCTGGAAAGATGACACTTTCTGCCCGTTCTCAGGCTTTTCCACTACCAGCTTGCAGGCAGTCGGAAACAGCCTGATCTGCACCCCTCTGGTGCGGATCGTAAAGAAAATCCCTGCCGATGCCATTACGATGATCAAAATCGGATAATACATCACCGAATCGATGGCATTGAGCACATTCATAATATTATTCAGCACATTCATAACAGCATCCATTCCCTTCTCTTAATAACCCTGCCAGACCCTCACAAACTTTATGTAAATGCAAGAAAATGAGACACTTGCTCAAAAAAAGAAGGCCGATCAGGCCTTCTTTCCAATTCCAAGTGCCAAACCACCGGCTGCAAATAATTTTTTACAGCCAACAGTATATTTTTACCATATCTTTACGTTCACGACAATATGGCAGGCAGTAAATTTACTCTTATTTTGTTATAATCCAGGAATTTTCTTTTGCTTTTTCCCTCCATAACTGCGTAATCAGGATTTTATCCTTTGATCGCATCCGAGAGGGCCATACGGTGTTCTTTCACTCCTCCGGAAGCATGGTCGGCAGCTCTTTCATATGGTTCAAAAACAGCTGGACTGCCGGCATCTTATGGCTTTCCTTCCGCACTGCCCATACCGGGAAGACACGGTCCATCTTGATATAAGAAAGGAAATTATACCTGCGGTAAGCCATCCAGGAATCAAATACAGCAATCCCTTTCCCGCTAGCCAGCCTTAGGAGGATCGTATCCCTGTTCGGCTCCATAATGCTCTTCGGAGTCAGAAAATGGGTCATGAAATAATCATGGTTTGTCCCTTCATTATGAGGCGTCTCTTCCTCCGGAAGCACATAAATCGGGTCTTCTTTAAAATCACTGAACTGCGGGTTGTCCGGATCCGCAAGGGGATGCCTCTTCCCGAAATACATCAGCATATTTACTTCATTTACCGTAGTTATGTCATATCCCTGGAGGGAATCCATTCCCGGCTGCACCAGAAGGATCAGGTCCAGTTCATTCTCATCCAATTTACGGCGTAGCTCGCTGTAAGTATTCATCTCATACTCAATAGCAATATTCGGGTATTGCTTTTCCAGGTCCTTCTGCGTATCTTGAATGACATCTGCCAGCTCCCATCCAATGGGGAACCCTACCCGGTATTTCGTCTGCCCTATAGAAGAGAGTTCTCTTCCTACGCCAATAGCATGTTCCATTTCCTGCCTGGCCTTTAAAAGGCTTTCCAGGAAAACCTGCCCTGCCGGGGTCAATGTGATCCTGTTCCGGTTCATCCGGTCAAAGAGCTGGAACCCCAGCTCGTTCTCCAAATTGGTAATCTGGTGGCTGACAGAAGGCTGTGTGACACATAGCTCTTTCGCTGCTTTCGAATAACTCATGTGTTCCACTACCTTCAGGAAGTACTCCTGCATTAAAGTATTCATATGCGCCTTTCTCTATATTCCCTAACTTTGCCCCTGTTTTTCCCATAAACAAACGATAATAACTAGCCACTTGCTCCCCAATTTATTCTCCCATCAATAATATCCCCTATATATATAAAATACAAGCAAAATTGCAAGTTGTTTTAATATTTCACATATTTTACCATACATTTTTTGGAAACTTGTTATAAGTAAATTTTTTATTTTCTTTTATGTTATTTTGAAAACGAAAAGTTCTCTTTGCGAAGGCAGTTTTCCCATGGGAATGGAAAGATATTGGTATAAATTACCCATCGTCCCAATTCCTTATTCCCCCATTTTCTTTCGAAAGGTATGCCTTCCTCCTCATAAATTTTTGTAATTTTTTCGTCAATTTACCCCATCAAAAACGAAAAATGTGATGATTGTATTTAATTGAATGAATTTTTACAATATAAATATAAAAACAAACGGGGTACAAACTCCGGAAGGTCAAAAATAACAATAAAAGAATTAATGTAACAGGAGGAACGTAATTATGGCACAATTTACAGTCCCAAGATTCATTTATCATGGTGAAAACGCACTTGACGCACTGAAGACCTTAAAGGGCAAGAAAGCCATGATCTGTATCGGCGGCGGCTCCATCAAGAGGAACGGCTACCTGGATGTCATCCTTGGCAACTTAAAGGAAGCAGGATTCGAAACAAAGTTGATTGAGGGTATTGAATCGGATCCTTCCGTAACCACCGTGAATGAAGGTGCCCAGAAGATGCTGGAATTCCAGCCGGACTGGATCGTAGCAGTCGGTGGCGGCTCCCCCATTGATGCTTCCAAGGCTATGTGGGTAAAATATGAATATCCTGACATCACCTTCGAAGACATGGTAAAGCCTTTCGGCATCCCGGAACTGAGAAAGAAGGCAAAGTTCTGCGCGATCACCACGACTTCCGGAACCGGCACCGAGGCAACTTCCTTTGCCGTTATCACCGATTATGAAAAAGGCATCAAATACCCGATGGCAGATTACAACCTGACTCCGGATGTAGCCATCGTTGACCCGGCACTGGTACAGAAGCTTCCTACCAAGCTGGTCGCATTCACCGGCATGGATGCTTTGACCCACTGTATCGAGTCTTATGTCGCAACCGCACATTCCCCTTACTCTGACGCCCTTGCACTCTATGGATGCAAGATGATCCAGGAAAACCTGGTAGCTTCCTATAAGGGGGACCAGAAGGCACGTGCCGCTATGCATGACGCACAGTGCATCGCCGGCATGTCCTTTGCAAACGGCATGCTGGGCATTGTCCACTCCATGGCACACAAGACCGGTGCTGCTTTTAAGAACGGACATATCATCCATGGCGCAGCAAACGCTATGTACCTGCCGAAGGTTATCAAATACAATGCAGGTGACCGCGAGACCGCGGGACGTTTCGGAGACATCGCAGACGAGCTGAACCTGGGCGGCCTTACTACCGCGGACAAGGTCGAAAACCTGATCGGCTTCTGCGAAGGCCTTAACCACGAATTGAACATCCCGATGAAGATCCAGAACTATGGCGAAGGCGGACGTATTGCGGAAGAAGGCATCGTACCGGCAGACGAGTTTGAAGCAAAGAAAGCGGACATCGCCGCAAACGCACTTCTGGATGCCTGCACCGGATGCAACCCGCGCCCGATCAACCAGAAGCAGATGGAGCAGATGCTCACCTGCTGCTATTACGGTAAAGAAGTACTTTTCTAATCCATCGTTTAACGCGATAGGACGGACTGTAACCAAGTATGGAAACATCGGTTTTAATGGTACATGCCGTCCCGGAAAAGAAGATATGCTTTTCTACATATTTCCAAAACACGCTCCTACATCCAAAACGATGAAGCAGGAAGGGATATGGGCTCCAAAACCATCCGGCAGGAAATAAGCCTGTCCTGCCGCCTCCCTTCCCCAAGCGAAAAGGTCCCGCATTTCTGCGGGGCCTTTTTGTTTTCAAGGAATATATATTATTTTTCATCATCCGGAGGATGAGGAATCAAGCCGTGCCAGCGCAGCGCGTATTTTTATGGTGCAACTTTCCAGATTGGCCGGCTGGTAAAAACCTGCTCTCGTTTCGTTTTATATGCTTTTATTGCTAGCCAGCTGATGGAAAACCAGCCTGAACAGTTTTGATAGCCTCAAGGATTTCTTCAATAGCCTCGGTTTCCTGTTAATCGTCAGCTGATCGAAATCAGTTCGGACCAATCTTTCATGGTCTTATTATTATAGGACATGAAATAATCTTCGATCAAATCAGCGGCGAAGGCTTTCGCTTTGGCTTCCTCCCGTGGACCCGGCTTGCTGTCGCAGTCATAATGGAAGAAATAGGATCCCGGCTTCAGGCTCCCGTCCCCCATCCTGTAATAAACCGCGTCCTGCACGTCTGCTTTCGGTGCATTGGGGTCTTTCGGGCCCGGACGGAAGAATTTCGGCGGCTTTTCCCCGACAGGGAATCCTGCAGGCCCGGTTTCTTTTCCACCACAGGCAAATTTTCCGACCACATGTACATTATTGGTCTGGAGATACAGTTTCAACTGTTCCAAAGTTGCCATCGCCTCGCTGGAACCGAAGAACCCTCCACCATACGTCGTAAAGACTACGCCCAGCGGGATGGAATCTTCCGGGTTTAACACGCCTGCATACGGCGCCTGGTTCCTCCTCCAGAGGATGCCCGGCTTTTTTGCGCCGGCAGCGGCATCTTTTTCATGTGCGTCAATTTTGTCCTGGACTTCTTTTTCCAGACCTCCGCCTGCTCCCAGGCTTAATGCTTTGATCACGCTCTGCAGGGGGGAGCCTCCTACAATAGGGCTCCCCAAAAATACACAGTCGTAATCGTCAAAATATAAGGATTCCTGGTCCTCAACCAGCTTTTTCTGGGAGGTGATCCGGTAAAGGTTCACGTCCCATCCGTAGTCACGGAACGTATCGGCAAACCAGGTTGCCACCTTTTCCGTGTTTTTTGTCATTGTTGCGTATAAAATTAACACTCTTTTCTGTGGTGCAATAACCATAAGGACTCCTTTCTTTTACATTTCATCATTTCATGGTAATGGAACAGCCTGTGCCTGCGTATGTAATACTCATATATGGCACAATCTTTCCATAATAATATTCCAGCACCCGAACTATGACGGGCAGCCGTGCCTGCACACGCAGTGTGCATTCGAATGGCACGACTCTCCAATTTTTTATTTTCTTTCATTATGAAATGCCCAGCTCCATGTTTGTTATTCTTTTTCTGAACGCATCTTTTTGAAGCCTGCATTACAAATTTTTCATCCTAAATTCCTGCCATTCCAGGAACAGAATTACCTTGTCCCTTGCTAATTTACTACTGCCCCGGATAAGCATGCACACTTTCTACAACCAATTTACTGCAGCCCTCGGAAAAAGCTTTTACATTTTCCACAGCCAATTTACTGTAGTCCCGGGAACAGCATGCACATCAAAATGACGGCAATCATGCCAAAGAAGATGTACAGTACTGTGGTCCGGAAAATAGGCGGATAGCCTTCTTTCTGTGTCAGCCCGGTGGTGAACAAAGCAGAAATAATCGCCGCGTTGATCGGAATCGTATCCAGGATGGAAATAGCAAAGCATCCGATCCTATGGGCGGCGGAAAGGCTTAACCCGATCTCAGATGCAATTGGCTGGAAAATCGAAGCGGAAAGCTGGATGCCTGCCGTAGAGTTTCCTGCCAGGAACCCGGTCAAGGATGCAGATGTCGCCCAGGCGATGAGCGGGTTCGTATGGTATGCCATCTGGGTGAAGAGGCCGGACAGGAACTCGAACCCGCCGGAATTCTGGATGACCGTTGCAAGCCCCATCTGGATTGCCATCGGTACGAACGTCATGCCGGCGGCAACGACGCCCTTTTCGCCCAATGCCATGTAAGGTTTCAGCTTGCTCTGAGGCGTTACGATGTAGTTGCACATGGTAGCACAGGCAACCAGGGCTGCGGTCAGAAGGCTGATGACGATATTGATATGCAGAATCATGTTCATGATGGCGACAACAATGATCGGGATGAAAGACTGCCATGCTTTCGGCACCGGCTTTGTATCATCATTAATCCCCGCTGCGGAAGGAGCCTGGTTCGGCACCGGCGTCCAGCCTTCGCCTTTTGCTTCCGCTTTCTTTACCGCGCTTCTAAGGTAAAGCACGTCACAGAGCAGGATGACTGCAACACCTACAAGGCCCGGGACGGCTGCTGCCGTTGTCTGGGTCCCTAAAAAGCCGGCTGCCAGGATGTTGCCGTTGGTAAGAGGCGTGCCCGGACAGCAGACCGCGGTGGTAACTCCCGCAAAAAGCGTTGCCGGAAGAAGCCGCCTTGGGATGTTGTACTTTTCAAACATGACCATGCCGATAGGAAGCAGCGTGAAAACGCATACAAAAGCATCCAGGCCGCCAAACCCGAAGATGATTGCGATCACCATGAACGTATAAAGTGCCCGCATTTTTGCTTTATAACCTGTCGCATCTTTTACCACCAGTTTCGTGAGCGTATTGGCTATGGACCTGGCGCCTCCGGTGGCGAGGTAAATCTGTGCAAAAATGTTTGCCATAATGAATGTCAGGAAAAACAGCTGCAGGCTCATCTGCATGCCGCCAATCATGACACTTGCCTTGAAAGGCGATCCCAGGATTGTCGTCATGATGTCCATCCGCTCTACAAGACAGACAATCAATGCGCCGATCAGCATCGCGATAGACGCATTTAAGCCTTTATAAACCGTATAGATTACAAAAGCCAGTGGAATACCCAGCAGAATTAGTTGAATCATTTTTATCCCCCTCCCTAACTCTGTCCTTTTATTTGAGCTGTTTGCCCCCTGCAAACAGCCTTGCTATAATAAACCTGCTATAAACAGCCCAGCCATACTGGGCTTTTGCAGGTTTTTCACTTTGAGGTTTACCGGCTATTATGGAAATTACCCAGCTTCACTATTTCAAAACCGCGGCACGTTACGAAAATTTCACCCGCGCTTCCCAGGAACTTCACATCACCCAGTCTGCCTTAAGCCGCTCGATCTCTTCCCTAGAGGAAGAAATCGGTTTCCCTTTGTTTGAACGCAAGCGGGGTGGCAAAATCACCTTGAATCCGCAGGGGCGGTTTTTCCTGAAATATGTGACAAATATCCTGAATTCCTTGGAAAATGCCGTCGATGCCATCCAGGAAATGACCGGCCTGGAAAATGGTTCCATCAAAATCGGCGTCTCGGAATCCATTTTTTTAAAGCAGGTTTTTTATTCTTTCCTGTGCAGGCATCCCAATGTCCGGCTCAGCTGTACTTTGCAGTCTCCGGAGCAGATGAAGGAAAGCCTCCTGGATGGCACCATCCATTTTGCCATCACGAAAGCACCCATCGACCATGCAGACCTTGTCTGGACCCCCCTGTATGAGGACCGTGTCACGGTCATGCTGCCTCCTGGCCATCCGCTGGAAGGACGGAAAAGCATTGCCCTATCGGAGCTGAAAAACGAACATTTCATCATCAGCAACTTAGGTTACGACATGGAGTCGGAATTCATTACCCTCTGCCACCACTGCGGTTTCGCCCCCTACGTCGTTTATGAAGGCTCCGGCGAAGACCTGACCGGATTATTAGTGACAGCAGGGCTTGGCATCATGCTGGCACCATACTCTGTCTCTGTCGGGCTGTTGGAACTTCTGCAACTGCGGGACGGAATAAAAGAAAACCAAAATGTTCCCGGGATTCCTCTCTCGGATCCCTTCTCCCGAAGCCGGATCGGTATCGTGATGAAACGGGAGCCTTTCCTTTCCATGGCTGCCAAAGAGCTTTACCAGGATATTACCTCCTACTACCAGAACCTTGCCCCCTGCCCCGACCAGGTTCAGAACTGAACCATATGGGCTTGGCCAGCATTCAAAATCCCAAGTTCCCTTTTTTTGCAAAAGGATCCGCTATACTTCCTATCTCCCTTTCCAGGGAGGGATGCACTCCAAAAAGACGATGCTGTCCTTTCTTTCATCCCTCTATGCCTCTATCATATTCTCCGGCTTATTTGTTGTCTAATTCATTCTTTTCTGTAACGTGATGAGAATAATTCATTTCTTTTGCCATGCAGCAGGGATGTCCGATCATCCTCCCCATCCGGATCCCACGCCTAAGTAGTATAATCAGGTTAAGGATAGATCGGCATCTCAATACCATCTCTCTGAACGACTTACGAAGCAGCTTACCGCAAGGTGGGATATTATTCATGACATCCCATTTTCAGTTTCCAGGCTCTGCTGCCGTATTATGGGCAGGAAGGAGGCAATATGGAAGAATGGTTTGGAAAGGATACGCCAAAGCTGCTAGACCAGCTCCTGCGGGACCATCCCGAAGTAGATTTTGTACAATTGCAGATCAATTACGCGGATTGGGAAAACCCGTCCGTCACCTCCCGGGCAAATTACGAGGTTGCAAGGAAACATGGAAAATCCATCATCATCATGGAACCAGTAAAAGGCGGGAGGCTTGCGAAGCCGCCAAAGAAAGTCCAGGAATTATTGGAAAGTTATCATCCGGGCGCTTCTCCTGCTTCCTGGGCAATCCGTTTTGCCGCCTCGCTCCCAGGCGTCATCACGGTCCTTTCCGGCATGTCCAACCTGGAGCAGATGCAGGACAACCTTTCTTATATGAAAGATTTCAAGCCGCTGGATGAGGAAGAACAGAAAATCATCCAAATGGCTCAGCGGATCATGGGCGAGGAAACCACAATCCCCTGTACAGCTTGCCATTACTGCATCGAAGGATGCCCGAAGAAAATCCCTGCGGGAAGCATTGGCAAAATCGTGAATATTTAGACATCTTTTCTTCTTTCTTTTCGTTGCCGCACGGATTTCCCAATGTTATAATATTTTCAAATATTTACTAAATTACCTGCCGTTCCACATAAGAGGGATCGGCTCCGCTGAAAGGGGGAGCTCCTATGCGATACATGAAGAAAATTGAACAGCGCCAGTCAACACGTTCTTTTAAGAAAAAAGCCATATCCAAAAAACAGGCCGAAGAAATCACAAAAGCTTTCAAAAATACCAAACGCCTGCTGCCGGACATTGATGTAGAACTCGTCATTGCCGGTGACGATGCCGGGGTAAGGCTGGAAGGTTTGGCCGGATATGGAGGAAATTCCTTCCTGGCACCGAATTACCTGGTCATCTTATCGGATAAAGAACCCGGCTATCTGGAAAACAGCGGTTATTTGACGGAAGACCTGATCCTGACGTTGACAGAGATGGAAATTGACAACTGCTGGCTCACCGTAAATGACAGTGATTATGTAAAGAAAGCCCTGCGTATTGATTCTGACAAAGTAGTTTCCTCCCTTGTTGCAGTCGGCACAGGAAAAAAAGAACATGGGATGAAGAGGCTGGATATCATCAGCCCTTCCAACGTAAAATACAACGTCCGTGAAGACCATGTTGCACCGAAAATTGCACAGGAAGACATCGCCTACTATGGCACCTGGGGCAACCCGGTACAGTGGGATGAGGACAAGATCGCTCCCCAGGTGGACAAGGCAATCTACGCCGCTTCCCTTGCTCCCAGCTTCCTGAACCGCCAGCCTTACCGTTTCCTTTTAAGCAACCGGATTGTCATTATCTTAGGCAAAAAAGAGGAAATGGTTTCCGAAGATGATACCCTGCTGGACATCGGCGCCGCCATGCTGAACTTTGCCGCTGTCATGGAAGAGGGCAATGTATCTGGACGTTCCTGGAAGATAGGCACACCGGAAGGCCTGGGGGATACCAAAAAACCGGATGAATACCAGTTCTTCGCTTATTACAAGCTGACGGACGACTGAAAGACGATGCGTTCCATCATAAGCAATATACAAAGTGATGGTCTATAATAAGTTTGATGTAAACAGATAAAACGTTAGAACGGTTTTTGCGCTGGCTAACATTACGCAAATACGTCTGGAACGTTTACTAATATTACGCAATTACATTTTTAACATTGGCTAAAAATAAAACAGTACTTCCAGAAATATTGCATTCATAAAAAAGGACGGTGGGAATATCCTGCCGTCCTTGTTTTTTCTTTTCTGGAAATGTAAATTCTTTCCAGCCCTGTAAATCTAAACTATTTTTTCACTATTCATGGGCGGTCCTGCACCCTGTCTCCACCCGTCTGCACATTTTCGTTTCCTTTTTCCACCTGCTGGGAATTTTTTAGGACACCTCTTTCCTTATCATGTAATCAGTTAATAAATTAATTGCGAATTGAAACCCATTTATTCCCGGTTTCAAATGACAAGGAAAGGAGACCGTCATGAGAAAAGGTTATTACGTAAGCAATGGTTACATGGGACTGGTAGGCGGCCGCTACTACCTTTTCTGCAGTGAAGAAGACTACATGGAATACCTGGAAGATTAACCAAATGAAAACCAGGATTCCTATCTCCCGCTATACCTGCTTTGCTCTTCTGCCCCTCTGGATCACAATTTCCGTCCCAATGGCTACAGGATGCAGATGGAACTCGTAATAAAGCGGTATCCTACGGAAGCACTCCCACTGACATTCCTGGACAAGGATGTAATAAGCGGTGTCATAAAACCTCCCAGGTTACTGAACCCGATCAGCAGGGAAGCTGCCCCCTTGCTCCTTATGCCCTTAGCCCTCCTCATTTTCTACCTGTACATGAAGGGCTTGGCCATCCTGCTGCATAGTGCTGGATGTCTTTCCTGGAATGAACGCCCAGACCAGGATAAGTGCAATGACTGCAATTAAGTAAACCAGATAAGTATAGTTCCAATGGATGCCTGCC
>CADBRV010000039.1 GCA_902797185.1 uncultured Lachnospiraceae bacterium
GAGAAAGTCATGGAGCTGGGAGAAGCCGCTATGCGCCCTTCCAAGGCAGTGCCGCTGGAGGAACTGGCCGGGAAAGTGCTGGCGGAGATGGTTTATGTCTACCCGCCGGGAATCCCGGCATTGGTGCAGGGCGAGCGCGCCACCGGAAAAGATGTGGAGAAGATCCTGTCCTGGAAAAGGATGGGGCTGGACCTGCAGGGGATGGAAGACCCCGAAGGGCGCGTAGTCAGGGTAGTTACGGAATAAGTGCAGGAGCCGCTTTTGACGAAGCCCCCTAAAAGGCGGGGCTTCATCGATAGCAACTGCAAACAGAAGGATCCAGCTTGGCTGAGACTGGAGTTGTTAACATCAGGAAACGGCCTGCCCGTTTTGCGAAGAAGATGGGCACAGGCAGCGGCTGCCAAGGCAGCCTGTGGATGGAGGAAAAGGCAGATGGGGAAAATCATCTGTATGCTTGGAAAAAGCGCGTCCGGAAAAGACACGCTGTATAAAGGGCTTCTGGAAGACGGCTCCCTGCAGCTTCTGCCTTATGTCACCTGCACCACCCGCCCGATCCGCAAAGGCGAGCAGGACGGTCGGGAATATTATTTCCATACTGTCCAGGAGCTGCGCCGGATGGAAGAGGAAGGGAAGGTCATTGAATGCCGCACTTACCAGACGGCGGAAGGGCCTTGGCATTACTTTACCGCCGATGACGGCAGGATTGATTTGTCCCGCCACAGCTACCTTTTGATCGGGACTTTGGAGTCCTATCAGAAGGTCCGGGATTATTTCGGGGCAGAAAAAGTAGTGCCGGTTTATATAGAAGTAGAAGACGGCGAGCGCCTGCAGAGGGCGCTGGACCGGGAAAAGCAGCAGAAAGAGCCCTGCTACAGGGAGCTTTGCCGCAGGTTTTTGGCGGATGAGGAGGATTTCTCAGAGGAAAACCTGGAAAAGGCGGGGATCCGGAAACGCTTTCGCAACCAGAACGAACTGGAATGTTTGGACCAGATCAAGGAGTATTTGGGAGGAGTGGTCGATCATGACAGATTATAAGAAAGAATATGGGTTTGAAGGAATCCTGGGACATGAAAAAGTAATCGAGCACCTGAAAAACTCCATCGCGGCAGACAGGGTGTCTCACGCATATATTATCGAAGGACCTACCGGCTCCGGCAAAATGAGGCTGGCAAAGGCTTTTGCCATGACGCTTTTATGTGAAAAGGGCGGCACGTCCCCTTGCATGGAGTGCCATTCCTGCCGCCAGGTCATGCATGACGCCCAGCCGGATTTGATTTATGTAACCCACGACAAGCCCAGGACGATTTCGGTGGAGGATATCCGCCGCCAGGTGGTAAACGACATCGCCATCCGTCCGGAGCAGAGCCGTTATAAAGTTTATATCATCGACGAGGCGGAAAAGATGAACGAATCCGCCCAGAACGCGCTGCTGAAAACCATCGAGGAGCCGCCGGAATACGCGGTGGTCCTGCTTTTGGCGACCAGCAGCTCGGTCTTCCTGCCGACGATTACCTCCCGCTGCGTGACGCTGACGCTGCGGGCAGTGCCGGAAGACATGATCGTCAAGTTCCTGATGGAAAAAACGGACGTGGACGAACAGAGGGCAAGGGTCTGCGCGGCCTTTTCCCAGGGCGTCCCGGGAAAGGCATATATGCTGGCCCAGTCCGATGATTTCGCGCAGGTGAAGGAAGCCGCCATCCGGCTGGTCAAACGGATTACCGAGATTGACGAGACGGAGATGGGGCAGGAGATCCGGCGCATCAACGAATACCACCTGGAGCCCTCGGATTACCTGGACATCCTGACCGTATGGTATCGGGACGTGCTCCAGTTTAAAGCGACCCAGGACGCCAACGCCCTGATTTTCAAGGACGAGGTGCTGGAGGTGAAAAGGCAGGCCAGCAAGATTTCCTATCCGGGACTGGAAGAAATCTTGGAGGCGTTGGACAAAGCAAAAACCAGGCTGCATGCGAACGTCAATTATGACCTTACCATGGAGCTGCTATTGGAAACGATTAAGGAGAACCAGAAATGACCAATGTGATAGGAGTCCGGTTCCGAAGGGAGGGGAAGACCTACTATTTTTCGCCGGGCGAGCACGAGTTTGAAAAGGGAGACCACGTGATCGTGGAGACCGTCCATGGGGTGGAATACGGCGAAGTCGCAATGCCCAATAAAGAGATGGAAGACGAAAAAGTGGTCCAGCCCTTAAAGCCCATCATCCGGCCGGCAACGGAAGAAGATGCTGAACGGAATGAAGATAACCACGCCGGGGAGAAGGAAGCCAGCAAGATCTGCCGGGAAAAAATCCGCAAGTTCGGCTTGGAAATGAAGCTGGTGGCGACGGAATATACTTTTGACAGGGCAAAGCTTTTATTTTACTTTACGGCAGACGGCAGGATCGATTTCAGGGAGCTGGTAAAAGACCTGGCCTCTGTTTTCCATACCAGGATTGAGCTGCGGCAGATCGGCGTCCGGGACGAAACCCGCATGAAAGGCGGTCTGGGAATTTGTGGCAGGGAGCTCTGCTGCAGCACGTTCCTGACCAATTTCAACCCGGTGTCCATCCGCATGGCCAAGGACCAGAACCTGTCCTTGAACCCGACCAAGATCTCCGGCACCTGCGGGCGCCTTATGTGCTGCCTGAAAAATGAGGAAGAGACTTACCAGTGGCTCAACGCCAAGATGCCGAAAGTGGGCGAATATGTCGCCACAGCGGAGCAGGAAGAGGGCAAGGTAGTGTCCATCAATATCCTGAAGCAGACCGCGCGGGTTGTTTTTGAGCATGATGACGAGAAGGAAATCCGGGAATACCCGGTGGACGAGCTGACTTTTAAAGGAAAGCGCAGGTCCAAGGACGAGCCTAGGAAGGATGAGTCCAAGAAGGACGAGGCAAAAGGCAAAAAGCCTTCTAAAGGGCAGGAATACTCCAAAGGCCGGGAACATTCGAAAGGGCAGGAGCACGCAAAGGGGCAGGAAGCTGCAGCACCCCAAGGCCGGAAAATTGCGGAAAGCTGGAAAATAGAAGCTGCTGCAGTCCAAAGGCAGGAAACCCCGGAAGGGCAGGAAATCGAAGCGGAAGTAATCCAAAGCCAGGCCGTTACGGAAAGCTGGGGAACGGATACCACAGAGGCACAAAGCCAGGCCTTTGCGGAAAACCGGGGAGCAGAAACCGCAGGGGCACAAAGCCAGAGCACCTCGGAAATCCAGGAAGAGCCGGAAACCGGGACGGAAGGGCGCCCGGCAGAAGGGCAGCTGTCCGCGGGAACCGCAGGAAGCGTTTCAGGCACATTCCTGGTGGAAGGCATAGAGAAGGAAGCTCCAGAAGGAGGAAACACTCCGGAGGAGAAAAAATCCTCCAGGGACAGGAGAAGGGACGACGGGCAGAGGCAGTCCAGGCGTTCCCAGAGGAAGCCTTATTCTGGCTCATCCGAAAATAAGGAAAATCGGGAAAGAAGGGATTCTTCCAAGGGTTCCCACAGAGACTCCTCGAAAGAAGATTCCAGAAGGCCCGAGGGACGCAGAAATCGGAATAATTCCTCTGACAAAGGCAGAGACGGGGAAAAGGAAGGCTCCAGAAATAATCGCGGCAGGAACCGTGGCAAGGGCCGCGTCGACCGCCCGAACCATCAGGATCGGAACGTCGACCGCCAGGGACGCGGCGGGCAGGAACGTCCAGAGCGCCAGGAACGAAACGGGGGACGCCAGGGACGCGGCGGACAGGAACGTTCCGGCCAGGACCGCCAGGATCGCCCGGACCGTCAGGACCGCCAGGACCGAAATGGCGGACGGCAGGAAGAGAATGGAAGCCGGCAGGAGAGGCGCAGCCGCCCGGAAGGGAATAACCAGCGGCAGGAAGCAGCCCGTCCGGAAGGAAATGACGGGGAGCAGTAAGCAGCCCAGATAGGAGAGCTGCGCCATTGTAAACCGCACTTCGTGCGGAGGCGCGGCCTGCGTCACCGCCTTACGAAAGATAGGAGAAAGACATGGACCTGATCCATCCCGGTGAAAGGCTGGACGATTTACAAATAAAAGGATACCGGATCCTGCAGGATCCTACGGCGTTCTGCTTCGGCATGGACGCCGTCCTTTTAAGCGGCTTTGTCCGGCTGCGCCCAAAATGCAGGGTAATCGACCTGTGCACCGGGAACGGGGTCATCCCGCTGCTTCTGGCGGCAAAAACCGATGCGGAGCATATCGAAGGGCTGGAAATCCAGCCGAAGATGGCAGACATGGCCAGCCGCAGCGTGGAATTAAACGGGCTGGAAGGCAGGGTCCACATCACGACAGGGGATGTGAAAGAGGCCTCTGCCTTATTTGGGGCTTCTTCCTTTGATGCGGTGACCGTCAACCCGCCTTATATGACCGGGGGCACGGGTTTGGTCAACCCATCCCAGGCAAAAGCAGTGGCGCGTCATGAGATTTTGTGCACGCTGGAGGACGTGGTGCGGGAAAGCAGCCGCCTCCTGGTGCCGGGCGGCCGTTTTTTTATGGTGCACCGCCCCTTCCGCCTGACGGAAATCATCTGCCTGATGCATGACTGGCGCCTGGAACCCAAGCGGATCCGTTTCGTCCATTCCTTTGAAGGGCAGGAGCCGGCCATGGTGCTGGTGGAAGGCATCCGGGGTGCCAATACCGGCGTCAAAGTGGAGCGCCCACTGGTCATTTATGACGCGAAGGACGTTTACAGCAAGGACGTCCGGGAAATTTACGGAAAATAAGGGGCAGTTTTTTGCACACGCGCCTGCACTGGAAAAAAGGGCCGTGCTGCCTGCTTTAGAGGCAGGCCGGCAGATGCCGGCTGCGCCGGAGTAACATCTGGAATGCGAAATGCCATACTGGAAGCAGGCGGCCATGCCGGCGGATCAGAAATAAGTACAGGCAGATCGGAAAGAACGCGGCGGCAGTGCCGGATAGGAGGGATTTTTTGAGCGGGACATTATATTTATGCGCGACGCCCATCGGCAATCTGGGCGATATCACCCTCCGGGTACTGGAGACGTTAAAGGAAGTGGACCTGATCGCGGCGGAAGACACCAGGAATTCCATAAAGCTCTTGACGCATTTTGACATCCATACGCCCATGACCAGCTACCATGAATTTAACAAGATCGACAAAGGCAGGGAGCTGGTGGGCGAGCTTCTGAAGGGGAAAAACATCGCGCTCATTACTGATGCCGGGACGCCGGGGATTTCCGACCCGGGGGAGGAACTGGTGAAAATGGCCCAGGAAGCGGGCGTTGCCGTGACTTCCCTGCCGGGCGCTTGCGCCTGCATCACGGCCCTTACGCTGTCCGGCCAGTCCACCCGGCGGTTTGATTTTGAGGCGTTCCTGCCAAAGGAGAAAAAGCTGCGGCAGCACCGCTTGCAGGAAATGGACCGGCAGACGGAGACGGTGGTTTTGTATGAAGCGCCCCACCATCTGCTTGCCACCCTCCGGGAGCTTATGGAAGCCATGGGGGACCGGCGGCTCACCCTCTGCAGGGAGCTGACCAAAAAACATGAAGAAGCCATGCGCTGCACTTTTTCGGAAGCCATCGCCTATTACGAAAACCCGGAGCACCCGCCCAGGGGCGAGTACGTGCTGGTGATTGAGGGGCGCGACCCCAAGCAGCAGGAAGAGCAGGCCAGGAAAGAATGGGAAGCCATGGACATCCCCAGCCATGTGGCTTATTACGAAGCCCAGGGCATCCCTCGGAAAGCCGCCATGAAAAAAGCGGCGGAGGACCGGGGTGTCTCGAAGCGGGACATCTACCAGGCCCTTTTAGAGGAGAAGGATAAGGAGAAGGAATGAAAGACGGATTTATTCGTGTGGCGGCGGCATCACCGGACGTAGTAGTGGCAGACTGCCAGAGCAACCGGGAAGCCATGGAAACCTGTATCCGGGACATGGAGGCGCAAGGAGCCAAAATCATGGTGTTCCCGGAATTAGCTTTGACCGGGTATGAATGCCGGGACCTGTTCTGGCAGCAGCTCCTGCAGGAAGAAGCGAAAAAGCAGCTCCGGATCCTGGCGCAGGATACCAAGGATACGGATGCCCTGATTTTCGTGGGACTCCCATTGGAATGCGCCGGCAAGCTTTATAACGTGGCGGCAGCCCTCTCCCACGGCAAGGTGCTGGGATTTGTGCCAAAAAGCAACCTGCCTAACTACAATGAATTTTATGAGGCCAGGATCTTTACCACAGCAATGCCTGATGACCCGGACCGGGAAGTGGAATTTTTCGGGGAAAAAGTGCCTTTCGGCACACGGCTCCTTTTTACAGCGGAAGGCATGCCCCATCTGACGGTGGCGGCAGAGCTTTGCGAAGACCTCTGGGTGCCCCTGCCTCCTTCCATCGCCCATACGCTGGCAGGGGCAACGATTGTGGCAAACCTGTCCGCTTCCGATGAGATGGTCGGAAAAGACAGCTACCGCCGCCAGCTGGTGGCACAGCACAGCGCCAGCTGCATCTGCGGCTATATTTACGCCACCGCCGGCGAAGGGGAATCCACCACGGACCTGGTCTTCGGCGGACAGAACCTGGTGGCGGAAAACGGTACGGTGCTGGCGGAATCCCCCCGTTTCCGCAACGGGACCATTTACACGGACCTGGATGTGGACCGGATCGTGGCAGACCGGCGCCGCATGACGACTTTCCCCGCCCAGGATGGGGAAGGCTACCGCAGGATTTCGTTCCATCTGGAAAAGGAAGACCTGGAGCTTTGCCGGTTCATCGACCCGCGGCCCTTCATCCCTTCCGATACCGCAAAGAGGGACGCCCGCTGCGACGAGATCCTGCAGATCCAGTCCATGGGTCTCAAAAAGAGGCTGAAGCATACCCACGCCCAGTCCGCTGTCATCGGCATTTCCGGCGGGCTGGATTCCACACTGGCGCTCCTGGTCACGGTAAGGGCCTTTGACCTTTTGGGGCTCTCCCGGGACAAAGTCCTGGCCGTCACGATGCCCGGCTTTGGCACCACGGACCGGACGTATACCAATGCGGTGACCCTGGTAAAAGCCCTGGGCGCCACCCTGAAGGAGGTGTCCATCGCCCCCGCCGTGCGCCAGCATTTTGCGGACATCGGGCAGGACGAATCCGTGCATGACGTCACTTACGAAAACTGCCAGGCCAGGGAAAGGACCCAGATCCTGATGGACCTGGCAAACCAGCGCGGCGGCCTTGTCATCGGCACCGGCGATTTGTCTGAACTGGCACTGGGCTGGGCTACTTATAACGGCGACCATATGTCCATGTATGCGGTAAATGCCTCCGTGCCGAAGACCCTGGTGCGCCATCTGGTGCGCTATGTGGCGGATACGGCAGGAGAACAGGCTCTGACGGACATCCTGCTGGATATCCTGGATACCCCGGTTTCACCCGAGCTGCTTCCGCCGGAAGAAAACGGCACCATCTCCCAGAAGACGGAAGACCTGGTTGGCCCTTATGAGCTCCACGACTTCTTCCTGTATTACATGATGCGTTTCGGCTTCTCCCCGGCGAAGATTTACCGCCTCGCCTGCATCGCGTTCCACGCGGATAAAGCGGAAGAAGGGAATGGTGCGGATGCGAAGGGTGCGGAAGAAACCGGCACCGTATTTTCAAAAGACTTTATCCTGTATTGGATGAAGAATTTCTACCGCAGGTTCTTCGCCCAGCAGTTTAAGAGAAGCTGCCTGCCCGACGGGCCAAAGGTAGGTTCCGTGGCAGTATCCCCGAGAGGCGACCTGCGCATGCCCAGCGACGCGTCTTCCCGCGCCTGGATGGAAGAGCTGGAAAAGATCGGGAAATAAGGCTTAGCACAGCATAGAATTGAGGGTGTAAGGCTCTTGGAAACGCAAAAGGCAGGAAAGCAGCCGGAAATTATGCGGTCGAAATGCAGGAGCAGCCACCCTTCTATGCCGAAAAGAAAACGAGTCCCTGGAAAAATTTCTGTTATTTTTCCAGGGATCTGTTTCCTTTTCCAATGGCTAATGTGCTATTTCCGATTCGTTACCAGCAGGCCTCAGATCTTCTCTGCAGTTACATACGCTGCGCGGTTCGTGGTCTGGATCGTGCCCGGCTTGTAGCAGTCGCCGACCATATGGAAGTGTGCGCCATGGCCATAGAACGCCAAAGCCTCGTCTTTCTTTGCGCGCATGCCCGCTGCCATGATGACGCTTTCTGCCGGAAGGGCTTTCTCATTGCCGTCTTTGTCGGTATAAACCACCTTGTCCGGGCAGATTTCCTTTGCCGTGGCATTCAGGATAAAGTGGAAGGACGGGATGGCTTCCCAAGCTGCTTCGAACATGCTCCGGTAATGGATTGCCGTGGTATCGGCTGCCAGTTCGTCCCTCATTTCCAGGACGGTGACATCCATGCCCTTCTGGGCAAAGAACATGCCGGTTTCTACGCCGACTTCGCCGCCGCCGATGACGACTACCGGCCCGCTGACCTTTTCTGCATTGCAAAGAGCGTCCGGAGCGAAAATGACATTGTCGCCGAACGCACCCGGGATGTGCAGGCGGATGGGCTCTGCGCCGATGGCTACGATGACATCATCATATTTCCCGTCAATGGTTTCCGGCGTAGCTGCCGTATTCAGGCTGATGTGGATGTTTTCATTCTTCGTTACCTGGCGGATCAGGTAATCCTTGTATTCCTTCAGCGTCCACTTAAATGGCACATAATCGGAATGGCAGATCATGCCGCCCAGATGGTCCTCTTTCTCGAAGATGGTAACCTCATGCCCTCTCTGTGCCAGGAACAAAGCGGTACGCATCCCGCCAGGACCGCCGCCGATGACAGCGACATTCTTGATCTTTTCAACCGGGTAGCCCAGGTAACGGTCCACTGCCTCAAAACCGAATTTCGGGTTTACGGAGCAGGTGGTGGTGAAGATATCCTTCTTGCTGCGGCCATGACACTTGTTGCACCGCAGGCAGGGGACTACATCCTCGAAACGGTCTTCGTACAGCATTTTCCCGTAATCCGGGTTGGAGATCCACGCCCTTGCCATGGCAACCAAATCCAGCTTGCCGTCAGCGATGGCTTTGTCGGCAATGGCCGGGTCAAAGTAGCCGCCTACGTTGCTGACCAGGAAGTCCATGCCGTAGGATTTGATCTTGGCAGCCAAATCCAGGAACGGGGTCTGGTTCAATTCGAAGGGGATCGGGTGGTTCGGGTCTGCCTCAGCGGAACGGACCTGTACGATATCCACGTATTTCTGTGCCATCTTCAGGAATTCGATGCCCTCGTCAAAGGTATAGCCGCCCTTGGGCTCCTCTGCGGAGAACTGGATCTCGATGAGCATGTCGTTGCCGGCAGCCTTGCGGACTTCTTCCAGCATTTCCAGCGCGAAGCGGGCACGGTTTTCCAAGGTGTCTGCGCCGTACTCATCGGTCCTGTGGTTCGTCAGCGGGGAAAGCAGCTGGCTGGGGATCTGGGCACGGTAGCTCATGTGGATGGTGACCGCGTCAAAGCCCAGGCGTTTGTAAAGGGCGGTCTGCTGGCCGTAGCTCTTGATGACTTTCTTCATGGTTTCCACCGGAAGCTCGTCGTCAATATCCGGGCGCATCATGGCGATGGCACCCATTTCCCCCTCCTGTGCCTTCGGCGCGATGTCTACGATTTCCACTTTCCCGTCCGGGGTCTCGTAGCGGTATTTCTTGTTTGCGGAAAACAGGGAGCCGCTTACCAGGGATCCTTCGTAATGGAGCGCTTCGAGCAGCTCTTCCAGGTAGTTCTGGCAGAGCGGGTCATGGATGTCGAAATTCGGAAAATGGGACATATCCAGGAAATCTGGGAACTGCGGCATATCCACGTTGTCGTCCATGGCGGCCAGGGTGATGAAAGCAGCCCCGCTCTTGGCACGCCCTACGAAATGGGCGATGGTGGGGTCAGCCGGGTATTTCTCCGGCCCCTGTGAGAAATGGGGCAGGGAGTTGGATGACTGCATCCTGTTTTTCAGGATGAATATGCCCACCTTCAGCGGGGACAGCAGATGTTTGTATGGATTTTTGCTTTGCATGATAGACCCTCCTTTTCAAAGATCTTGCATTATTCTCTGCCTTCTATTATAAATAGAGAATTGGTATCCGAATTAATTTTTTTTTCAGATAAATAGATATTTTTTGCGTGGAAATAGGACGGTTCTTTCAATAAGGAGAAGGCGGATATGCAGAAAGTCCCTGTAGAGCAGCTTACGAATGCCTTATTATTCAGCAAAGGCAAATACGAGGTCCTAGAATGGACGTATTTGTGCAGCATGCTGAAGGACAAAGAAGCATGACCCGGAAGATGCAAGGATAAAGACACGTGACCTGGCAGATGCAGGGACAAGGATGAGTGATAGGACGGATGCAATGACAAAGGCCAGTAGTCCGGCGAAGAAAAGGCAAGGATGTGCAGCCCGGAGGCGGAAGAGACCAGGATGTGCAGCCTGGCAAATGCTAAGGCCGGGATGGATAACCTTGCAAAAGAACGGTCTATGGCCTTGCAGAAAAAAGAGAAGGATGCATGGAGTTACAAATTTTTAAGAAATCCATGTAAATGCCAACATTGTACCGGTGCCTCCGGTTCATTACTAGAAAAGCATCAAAGGACAAGGCGTTCGACAGAGACGGTCGGGCGCCTTTTTTGATGATTTAAAGAAGGACCGCGTCGTGGGAAGGCGCCTTCCGTGGGGCGCACCTCATGGCCACAGGCAGTACCTGGGAAAGAGGAGGCGACCCTCTCCTTGACAAATCCAAAACAGGTGTCCTATAATGCAAAGGCATAAGCGATGACGAAGACAGTAGGCCGTATGCGAAATTGACAGAGAGCCGGGCAAGGTGGAAGCCGGTAAGAGTAGCTGCGTCTGAACATCCCTTCCAAGCTTCGGCCCGAACGCATTCGTTAGTAGGCGCCGACGGATTTTCCCCGTTATCGGAAACATGTATGCGGCAGGGCAGAAGCCGCCGGATTTACCAGACAGGCCATGAACGCCACAGGTACCAGGCAGGTGCCAAGGCAAGTGGATCCAGGGTATATACCGGTAAAAAAAGAAGCTGCCAGAGGTGCCAAGTACAGCGTAACAGGTGGTTAACGAGAAGCACTCGTCCTATTACGGGCGGGTGCTTTTTTTTTACAGGGCGGGATGCCCTGTTTCTGACGCAGGTTTTTTCAGCAGGAATCGGCAGGAAAACGAAGCGCCGGGAACAAAAAACCACTGGCTGTGCAGGTGGTTGAAAGGATGAAGGAGGAGAAAACGTCCATGTACAAGAAAGTTTCGACGGACATGAATTTCGTGGACCGGGAGAAAGAGACAGAAGCTTTCTGGGAAGAAAACCATATCTTCGAGGAAAGCATGAAAGACCGGGAAGGCGGCCAGACCTATACTTTTTATGACGGCCCCCCAACCGCCAACGGCAAGCCCCATATCGGCCATGTGCTGACCCGTGTCATCAAAGACATGATCCCCCGTTACCAGGCCATGAAGGGCAAATATGTGCCCAGGAAAGCAGGATGGGATACCCACGGCCTTCCGGTGGAGCTGGAAGTGGAGAAGAAGCTGGGTCTGGATGGCAAAGACCAGATTGAAAAATACGGCATCGAGCCTTTCGTAAAACAGTGCAAGGAATCGGTTTGGAAATACAAAGGCATGTGGGAAAAATTCTCCGGCGCCGTAGGTTTCTGGGCAGACATGGAGCACCCGTATGTCACCTATGAGGACAATTATATCGAGTCCGAATGGTGGGCATTAAAGGAAATCTGGAAGAAAGGCCTCCTTTATAAAGGTTTCAAGGTCGTTCCTTACTGCCCGCGCTGCGGGACCCCGCTTTCCGCACAGGAAGTGGCACAGGGCTACAAGACCGTCAAAGAGCGTTCCGCCATTGTCCGTTTTAAAGCGGCCGGTGAAGACGCATACTTCCTGGCATGGACCACGACGCCGTGGACCCTGCCCAGCAACACCGCCCTCTGCGTAAACCCGGATGAGGCGTACTGCAAAGTAAAAGCTGCTGACGGCTATACTTATTATCTGGCAAAGGCCCTTCTGGACCAGGTGCTGGGCAAACTGGGAGAGAAAGAAAAAGGCGTGCCGGCTTACGAAGTTCTGGAAACCTATACAGGCAAGGAACTGGAAGGGCGTGAGTACGAGCCGCTTTATGACTGTGCCGCAAAGGTAGCGGAAAAGCAGCATAAGAAGGCATTCTTCGTAACCTGCGACAGTTACGTTACCATGACCGATGGTACCGGCATCGTACACATCGCACCGGCTTTTGGTGAAGATGACGGCAGGATCGGGAAAAATTACAACCTGCCGTTTATCCAGCTGGTAGACGACAAGGGCAACATGACCGAGGATACTCCTTTTGGCGGCGTCTTCGTAAAGAAGGCAGACCCGATGGTCCTGGAAGACCTGGAAAAGAAAGGGCAGCTTTTTGCCGCTCCCAAGTTCGAGCATGACTACCCGCACTGCTGGAGGTGCGACACCCCGTTAATCTACTACGCGAGGGAATCCTGGTTCATCAAGATGACCGCGGTAAAGGACGAGCTGGTGGCCAACAACAAGACCGTCAACTGGATCCCGAAGTCCATCGGCGAAGGCCGTTTCGGCAACTGGCTGGAAAACGTGCAGGACTGGGGCATTTCCAGGAACCGTTACTGGGGCACCCCGCTGAATATCTGGGAATGCGAAAAATGCGGGCACCAGGAATCTATCGGCAGCCGTAAGGAACTGGAAGAGATGAGCGGTAACCCGGAGGCAAAGACCGTGGAACTGCACCGCCCGTATATCGACCAGATCACCTGCAAGTGCCCGGAGTGCGGCGGCACCATGAAGAGGGTTCCGGAGGTGATCGACTGCTGGTTTGATTCCGGCGCCATGCCTTTCGCACAGCACCACTATCCGTTTGAAAACCAGGAAGTATTCCACCAGCAGTTCCCGGCTGAATTTATTTCCGAAGCCGTGGACCAGACCAGGGGCTGGTTCTACTCCCTGATGGCAGAGTCCACCATCCTGTTCCACCAGGCGCCTTACAAGAACGTCATCGTCCTGGGGCACGTACTGGATGAGAACGGGCAGAAGATGAGCAAGTCCAAGGGCAACGCGGTGGACCCGATGGAAGCCTTGGAAAAATACGGAGCGGACGCGATCCGGTGGTATTTCTACAGCAATTCCGCCCCGTGGCTGCCGAACAAATTTAATTACAAGAAGGTCACAGAAGGACAGAGGAAGTTCCTGAGCACCCTTTGGAACACCTATTCCTTCTATATCCTTTATGCCAATATCGATGAGTTTGACCCGACGAAGTACAAGCTGGAATACGACAAGCTTTCCGTCATGGATAAGTGGATCCTGTCCAGGTTGAACTCCACCATCCGCGAGACGGATTCCGATCTGGGAAGCTACAAGATCCCGGAGGCGACCAGGTCGCTGCAGGCATTTATCGATGACCTGTCCAACTGGTATGTCCGCCGCTGCAGGAGCCGTTTCTGGGCACATGGCATGGAGCAGGATAAAATCAACGCTTACCTGACTTTGTACCGCTGCCTGGAAGACTTCATCAAACTGGCAGCGCCGATGATTCCGTTTATGACGGATGAAATCTACCAGAACCTGGTACTGAGCGTACAGCCGGACGCACCCAAGTCTATCCACCTGTGCGATTATCCGGTGCCGGATCCGGCATTTGACGCACCGGAGCTGGAGAAATCCATGGACGAAGTCCTCAAAGTGGTTACGCTGGGACGTGCTGCCCGGAACGCGGCGAACATCAAGAACCGCCAGCCGCTGGCAAAGATGTTCATCAAGGCGCCGCAGCAGCTGGACAGCTACTATATGGATATCATCGCCGACGAGCTGAACGTGAAGGAAGCAGAGTTTACCGAAGATGTTTCCGCTTACAGCAGCTACACCTTCAAGCCGCAGCTGCGTACTGTCGGGCCGAAATATGGCAGGCAGCTTGGCCAGATCAAGAAGGCGTTGTCCGAGATCGATGGCAACAAGGCGATGGCAGAGCTTAAGTCCACCGGCGAGCTGAAGCTGCCGGAAGCAGGGGACAATGTAGCCCTCACCGAGGAAGACCTGCTGATCAGCGTGGCGCAGCAGGAAGGTTTTGAGACCCAGGTGGATGGCGATGTCGCGGTGGTACTGGATACCAACCTGACCAAGGAACTGCTGGAGGAAGGTTTTGTCCGTGAAGTGGCCAGCAAGCTCCAGACCATGCGTAAGGAAGCCGGGTTCGAGGTAACAGACCGGATCATGGTGACCTATAGCGCCAAGGGCGAAGCAGCCGACATCTTCGGGCGTAACAAGCAGGCGATCGCTAAAGACGTTTTGGCAGACCAGGTCGCTGCCGGAACTGCACCGGAAGGCGCTTATGCCAAGGATTGGAAGATCAATGGCGAGAATGTCGGACTGAGCGTAAAGCGGGTTTGAATCTGAAAACTGCTAAATAATACAAAAACCGCCGTACCAGGCCAGGGAAAGTGAAACTTCCCAATTGTCAGAAATATAGACTGACAATTGGGGAGTTTCAAAATCCCAGCCTTGGTATGGCGGATTTTTTTACGCTTCTACATCCTCATCCACGCAGACCGGGATGAAGGACCACTTGTAATAATCAAAGAGGCCTTCGTCGGTAAGCTTTACTTCCGGGATAACCGGAAGGGACATGAAGCAGAGGGTCATGATGGGTTCCACGTCACGGTTTACGCCGAGCACGTCAAAAGCGGTTTCGTGGAGCAGGGAGAGGCGGGTATTGACCCATTCGCCGGACTGGTCGCTCATAAGGCCGGCGATGGGAAGGGGCATGCTGCCCACGACTTCGCCGTCTTTTACCAGGATGATGCCGCCGTCCTGGTCCTTTAATTTCTCTACGGCAAAGGCCATTTCCTCATCACTGACGCCCACCGTGATGATGTTGTGGGAGTCATGGGCAATGGAGATGGCGATGGCGCCGTGCTGGATGCCGTAGCCTTTCAAAAAGCTGCAGGCTACGTTGCCGGTCATATGGTGGCGTTCCACGACGGCTACCTTGCACAGGTCCACGGATGGGTCAAAGACAAACTCGCCGTCCTTGACGTTGATCTTTTCTACGGCTTTTTTGGTCACGACGCCGCCGGGCTGGATCTCGATGACGTTGGCTTTGTCGGAGGTGAGGTGCATTTTGAATTTCTCTGCGGAGAAATCTTTCAGGTGCACGCTGCTCTGCACTTTCGTGATGGGGTATTTTTTCACCTCGGGGAGGTAAATCCCGTTTTCGGCTGCCTTTTCCCCTTTGATCCATACTTTCTGGACGTGGAAGTTTTCCAGGTCGTCCAGAAGGACGATGTCGGCACGGTAGCCGGGGGCGATGGCGCCGCGGTCATATAGGCGGAAGCATTCGGCAGCGTTCAGGGTTGCCATTCGGATGGCGGTGATGGGGTCCAGCCCTTCTTCCACACAGATCCTCAGGCTGTATTCCAGATGACCGTGCTCGAAAATGGTCCGGGGCTGGCGGTCATCGGAGCAGAGAAGGCACCGGCGGCTGTTTTCCGGAGTTACGCCCTTAAGGAGGGGGCGCAGGTCATGGCAGGCGGAGCCTTCCCTCAGCAGGACATACATGCCCAGGGAAACCCTCTCCTGCAGCTCTTCGGGAGTGGCGCATTCGTGGTCGCCCTGGATGCGGGCAGCGGCGTAAGCGGCCAGCTGGGGGCCGGTGAGCCCGGGGGCGTGGCCGTCGATGAGCTTGCCGGCTTTTTTGGCTGCCATGACTTTGTCCAGCGCCTCATCATCCACATTGTAGATGCCGGGGCAGTTCATAAATTCCGCAAGGCCCAGGATGTTGTCCCGGGAGAGGGGCTCTTCCATGTCTTTGGCATTAATCACGGCACCGGAGTTCTCAAAAGGCGTGGCCGGGACGCAGGATGGCAGCAGGAACTTGATGTCCAGCTTGGTGTTTTTGGCTGCTTCCATCATGTAGTCCAGGCCGTCGATGCCTTTTACATTTACGATTTCATGAGGGTCTGCCAGGATCGTGGTGCCGCCGTGGGGTACCAGGAGGCGTCCCAGCTCTTCCGGGCTTAAGTAGGAAGACTCGATATGGATGTGGCTGTCGATGAAGCCGGGGGCGGCGTATGCCCCTTTGGCATCCACTTCCTTTTCCCCGGAGTAAGTGCCTACGCCGGCGATCTGCCCGTCACTTACGGCAATATCGCCTTCGGTAATTTTTCCGGAAAAGACATCCACCACTTTGCAGTTTTTTATCACAAGGTCTGCGGGGATTTCTCCCTTTGCGGTTAAAATCAGCTTTTTCAGCTCCGCTTTTGTCATTTTTTTCCGCTCCTTCCTGATGCGTTTTTTTTACTATACCGCACTAAGGCGGGAAGAAACAACCGGAAAGGGGCATATTTGGCCTGTCGGAAAAGGAAAGCCTGTTTTAAAATCAGGAATAGGGAAAACCGGGAAGGGGGAATCCGCTTGCTGTCTTTAAAGGAAAAATTAGCCATCCTTACAGGGAAAGGCGGCTGGCATACAAACAGCCTGGGAGGGAAGGCTCCACAGCTGCTTTTGTGCGACGGTACCGAAACGATACCCGGGAAAACCTTCGGATGATCCGGAAGTCAGGATGGCGGAAGAGGCGGTGCTGGATGGCACCAGCGACATGGTCTGCCTCCAGAGCAGGGGAGCTTTGCCTTATGCCTTGGCAAGGCGCTGTGTCCGGCAGGCGAACCGCAAGGTGGCGAAGAGGATCATGAACCAAAGAAGCAAAAAGGCAGAGACCAAAGCGGTAAAAAGACCGTGAATCAAAGCAGCCGTATTGATTACA
>CADBRV010000040.1 GCA_902797185.1 uncultured Lachnospiraceae bacterium
AATGTCCTGGCCAGGCGGCGCGTAACCGCTGTGGCCGCGAATCCGGATCTGGTTTCCAGTCATATGAATTTTAATCATCTGTTTTTTCGTCCGTATCGTCCGGCCTTCCAATCCTTCTTCCCAATCTTGCAAGTACCCGGTCGGTCTTGTGCAGCTCCACGCCGATGTCCTTCAGCGCGGCCAGTATCGCCTTCTCATCCATTTCGTCCTCCTTCGTGGCATAAGAAAACCCCGCGGTGTCCGCGAGGCTTATCTGACTTCTTCATATGTCTTTTCGAAAATATCCGGCTTGCACGGGTACTGTTCGCCGTTCACCCCTGTAATGATGTAATCCCCCGGGCTGGCGTGCATCGTGCCTTCCAGCGTTTCAATATCCATCGGTTTGTCTGTCTGGTACGCTTCAATAACAACCGGTTTCTTTCTGTATTTCATTACCACACCCCACAAAAAAAGCACGGTTTTCCGCGCTCATTCACGATCCTCTCTGTTTATCCCGGAAGCAATGCTTTCACCGCAGTTTCAATGGCAATCTCGAACGCCCGGCCAAGCATACTTTTTACTTCCTGCATACGGCTGTTTTCCACCAGATACTCCCGGCCAGCCAAAGTGATCCGGATATTATCCTGAACGATTACCAGATCTCCATCCTTTGTTGACAGTTTTGATATTCCTCTCACATAGCCATTGTCCGATACCTCTTCCAGCAGAGAATCCGCATACCTTTCAGGTAGCTTGTACAACTGGCAGTCTCGCAAGATATCTTCTTTTGTCGGTGTTTTTCCGGCTTTCAGACACTCATCAAGATATTTTAATATCCTGTATGTCATAACCTCCATGTCATCATATGCCATATCATTTACATCCTTTCAGGAATGAAAGAAGCACAGTACGCATCAATACGCTAGTGCTTTATAAATTACTCTTACTTAATAAAGGGTGTATCTAGGAAAATATCATACGCCATTTCCAATTGTTCGCCGAAATCGTTAATATTTCCTAATTCATCCATTCCTTGACAAGCTACAATGCTGGAGACAGCAGCGCCAAAAAGCTGCCTGCTGTTGATCCCAATAATTTTATTTTTGTCATCAAATTTTACAATAAGTGTTTCTTTATCCCCCCCTGATTGGGACTCAAAGACAAAACCATCCCAGTTAATTCCTTTTAAGAACGTATATTCTGGCTCTTCCACTTTTTTTAAAAACACTCTCTTACCTCCCTATATCGGATTGCATTGAACCAGCAACCCGCTACTCAGGTTTAAGGTTACCGAAGCATTCTGACCATAGAATGTTATCGATTCTCCTTTCCCTGCGGTGTGCTGGCGTTTGTGCTCCTTCCCATTCTCAATAGCATCAATCACATCTTCCATCTCGACGCCAGATCTGCGAACTATCTTATGCTTATTTGCATAGATTTTCGGATCCCGCGATGTTCCGATCATACGAGCCATGAAATGCGCTGAAGTATCAGTAACTTCAATGCCATTTGTAGTTTTCAGGCCAACCACCTGTTCCTGCAGATCATGATAAAGCTTCAGATATTGGCTTTCCGAAAACAATGGAGTAATCCAACCATCATCTACGTCTTTACGATATTGTTTCCTCAGTTCATCCTCTGTAGGAGAGTTATTATGTTCTCTTAACGAACTGCTGTCAATATTTTTTCTGGTTCTTTTTTCATATGATTTTTTCTTTCGTGCTTGGATCTTATTGCTGCCAGTCTCGTACCTCTCTACCACCGCCTGATTGATCTCATTCAGATCCAGCTCCGCCGGGTCCACCCCGGTCAGTTCTTTGAACTCCTCGTCCGACATCGCTGCGCAGACGCTGCACCGGCAGTTCGGGTGCATCGGCGGGGCGTTCTCCCCAGGAACCATTTTGTCCAGCTTGAACGTTTTCCCGTCCAGCGCCTGGCAATCTTCGCAGGCGCTCCCGACCGCCAGGAACTTATAACTGCTGTATCCCGCGTCACTGATCGCCTGTTCCTGCGCCCCGATCTGGACCCGTGCCAGCTCCGTCCGCATCAGGCGTTCGGCATTCTTCAGACCTGCCCCGATGCTTTTCTCCAGGTCCCTGGCCAGGACCCGCGGGTTCTTCCCGCCGACCAGGCCACGCACAAGAAGCGTGTTTACCTGGCTGCGCAGGGCTTCCTGGTTCGCCCATACACGCTGCGACCACGTGGCGTTGTGGAAAGACCCGTTTACGATGGAATCAACCATGCTTCCATAGGTTTCCGCATCCGGGATGGACATCCCCAAAACGCCGGCCTGCCTCTCGTAAGAGTCCTTCGTACGCTCCGGCAGGATCCGCGCCATCATCTTTTGGAACCCATCACTTCCTGCCGTCATCTCTAGCGAAAGCTCCGACTTCAGCAGCTCCAGGCGGTTGGCCTTCATCGTCATGTTGTAAAGGCGCATCTCCTCGTTGGCTTCCTTGGAGAAGTCTTTG
>CADBRV010000041.1 GCA_902797185.1 uncultured Lachnospiraceae bacterium
ATGACGCAGGCCACGCCTTCGCAGGTTGTGCGAATAAATGGCGTGACGGCGATTAGGCGTATATTTGGCGGACAGCTTTTCTTTATCAAAGGCTGTCCGTTTTTTTATTCCGGTTTTGAGCATCTTTCAGGTCATGTAACAAAGGGCTTTGGAAAAGCTATTTATCGCTTTTCCAAAGCCTTTTGTTACATGAATGCCGATCAGACAGGCTGAATCGTATTGCTCGTGGATGAAGGCGTGGGCCATGCCTTTGCATGTAGTGCTGAGAAGCTGCGTGAGTATGTTTGAGGCTTGTATCGATAATAGGACACTTTGAAATATATGATGGATATTTAACAAGAAAGAAATGGATTTTCCTCTGAAATAAGGTTGAAAAAGGATAGAAGAGAAAGAATATTGCTGAAAAATAATCGAAAAATTTAGTAAAAAATTTAGATTAATCCGAAATATGTATAGGTTAATTAGCGGGATTATTGAATATAGAAAAATAAAGTGTTATTATTTTGACAAGCAATGCTATAGAAAATGGGATAAAAGATTTATCATATCTTTGAAATTTTATGGCATGCAGGAATCTCGCAGGCAATAGGAGGATATGTTATGGATTTTTTGCTGGATAAACCTCATGAAATGGCAAGGAAGCTGTTTCGGGACTTTGCGGAGAAGGAAGTAAAACCCCACGCAATCGATGTGGATGAGACGGAAGAATTCCCCAGGGAAACCGTCCGGAAAATGCAGAAATATGGTTTTATGGGAGTTTCCATCCCGAAGGAATACGGCGGCCAGGGATGCGATCCGCTTACTTATGTCATGCTGGTAGAAGAGCTGGCAAAGGTCTGCGGCACCACCTCCGTTATCGTATCCGCGCATTCATCCCTCTGCATGGACCCGATTTTGAATTTTGGCACAGAAGAGCAGAAGCAGAAATACCTGGTACCTTTGGCAAAGGGTGAAAAGCTTGGCGCCTTTGCTTTGACCGAGCCGGGTGCCGGCACCGATGCGCAGGGCGCCCAGACAAAGGCAGTTTTGGATGAAGAGACCAATGAATGGGTATTGAACGGTTCCAAATGCTTCATTACAAACGGCAAGGAAGCAGATGTTTATATCATTGTTGCTTATACCGATGTTGATATTGATAAAAAGGGCAGGAAGAAGAAACGTTTCTCCACCTTTATCGTAGAGAAAGGGACTCCCGGCTTTACCTTTGGCACAAAGGAAAACAAGATGGGCATCCGCGGTTCTTCTACTTATGAACTGATTTTCCAGGACTGCAGGATCCCGAAGGAAAACCTCCTGGGCGTACGCGGAAAAGGCTTTGCCAATGCCATGCATACCTTGGACGGCGGCCGTATCGGTATCGCAGCCCAGGCATTAGGGCTGGCAGAGGGCGCCTTTGACCGTGCCACTGCTTATGTAAAAGAAAGAAAACAGTTTGGAAAGAGCATTTCCCAATTCCAGAATACCCAGTTCCAGCTGGCAGACATGAAGACGAAGATCGATGCAGCCAAGTTCCTGGTTTACCGTGCCGCCCAGGCAAAGGAAACCAAGCCGCGTTTTTCCGTGGAAGCTGCAGAAGCAAAATTGATCGCGGCAGAAACAGCCATGGAAGTGACCACCAAATGCGTCCAGCTGATGGGCGGTTACGGCTATATCCGTGAGTACGAAGTAGAGCGTATGATGCGTGATGCCAAGATCACGGAAATTTATGAAGGCACTTCTGAGGTACAGCGGATGGTTATTTCCGCAGACCTGCTGAAATAAGGAAGAATGGAGGACCACGCTATTCCAATATGCGCGGGGCGCGCAGGCGTGGCCTGCGTCATCACCTTTTGGATGATGACATAACATTAACTAGGAGGATTGGGTTTCATGAAAATCGTAGTTTGTATAAAACAGGTTCCGGACACAGCAGGCGGCGTAAAATTCAAACCGGATGGGACATTGGACCGTGGCGCCATGCTTGCCATTATGAACCCGGATGATAAAGCAGGACTGGAAGCAGCCCTCCGTATAAAAGACAAGGATCCTGAAAATGTGACCGTAACAGCCCTTACCATGGGGCTTCCGAAGGCAGACGAAGTGCTTCGGGAAGCCATGGCCATGGGTGCTGACGAAGGCATCCTGATTACCGACAGGGCGCTGGGCGGCGCCGATACCTGGGCTACTTCTTCCACCATCGCCGGTGCTTTGAAGAAGATGGATTACGACCTGATCTTTACCGGAAGGCAGGCTATCGATGGGGATACCGCACAGGTAGGGCCGCAGATCGCGGAGCACCTGGGAATCCCGGTTATTTCTTACGCGAAAGAAGTCGAAATCGACGGGGACTATGTCCATGTACAGAGGCAGTTCGACGATGGATATATGGTAATAAAGTCAAAAATGCCCTGCCTTATCACGGCACTTTCCGAATTAAACGAGCCCAGGTATATGACCCCGGGCGGGATCTTTGATGCCTATGCAAAGGACATCACGGTCCTGGGCAGGAAAGACCTGGATGTAGATGATTCGGATATCGGGCTGAAAGGTTCTCCGACTATGATCGCAAAGGCTTCCGACAGGGTGGCAAAGGGAAAAGGCGTTATGACCATCCCGGATACGCCGGCGGATGCAGCAGACTATATTGTCGGTGTCTTGAAAGACAAGCACGTGATCTAAAGATCGGAGGATGACATGATTAAGAAAAATCTGGAAGAATATAAAGGAATTGCAATTTTTGCGCAGCAGGTGGACGGAAAGCTTTCCAATATTTCCTTCGAGCTTTTAGGAAAAGCAAGGGAGCTGGCAGAATCCCTGGATGACAAGACCGTTACAGCAGTCCTGATCGGTGATTTCAGGCAGAATGCCGATGAGCTTGCCGGCCAGCTGGGCAGCTATGGAGCCGACAAGGTAGTCGTAGTGGATGACCCCTGTCTGAAAGATTACCGGACAGAGCCGTATACCCAGGCTTTGGCAGGTTATATCAACACCTTCAAGCCGGAAATCGTCCTGATAGGCGCTACCGCTATCGGCAGGGATTTAGGGCCTCGTACTTCCGCGAGGGTAGAGACCGGCCTTACCGCAGACTGCACGAAGCTGGATATCGGGGATTACCCGCTGCAGCCGGTTCCGGGCAAAGAGCAGAAACATAAGCAGCTTTTGATGACCCGTCCTGCATTTGGCGGCAATACGATTGCCACCATCGCCTGCCCGAACAACCGCCCGCAGATGGCTACGGTACGTCCCGGCGTTATGCAGAAATGCGAACCAGACACGGCCAGGAAAGCAGAAGTCATCAACTGGAAGGCACCGCTGGAAGAAAATGGCTGCTATGTCGAGATTGAGAAAGTCGTAAAGGCTGTTTCCGAAGTAGAAGACATTGCCGCAGCCAAGATCCTGGTTTCCGGTGGGCGTGGAGTCGGGTCTCCGGAAAACTTCAAGCTGCTGGAAGACCTGGCCAAAGAGCTGGGCGGCACTGTTTCCTGCTCCAGGGCAGTGGTTGACGCAGGCTGGAAGCCGAAGGAAATGCAGGTAGGCCAGACCGGCAAGACGGTCCGTCCCCATGTATATTTTGCCATCGGTATTTCCGGAGCCATCCAGCATGTAGCCGGCATGGAAGAGTCCGACATCATTATTGCGATCAATAAAGATGAAGGTGCCCCGATCTTCGATGTTGCCGACTATGGCATTGTCGGGGATTTGAACAAGGTAGTCCCGCTGCTGACACAGAAGATTAAAGAAGTAAAGGAAAACGCTTGATTGGGAAAGCTAAAACAAAGCATTTGAAGTATAGAAGGCGCCTTCTGCCTGAGTCCTGCAGCTCCCGATTCTCAAGGAAAAAGAGTACAGAATATTTTGCAAATTTCAATATAGACAAAAAATATCTAAAAATAGCAAATTCTTTGTAAAAAAGAGAAAATATTACGGAAATGGTTTTATGCTATAATTCTTTCGATGTTGATTTAGAAAGGTAATAAGATCCGACACATATCATTATGCCAGACCTTAATGCCAGCTTATTCCGGAAAGAGGGCAGTCGATGGACGTAGTGCAGAATTGCGAGATACTGATGTTGGTTTTGTTTGGGTGTTCGTGGCCTTTTAACATTATTAAATCCTGGAGGTCCAGGACGGCAAGGGGCAAGAGCATCGGCTTTGAGGTCATTGTCCTTGTTGGTTATGGTTTCGGCATCCTTGGAAAGGCTGTTACATTCCGCAACACCGGCACCCTTCCTTATTCTGTATGGTTCTATCTGCTGGACATCGGCATGGTCCTGGTTGACCTTACCCTTGTTTTCCGCAATAAGAGGCTGGACAAGGCAGAAGACCTTATGGCAGCCAAGATGAAAGCAAAAGCGGCCTGAACAGCTGCTGGCAAAGCATAAACGGAGATCCTCCTGTTTCCTTAGAAAGTGCAGTTTCTTGTCGATCAGGCTTATGCCTGATAAACAGGGAAAAGGCATTTACAGGGAAACAGGAGGATATTTTTTGTTTAGCTGGCTGCCAGGAAAGGGATATTTACATGGGGCAGGGACTCTTTTTCTGTCCAGCAGCTGGCAAGGGCAGGGGACTTGCAGGGAAACGGGAGGATTTTTTCTGTCTGGCCGGCGGCCAAGGACAGGATATTTTGACGAAAAACCAGGAAATTTTTTCTGCCCTACAGTTGCCCTGGATTTGAAAAAGGGACATAATACAGGCAGGATCCAAATAGGGAAGGAAGCAATAAGCTTCATTTTAAAACTTCATGCCGGACAGCTTGAAAGATCCATATTCGGTGAGTTTAAGCTTTTGTCCAGGGTAGCCGGAAGACGCCTGGTACCGGCGGCTTCACTGGCAGGGAAGCATTCATTATGGCAGCCTGCATATTTGGATAAAAATTTGGAAGGAGACAGAGAATGAAGAAAAAAGTTACAGGCAATCTCAGCTGGGTAGGCTACTTGGACTGGGAATTACAGAAATTCCATGGGGATGAGTTTTCCGTAGACAGCGGCTCCAGCCAGAATTCATACCTTTTGGAAGAAGAAAAGACAGTCCTGTTTGATACCGTCTGGACACCCCACCGCGACTGGTTCCTCCAGAACCTGAAAAAAGAAATTGATTTAAATAAAATTGACTATATTGTAATGAACCATGGCGAGCAGGACCATTCTGGAACGCTCCCGTCCCTTATGGAAGAGATACCGGATACGCCGATCTACTGCACCGCCCAGTGCGTCAAGAGCTTGGAAGGGCAGTATGGCAAAAAGGGCTGGAACTTCCACGTGGTAAAAACCGGGGATACCCTGGACATAGGAAACGGGAAGAAGCTTACCTTTATCGAAATGAAGATGCTGCACTGGCCTGATTCCATGGCTACTTATATTTCCGGTGACAACGTCCTGATTTCCATGGACGCTTTCGGCCAGCATTATGCCTGTGAGGAGCTTTTCAACGACCGTGCCGACCAGGATAAATTGTATTTTGAAGCCCTGAAATATTTCGCCAATATCCTTGGACCCTTCACCAGGTTTGTAACACCGAAGATTGAGGAGATCAAGGGCATGGGGCTTCCGATTGATTATATCTGCCCGGCCCATGGCGTGATCTGGAGGGACAACACGGCGCAGATCCTGGACCTTTACGAGAAGTGGGCAGATCCGGATTATAAAGAAGACCTGGTGACCATTTGTTATGACACCATGTGGGATGGCACCAAGAAGATTGCCCATGCCATTGCAAAGGAAATCTACCGCCAGAGCCCGACCACCAAGGTACATTTGTATAATGTCGCAAAGAAAGATAAAAACGACATCATGACGGATGTATGGAAATCAAAGGCGATTGCCGTTGGTTCCCCGACCTGCGTCAATACCGTTTTGACCTCCGTGGATGCGTTCCTTTCCTTCTTAAAGACGTTGCACCTGCCCCATAAGAAAGCAGCTGCTTTCGGATGCTACGGCTGGAGCGGGGAATCTGTCGGGATTATCCAGAAAACCTTAAAGGATGCAGGGCTTGACGTCATTAATGAAGAAGTAAAGAGCTACTGGAATCCGGATGAAGATGACTTTGCAAAAATCCCGGCTTTGGTCAAGGACCTCCTTTCCGATGATAAGGAGGATGACATGGAAGTGACACAGACGCCGGAAGGCAGGAAATTTGTCTGCAAGATCTGCGGATGGGTCTACGAAGAAGCCAAAGGATGCCCGGAGCAGGGCATCGCGCCTGGCACAAAGTGGGAAGATTTGCCGGATACCTTCCACTGCCAGCTCTGCCACGCGCCGAAGGACCAGTTTGAAGAAGTAAAATAATATATAATCAAAAAGCTGTTTTCTCCTTCCATAAAGTAAGGAGGAAACAGCTTTTTCGATTCCAGTTTACCAGCATCATACAGGTCGTGTAAAACGGGTGCTTTGGAAAAGCTATTTATCGCTTTTCCAAAGCACCCGTTTTGCACGAATGTACAATACCAGGATAGCTATTCTGCAATAATGCCATTGTAGAAAGGTTTTATCGCAGGCTCTTTATTCCTGTTTTTTGGGCATTTTGCAAGTCGTGTAACAAGGGGCTTTGGAAATGCTAGCCATCGCTTTTCCAAAGCCCCTTGCTGCATGAATGTACGATATTCAGATGATAAACCGTTTTGTTATTTCAAAGGCTTTCCTTATCCAATCACAGCCTTGTGGAATACTTTCTTGCCCTTCTTGATGATGACGCCTTCCTTTAACTCATCTAAGGAAACGGTTGCGTTTACATCCGTTACCTTCTTGTCGTTTAAGGAAACGCCGCCCTGCTGGATCAGCCTGCGCGCTTCACTGTTGGTGGAGACAAGCCCGCATTTCTGCATCAGCCCGGTCACACGGATGGAGCCATCTGTCAAATCATCCTCGGAGAGGGTGGTGGAAGGCATATCCGCGTCTGCCATGTTTCCAGAGAAAATGGAGCGGGCTGCAGCCTGCGCTTTGTCGGCTTCTTCTTTGCCATGTACCAGTTCAGTAAGGTCATGGGCCAGCATCTCTTTCTTCTGGTTGATCTTGCTGTCATCCCATTTTTCCAGGTCATCGATTTCATCCAGGGAACGGAAAGTCAGCATGCGGAAGCATTTCATGACATCTGCGTCATCGATGTTCCTCCAATACTGATAGAAATCATAAGGGGAAGTCTTGTCCGGATCCAGCCATACGGCCCCGCCTACGGTCTTGCCCATCTTTTTGCCCTCGCTGTTCAAAAGCAGGGTGATCGTCATGGCATAAGCGTCATCGCCGGTCTTCTTGCGGATCAGGTCAGTGCCGGCCAGCATGTTGCTCCACTGGTCGTCGCCGCCGAATTCCATGTTGCATCCGTAATGGGTATGGAGGTAATAAAAATCATAGGCCTGCATGATCATATAGTTGAATTCCAGGAAGGAGAGGCCCCGTTCCATACGCTGCTTATAGCATTCTGCACGCAGCATATTGTTGACAGAGAAATAGGATCCTACTTCCCTTAACACATCAATGTAATTCAGATTAAGGAGCCAGTCAGCGTTGTTGACCATGATAGCTTCATCATCGCCGAAAGTGATGAACCGTTCCATTTGCTTTTTGAAGCATTCACAGTTGTGCTGGATGGTTTCCGGCGTCAACATCTTCCTCATGTCGGTCCTTCCGGAAGGGTCACCGATATAGCCGGTACCTCCGCCAATCAGGACGACGGGCTTGTTGCCGGCCAGCTGAAGGCGCCTCATCAGGCACAGAGCCATGAAATGCCCTACATGCAGGGAATCTGCTGTAGGGTCGAAGCCGATATAGAAACGGGCGCCGCCTTTATTGACCAAGTCTTTGATCTCGGGCTCGTCTGTTACCTGAGCAATCAGCCCCCTTTTCTGCAGTTCCTCATAAATTTCCATGATTTTTCCTCCTATTATTTATAAAAGCCCTAAAATTATACCATGCACCGGGAACAAGGGTCAAGATGGCGGAAGGAAGGGCAACTGCAGGAGTCCCGGTTTTCAAGGCACGGCCGAGGGCTTTCTGGTACTTTAAGTATTGCATTTTATTTTGTTCTTGAGTATTCTTTACTAATGGGATGCTGTAGGTCCCTAGCATGGGTGAAAGAGGGATAGTATGGAAAAGAAAATGTCTTATATTAAAGGGCTAGACGGCCTTCGCATGATCGCTATTACAGGGGTCATCTTATACCATATGTTCCCATTTACCATCAAGGGCGGATACCTTGGCGTCGTCCTCTTTTTTATTTTGTCCGGTTTTTTGCTCTCGGTGGGTTCCGGCGGGAAAGCCATGTCCTGGAAGGGCATCGGGAATTTTTATAAGAAGCGTTTCTTCCGTATTTACCCCACCGTTTTCTTTGTCGTCTTTTTAACCGCCGCGGTTTTCCGTATTTTTGCGCCGGTCACTTTGACAGGCAGCAAAATGGAAGTCCTGAGTATCTTTGGCGGTTATAACAATATCTGGCAGATTTCCCAGAATGCGTCCTATTTTGCCAGGATGATGAACGCCTCGCCGTTCCTGCATATGTGGTCTTTGGCCATTGAACTGCAGTATTATCTGATCTGGCCCCTGATCCTTTTGTTTTATTCCCTGTTCCGCAGGAAAAGCGGGAAAGCGGCAGATTTGTTCCTGCTGGTTCTGACCCTTGCCTTTTCGGTTACGGCGCCTGTGCTTTACCGTCCGAATACGGATGTCACCAGGCTTTATTATGGCACGGATACCAGGATCTTTTCCCTGTTCATGGGTGCTTTGGCAGGCATGGTTTACCGCAGGAAGAAAGCATATCTTGCTCGTCTCCCGAAAAAGCTCAGAAGCAGGGGGCTCTTCCTGATCCTTCCGCTTGTCCTTTTGGTGGTTACGGTTATTACCTTCCTTACCATGGATGGGCAGTCGGCGGTACCATACCGGGGCGGGATGTTTTTGATGAGCATCCTCTTTTCCCTGATGGTGCTGTTCTGCGCGGATGAATCCCTTCCTTATGGGAAGATCCTGGAGTGGAAGCCCTTGAAATGGATCGGGCAGCGGAGCTATGAGATGTACCTCTGGATGTATCCGGTGATTTTCCTGTTTTCTTTTAAGAAATGGGATAAAAATGCCTTTTCTTATATCCTCCAGATCGTCCTTATCGTTTTGCTTTCCGCGTGGATCCACTGGTTTGTAAAGCATGTAAAAGGCATGGTTTCTGTCGCGCTGGAGTATATGAACCGTTTAGGCAGGGCCGTTGTTTTTGCCATTGTGTTTATTATGGTGGCGGGCGTGGTTTTCGGTGCCGCTTCTGTGATTACGTCTCCGGCAAAAGCAAATGACGAGCAGGCCCTCAGGCAGGAGCTGGATAAAGGCAGGCAGGCAATCTCCGGGGATGCTTCCGGCCAGGCATCTGCTTCCGGCTCGGCTTCCGGGACAGCGCAGGCATCTGCCGATTCCTCCCTGTCCGGGACGGATGCATCTTCCAGCATGCCGTTTGACCCGTCAATCCAATGCACGTTCATAGGGGATTCCCTGATGCTTAGCGCTTCGGATGAACTTTCGGCCCAGCTACCGAATGCTTACATTGATGCAAAGGAATCCCGCCAGCCCGCAGATGCTGTGGATATCATTAACCAGCTCTCCCAGGACGGGAAGCTGTATCATGTAGTGGTTCTGGAACTGGGTACCAATGGCGTATTTTCGGATGAAATCGGGAAAGAGATCATGACTGCCATAGGGCCGGACCGGCAGGTATACTGGCTCAACGTCTACGGGCAGCACCTGCAGTGGCAGGACAAGGTCAATTCGTCGCTGTCAGATCTGAGCAGCCAGTATTCGAACCTGCATGTGGTGGACTGGGTTTCTTTGGCATCCCAGAACCCCCAGTGGTTCTACCAGGATGGTGTCCATGTCAAACAGGAAGGCCAGGATGCGCTGGTAGGGCTTATCATCCAGCAGCTCCAGCAGTATGAGTCGGAGCATCCGGAATCTTTCCATAATTCCGGTAGCAGTACCACTGACAGCACCGCAACGGATGGCGGCAGTACCACTGACAGCAACACAACGGATGGCAGCAGTACCACTGACAGCACTACAACGGATGGCAGTGGTACTACGGACAGTACCACGACGGATTAAGGCAAAAAGAAACAGCTGCAGAAGGACCTGCAGCCGCTAAAAAAGAGAAAATAAAAGGGTTTTGGACAATGGAAAAAGACAGTGAAAGAAGGAGACTTTCATCTGTCTTTTCTCATTAATGAGAGAAGGCCTCCATAAAAGCCGGGAAACAGGGCACTGTATCCTGTAATGGCTGCAATGGTGATACCCACCGGTAATGAAGTCTGGAGAAAACCGGCCAGCAAAAGGAGCACCAGAGAAAGGAGCAGCCCGATTCCCGCAAACAATAAAATTGATTTCATCACATATAAAACCTGATATTTATTCATAAGGTATGCCTCCTTCCACATCCCCTATGATATCTGCCTCGTGTAAAAGCCGCATGCAGGGAAATGTAAAGAGGAAGTAAAAGGGGGAGCTATGCCAATCCAGACCGCACCGCGTGCGAGGCAAGGCCTGCGCCGCCATCCTTCGTATTATGACACCCCAGGAAAGTAATGCCGTTCCAGACCGCACATTGTGTGCGAGCAGTAGCCTGCGACGCCAGCAGGTAAAGGAAAAAACAAGGAGCCGCTTCCCGGAAACAGTTCCGGAAAGCGGCTCCTTGTCTTTTCCAAAGGTTTTTTATTAAGGAAACTACTATTCAATTAAGGGAAATATTATTCCGCTTCCGCCCCGCATACCGCACAGGTGGCAGAGGCTTTTTTCTTTACACTGACCATTACAAGGCAGATCACCAGGGAAACCGCGTAAAGTGCCAGGGTAGCAACCAGGATGTTGTCATAACGCCTTCCGGTATGCTCCAGGATCAGCTCGGACATATTGTTGCCGGTAATACCGGCGATTGCCCAGGCGGACAGGGCAAGGCCATGGATCTTGCTGATCTGTTCCATACCGAAGCGGGAAGAGAGCAGCGCGGGCAGGGTGGAAAAACCGCCGCCGTATCCTGCGTTTACAACGATAAGCAGGACAATGGCAAGAATGCCGAAGATGGCTGCCTGGGGCCCTCTGGAAATTGCCTGCGTAAATAAGGCGGCAGCCGTTACCACGATGCAGCTGGAAAAAATGATTTTATAGACGGTATTCCGGTCCTTCATGTGGTCCGATACGGTGGAATAACCAATACGGCCCAGGGCGTTAAATGCAGCGGTGACGGAAGGCACGATGCTGACTACGGTGCCCAGGATGGCAGTCCCGGCAAAGGCGGATGTCAATATCTGCTTTTCATAAGTGATGAGGGCAAGCCCGCAGTGGATATTCAGATAGAACATGAGCCAGATTCCCAGGAACATAGGGTTGCGGAACCAGGCCATGGGGCGGAAGCTCCCGGCTGCCTCTTCCGGTTCTACCCAGCCGCCCGGCTTCTTTAATAAGAAATGCCCCAGGAGCATTACGAAAAAGTAAACAGTGCCTAAGATATAGAACATGGCGGAAACGCCCAGGGTGTCCTGGATCCGTTCCATGATCGGGGTTGCGATGGCTTTGGCAAGCCCGAAGCCCATGATGGAGATGCCGGTGGCAAGGCCTTTCTGGTCGCTGAACCAGAGCATCAAGGTCTTTACCGGTGTTAGGTAACCGATGCCAAGCCCGATCCCCATAATGCATCCATAGCAGAGGTAAATGCCGACCAGGGCAGGAATGCCATGCAGGAACTGGATGCACACGCCGGTACCCAGCATGCCTGCGGTAAAGCATAAGCAGGAAATCAAAGAAGAGCGGTGGATGTCTCTTTCCACCATGCGCCCGCCAAAAGCAGCGGACATGCCTAAAAAGAAGATGGCTAAAGAAAATGCCCATCCTACAGCGAAAGTGCTCATGCCGATCTGCTGTGCGATGGATTCCTTAAAGGTAGACCAACAGTAAACAGTACCAATAGAGCAGTGGATGAGGAGGGCAGGGACCGCGGCACGCATCCACCGGTTATCCAGAAAATTCATGGAAAGGCTCCTTTCTTAATGAAAAATCTGCGATTGCCTTTTTCATTGCGGTCCTGCTGCTGTTAAAAAGCCTGTGCTTCCGGGAGCTGGATGCAAATAAAAAAGGCAATGCATTCGAAATAAATGCATTGCCCAGACGGTCGGCTGATATGCGGGATACCCCGCGCCCCTCCACACTGTGTGATCTCACATTTTCCGTCAGCGGAGGAACTAAGTGCAATATAACATCTGATTTTTCAGATGTCAACGGATATTCTTTGTGAATTTACAGACAATGCGGCAGCGTGGCCGGATCCGTGCCTGCAGCCTGTGTGTGTTGAAATGGATTTGAGAAGGAAAAGCCAATGTCATAAGAAAGAAAAGACAAGATATAGGGAAAGATGGGAAGAACCCCCTATATCCTGTATAGCCTGGCTGTGGATGCAAATGTAAAACGGCACTGGACTTTTGCTTCACTTGTGATATATTACAATCTGTATGAGAATGCAAAAGTGGTACCTCTAAGGGCAGACGCCATAGTTCAAATCGTCCTTAAGGAGAGCCACGCCATGAAAGATCACGCTTCGCGTGAGGGCGTGGCCTGCATCATCGCCTTTCAGGCGATGACATATAGAGAAAGCCTATGCTTTTGCAATAATGTCCGTTTGGGAGAAGGGGAAATATGAATATTATTGTTGTTGGCTGTGGAAAGATCGGATCCAGCGTGGCTGGACAGCTTAGCAACGAAAACCACAATATCACGGTGGTGGATATCAGGCGCAGCGCTGTAGAAGCCGCCTCCAGCAAATATGATGTGATCGGCGTGGTAGGCAACGGAGGCTCCTCGGAGGTTATGAAGGAGGCCGGAGTAGAAACGGCAGACCTTCTTCTGGCAATGACCGGGAATGACGAATTAAACCTGCTCAGCTGCCTTTTGGGGCGCACTATGGGCAAGTGCAAGACCATTGCCAGGATTAAGAATCCAAGCTATGAAAGCGAGCTGGACGTATTAAAGGAGCAGCTGGGTCTTGCCATGATCGTCAATTCCGAACATATGGCAGCAGAAGAAGTGGCCAGGCTGGTACGTTTCCCCATGGCTACCCGGATTGACACATTCAACAAAGGGCGGGTGGAGCTTTTAAAATACCGTATCGGCCCGAATTCCCGCCTGTCTAATATGCGGATCAGCGACCTGAAACGGAAATATAACGTGGATGTCCTTGTCTGCGCTGTAGAGAGGGGCAGTGGTGAAAACTGCAAGGTGACGATCCCGGATGGCGATTTTGTGCTGCAGGAAAAGGACCTGATTTCTTTTGCCACTACGCCTCAAAGGGCTTCCCAACTGGTAAAAGTTTTCGGCCAGCATAAGGGGCGTTCCAGGAGCTGCATGATCGTCGGTGGCGGCGATATTGGATATTACCTGGCCAAACAGCTGCTTGCCATGGGCATCAGCGTGACTTTGGTGGAGAAGGACGAGGAAAGGTGCGAGGAGCTGTGCCAGCTTCTTAACGGTGCCATGATCATCCATGGCGATGCCATTGACGATTCCATCCTGGAAGAGGAAGGGCTCGCTGATATGGATGCTTTTGTTGCCCTTACCAACATGGATGAAACCAACATCCTGCTTTCCCTTTTCGCGTCCAAGCGCAGCAACGCAAAGAGGATCACGAAAGTCCATTCCCTGCCGATCGATTCCCTGATTGAACAGCTGGATTTAGACAGCATTATCTGCCCCAAGAGCATTGTGGCAGATAATATTTCCCAATATGTCCGCGCCATGGAGAATTCCTGGGGCAGCAACGTGGAAACCATGTACCATCTGATTGGGGATGAAGTAGAAGCCTTGGAGTTTATCATCAAGGGCAACTGCCCCCTGGTAGGGAAAAGGCTGATGGACCTGAAGTTAAAGAAAGGGCTTGTCATTGCCTGCATCAGCCATGGCAAGAAAGTCCTGATCCCCAATGGGCAGAGTACTTTTTCTGTGGGGGACAGCGTAATTGTCGTTACGACCAGGAAAGGCTTAAACGACATCTCGGACATCCTGGCGTGAGAGGCGCAAAGTAAGTTATGAATCGAAAAGCAATTTTTTATATGCTTGGCCTGGTGCTTCTTCTGGAAGCAGCTTTAATGGCCTTTCCGCTGTTTGTCGCTTTGGGCTACCGGGAATTCCCTACCGTATATGCATTCTTGAAAACAATTATCTTCTGCGGTGCGTTGGGCGGCCTTATGGCTTTCTTCTCGAAAACCAGTACCAAGTTTTTTGCCAAAGAAGGCTTTGTCATTGTTGCGCTGTGCTGGATTGGTATCAGTTTAATTGGCGCCATTCCTTTTGTACTCACAGGTGCCATCCCGAATTATGTAGACGCGCTCTTTGAAACCGTATCCGGCTTTACGACCACGGGGTCCAGCATCCTGACGGATGTGGAAGCCTTGTCCCATGGCCTTTTGTTCTGGCGGAGCTTTACCCATTGGATCGGCGGCATGGGCGTCCTGGTTTTTATGCTCGCAATCCTGCCGAAGAACAAAGCTTACAACATGCACCTGATGCGGGCGGAAAGCCCGGGACCCCAGGTGGACAAACTGGTGCCCAGGGTCCGCACGACTGCGGAAATCTTATACGGCATCTATCTGGCGATGACAATCCTTTTGATCTGCATCCTGATCATGCTGAAAATGCCGGTCTTTGATGCGTTCTGTATCAGTTTCGGTACGGCGGGCACCGGTGGTTTTGGCGTGCTCAATACCAGCGTTGGCAGTTACACTGCAGTCCAGCAGGTCGTAATCGGGTTCTTTATGGCCGCTTTTGGTGTCAATTTCAACCTGTATTATTTCATGTTGATCGGGCAGTGGAAAAATGCCCTCCGTTCCCAGGAACTGCATCTTTATGTGGGGATTATTGCCGTTTCCACCGCCCTTATCACGATCAATATCCGGTTTATGTATCCCGGCTGGGCAGGTGCGCTGAAGGACGCTTTCGTCCAGGTCAGCTCTATCATCACCACCACCGGCTTTTCGTCCACGAATTTCGACCTCTGGCCTACGCTCTCCAGGACGATCCTGGTACTCCTGATGTTCTGCGGTGCCTGTGCCAGCAGTACCGGCGGCGGCCTTAAAGTCAGCAGGATCCTGATCGGTGTCAAGATGGTCCATTCGGAAGTGAGAGCCTTCATCCATCCCAAGTCTGTACGCGCGATCCGTGTGGACGGGAAACCGGTCAGCCCGGATGTCAGGCGTTCTACCAGCATATACTTTATTGTGTATATGATTATTTTCGTTTTCTCCATGCTGGTGGTTACCTTGGATGATTTCGGTCTGGTGACCAGCTTTACCGCGGTTGCGGCTGCTTTTAACAATATCGGCCCCGGGCTTGGCGTCTGCGGTCCCATCGGGAACTTTTCATCCTTTTCTATACTGAGCAAGCTGGTCCTTATTTTCGACATGCTGGCAGGCAGGCTGGAGATCTTCCCGATGCTGGTGCTTTTTGCCCCGGTAACTTGGAAGCGGTAAAGGATGCCTGGAAGGATTGCTTTTTATGGCATAGCGGGTCGTTTTTTGGTATCATGGGGTTAGCATGGATATCCGGATAGCCATGCCATTCAGACGCACGACACCTGCGCGGGCACGGACTGGATTGCACCGCCTGGTTGAGAAAATGGCTCGGAGAGCCATGCCGCTGGAATGCGCGCTGCATATCCGGGCATAGCATGCTTCATCACGCTTCGGGTGATGGAAAATATTGAGATAAGAAATGGGAGGAACCTGTTATATGGATTGCATCAATTTATATAAGGAATTGGGCAGCAGCACATACCCTGGCAGAGGGATCGTGGTTGGACGGTCCGCAGATGGGGAAAAAGCCGTTGCGGTTTACTTTATTATGGGAAGAAGCGTAAACAGCAGGAACAGGGTGTTTGTCGAAGACGGAGAGGGGATCCGCACCCAGGCATTTGACCCGTCTAAGCTCAGCGACCCCAGCCTGATTATTTATTCCCCGGTCAGGGTCCTGGGAAATAATACCATCGTAACCAATGGCGACCAGACGGATACCGTTTATGAAGGGCTTGATGAAGGGCTCACCTTTGAGCAGAGCCTCGAAAGCCGGGAATTTGAGCCGGACGGCCCGAATTATACGCCGCGTATTTCCGCGCTGCTGCAGGTGGAGAACGAGAAATTCACCTATTCCATGTCGATTTTAAAGAGCGACAACGGGAATCCGGATGCCTGTCTGCGCTATACATTTGCTTACAATGCACCGGTAGCAGGGGAAGGCCATTTTATCCATACGTACCTGCACGATGGGAACCCGCTTCCCAGTTTTGAAGGAGAGCCAACCAGGGTCAGCATTGATATATCCGGCGGCATTGATGAGTTTGCCGGCAAGGTATGGGATGCCCTGGATGACGACAACAAGGTTTCCCTTTTTGTCCGTTTCATCGACATCAAAGACAATACCCATGAAACCAGGATTATAAATAAAAACCACTAAGGAAAAAGGTTATAAAGGCGCGTCTGTTCTGATACAGGTGCGCTTTTCACAGTTTGCAAGGCCACAATGCCGGAATCAGGAAGGAGAAAACAGGATGAAGGAACTGGAACTGAAGTATGGATGTAACCCGAACCAAAAACCCTCCAGGATTTATATGGAGGATGGCAGTGACCTGCCGGTCCAGGTATTAAACGGGAGACCGGGTTATATCAATTTTCTGGATGCCTTGAACGGATGGCAGCTGGTCAGCGAGTTAAAGAAAGCCACCGGGCTTCCTGCTGCCACTTCCTTTAAACATGTTTCCCCTGCCGGAGCAGCAGTAGGGCTCCCGATGTCTGATGTCTTAAAGAAAATTTACTGGGTGGACGACCAGGGAGAGCTTTCCCCGCTCGCCTGCGCTTACGCAAGGGCCAGGGGAGCTGACAGGATGTCCTCCTTTGGTGATTTCATTTCCCTTTCCGACCCTTGCGACGTTTCCACCGCAAAGCTGATCAAGAGAGAGGTTTCCGACGGCGTCATTGCCCCGGGATATGAGCCGGAAGCCTTGGAGATTTTGAAATCCAAGAAAAAGGGCAATTACACAGTCATCCAGATCGATCCGTCCTACCGCCCGAACCCGGTTGAGCATAAGCAGGTCTTCGGTGTTACTTTTGAGCAGGGCAGGAACGAGCTTGCGATTAATGAGAGCCTTTTGTCCAACGTGGTAACGGAAAAGAAGGATATCCCGGAGAGCGCAAAACGCGACCTGGTGGTTGCACTGATTGCTTTAAAGTATACCCAGTCTAATTCCGTAGCATATGCTTACGACGGCCAGGTCATCGGTGTAGGTGCAGGCCAGCAGAGCAGGGTGCACTGCACCAGGCTGGCAGGCAGCAAGGCAGACAACTGGATGCTGCGCCAGTGCCCGAAGGTTTTGGATCTCCAGTTTGTAGACGGCCTTAGCCGCGCGAACCGTGACAATGCCATCGACAATTATATCGGCGATGAATACATGGACGTTTTGGCAGAAGGCGAATGGCAGAAGATCTTCAAGGTAAAACCGGATGTCTTCACAAAGGAAGAAAAAGAAGAATGGAAATCCCATTTTGACGGCCTTTCTATCGCTTCAGACGCTTTCTTCCCCTTCAGCGACAACATCGAGCGCGCAAGGAAGAGCCGCGTAAAATATGTCGCTGAGCCGGGCGGGTCCATCCGTGACCAGGCAGTCATCGACTGCTGCAATAAGTATGGGATGGCCATGGCCTTTACCGGCATCCGTCTGTTCCATCACTAATGTATACTGCTTCCTTTTCCGTGTTGGAGAAGGACGATGGAAGACATTATTTATCAGTAAGAACCACGGCCGCCTGGCCCAGAACCAGGCGGCCGGTGTTTTCAGGAAGGAGCTTTATGAATCCGGTTTACCAGAAACTGCTGGACTGTGTTTCCTGTGTCCGCCAGAAAACCGACTTTGTCCCCAAGGTCGCTTTGGTGCTTGGCTCGGGGCTTGGCGGTTACGCGGAACAGATGGACGTGGCCTGCGAGATCGATTACCACGATATTGACGGTTTCCCTGTTTCCACCGCGCCGGGGCATGCCGGCAAATTTGAGTTCGGATACTTGGGGAATGTCCCTGTCGTTTTGATGAATGGCAGGGTGCATTATTACGAAGGCTATCCCATGCAGGACGTGGTGCTGCCGGTGCGCCTGATGCATCTTTTAGGGGCAGATACTTTGTTTTTGACCAACGCTTCCGGCGGCATCAATCCCTCCTTCCAGGTGGGGGACCTGATGATGATTACCGGGCAAATTTCTTCTTTTGTACCGAACCCGTTAGTGGGTGAAAACATCCCGGAACTGGGCGTCCGTTTCCCGGACATGACCCATGTCTATGACGAAAGGCTGCAGGATATCATCCGGAGGGCGGCAAAAGAAAACGGGATCCCACTGCAGGAGGGCGTTTACCTCCAGACCAGCGGCCCAAGCTATGAAACGCCGGAGGAGATCCGGATGTTCCGCACCTTGGGAGCGGATGCGGTGGGGATGAGCACGGTGGTGGAAGCCATCGCGGCTAACCATATGGGCATGAAGATCTGTGGGATTTCCTGCATTTCCAATAAAGCGGCAGGCATGAATGAAAAGCCCCTGACCCAGGAAGAGGTAAAAATTGCCGGGGAGCAGGCAGCGCCCCGGTTTACAAAACTGGTCACATCATCAATCCTTGCGATGGCAGGGCAGGAGGATAAAGAAAAAGAATGAACATTCGTTTTTACAATGCCAGGATCCTGACAATGGATGGCAATTTTGATATTACAGAAGGGGAGCTTTGGGTAGAAGGGAAGAAGATTTCTTATATCGGTCCTTCCAAAGCGCCGGAAGAAGTAGATAAGGTGGAATGGGACAGGCAGATTGACGCCCAGAGGAACCTTCTGATGCCGGGATTTAAAGATGCCCATACCCATACCGCCATGACATTCCTGCGTTCTTACGCGGACGACCTGCCCCTGCAGGACTGGCTGAACAAGCAGGTGTTCCCGAAGGAGGCGCTGCTGACAGGGGAAGATATCTATTTCCTGACCAAGCATGGCATCCTGGAATACCTTACCAGCGGTATTACGGCTGCTTTTGACATGTATATGCATACAGACCAGATTGCCAAGGCTGCTGTGGAGTCCGGGTTCCGTATGGTGCAGGTAGGCGCCATTAACGATTTTGGCGGGACGCTGGAAGAATGCGAGCAGGATTACCTGCGATTGAACAGCTACAACGAGCTTTCCTCTTATATGTTCGGTTTTCATGCGGAATATACTACAAAGCGGGACACCATGAGGGGGCTTGCCGCTTTGGCGGAGAGATACCATGCGCCGATCTACATGCACAATTCCGAGACGAAAGCGGAAGTAGAGGGCTGCATCCAGCGCTATGGCCTTACGCCGACACAGCTCTTTGACGAGCTGGGCATTTTCGAATATGGCGGCGGCGGCTTCCACTGCGTCTGGATGGACCAGAAGGACCTGGACATTTATAAGGAAAAAGGCCTTTACGCGGTAACGAACCCGGCTTCCAATATGAAGCTGGCCAGCGGCATCGCCCCGATCCAGAAGATGCTGGATATGGGGATTACCGTAGCGATTGGTACAGACGGGGCAGCCAGCAACAACTGCCTGGATATGTTCCGGGAAATGTTCCTGGTAACCGGCCTTGCCAAGCTTAGGGAAAAGGACGCTTCTGCCGTGGATGCCAGGGAAGTGCTGAAGATGGCAACCGTAAACGGCGCACACGCCATGGGGCTGGACGACTGCGATGTCCTGGCAGAGGGCAAATATGCCGACATCATCATGATCGACATGCACCAGCCCAATATGCAGCCGGAAAATAATATCGTAAAGAATATCGTGTATGCCGGTTCCAAGCAGAATGTCAAGATGACGATGATCAATGGGTATATTGTTTATGAAGACGGCCGCTTTGATGTAGGAGAGGATCCGGAGTTCCTTTATGACAAAGCGAACAGCATTATCCAGAGGATGATCCAGCAGTCGAAAAATGCCTGAGGAAGGGCACGACAGTCCGGTTTGTCTTTCGCACGAACGCGTGGACTGCGCCATCACTCTTCGGGAGAAGACATTACGGGAAATCCACACCATTCCAATTCGTACTGCGTGCGAGGGCATGGACTGCGCCATCATTCTTCGGGGAGATGGCACGAAATGAAAAAAGCCGGATTTCCAGACACACGCGTGCAGCGGTGCCTTGGAAATCCGGCTGTAAAGAAGAAGGAAGAGAAAAAACTGTCCTTTCAAATTTGAGGACAGTTTTTTTATATTATAGATGGGCGGAGTGGCCGGATGCCTGATGGGCAACAGGAATTTTCATGGACAGATGCCGCGTTCCGCGTCGTAAAGGCAATTAGTGTAACTCCAGGATCTCCGGGTTTTCCTTGATATATTTTTTTGTCATCTCGATGAAGAGCGGCAGGATGGGGTTTTCGTTTGTTTTCCTGTAACACAGGATAATCTGGACCACATGTTCCGTAGGATAGGTGGCAAAGGTCTCTTTGTTGATCAGTTTGCATGGGTCAATGGCAAAAGAAACACCCTGTCCCATCTCGATGGCCGTGCAGGAAGAAAGCATGTTGTCAGCTATGACCAGGTTCTCGTAAGGGAAGCCATAGGATTCCATCCGTTTCAGCAATCCGTTGATATTCCCGCTGGGAGGCAGGGAGAAAAAGACGTTCTCGTCTTTAAAATCATGGTAATTGGCGTCTTTTGTAGCCAGCGGATGGTCTTTCGCGACAAAAAGCATTTCCCGGGCGCGCCCGATGACAATGGATTCAATATCCTCTGTCGTGTGCTTTTCCATCTCGGAATCAAAGGTGATGGCCACGTCGATTTTCCCGTCCCTTAGAAAGGCGGGAAGCTCCCAGTCCGGGGTAGAGCGGTATTCAAAAACGACATCCGGGTTTTTATCTTTATATGACATGAGGATCGGGTAAAAAAGCTCCGAAATGTCTAAAAGGTCCAGATAACCGACCGTGATATTCTTTTCTTCCCGGTGGGTCAGCCTTTTTACCAGTACCTTTGCCTCAGCCATGGAAGCCTCATACTGCTGGAATACTTCCAGATAAACCTGCCCGGCCTTGGTCAACTGGATGTTGCCCCGTTCCCTTGTAAAAAGCTGGCAGTCAAGGGCTTCTTCCAGCCGGGAAATATGTTTGCTGACTGCCTGTTGGCTCAGGTATAATTCTTTTGCCGCGTTCGTAAAATTCAGCGTTTTTGCCAATGTCAGGAAAGACGTGATCATGACATCACTGATCATTCAAATACTCCTTTCCATTTCATCACTCAAAGGGTGATGAAGCAGGCCGTGCCTACACGCAATACGCGTATCTTCCATGGCTCGGTTTCCACTTTTATATTTCATCACCCGAAGGAGGGTGGCACAGAGTGCACCGGCGCCACAGGCACATGAAATTGGCATGCCATGTGTTGCATCCGGAGCGTATCTTATAGCGTGGCTCTGTAAACAAACAAATAATAATACAGGCAAGCCGTCCTGTTAAATAGTACCTGCTTGCCTCGTAGTTAACTCTACTACAATTTGTTGTCCGAGACAAGTTAGACATGCCTAATAATTACGCTTACAGGGTTAGGGAGAAACGTATGCTGAGGCTGATACAAAAGGTGTAAAAGTTTCTGTATACCGGGGCTGGCCTGGAAAAATGGAAAAGCATTTGTAGGTCGGAATGGAAAAAACGGTATCACCAGAAAAAAACAGGCTGCGGAAACGGCCTGCACATTTTCCGGCAAGGCAAACAAGCCCGATGATCTGCCTGTCTGCCTGTAAGGAAGCATGTGCTTCTCGTTCCCACGACCTGTCTTTTGTTCTAGAAAAAATTTAATTGAAAAACGCCTTTCAAACTGGCAGTATAGAATTCCTTTTCCATGTGCCTGCCAGATGCCAGGATAACCCCGGGAAAAGTATGATTCAACCTGAAAGCACCTTGCCTGTTTGGAAAAAGCTTAACCTGCTTTCAGGAAAAGGGTTATTCCGCCTTCAGGACGATCCTGCCTTCATAGGTTTTTCCCTGCTCCAGACGGGTCTCTTTGCCGCCTACCTGGAAGGAGAGCTTCCTCCCATCCGGAGCCAGCACCAGTGCATGTTCGCCCAAGGTAAGCTTGGTCAGATAGTTTGTGCCATGTACAAACCAGGTGGAGTCGGTATCTACCGTAACGATGACGCCATTGTTGATCGTCGGCGCAGCCTTCTGGGTAATATTGGAAAGCTCCAGGCGGTTGTATTCATCAATCCATTCCACCCCTTCCCGGTAAGAAGCGCTGGCAGAAGAGATCTGTCCCTTCAAAGTAGTGCCTACCAGGGCAACGCCCAGGTTCTTAGGACCGCGGAGCTTCTTTTCATAATTGATTTCATCGCGGGGAGCGTCCGGGTCATCCATAGCGCCTGCTGGAGGGGCTTCCAGAGGGTTTTCAGCTCCCGGAGGCGCCGCAAAGAGGCCTCCGAAGGTCTTGGGATTGCCCATGCCTCCTTTACGCCCTTCTTTTTCCATATGGAGGTTGGTGGTGGAGTTGAAGATATTCCCTTCCAGCTCATCGTCAATCAGGGTCAGGGTGACGTCTTCCGGCGTGATTTCGCCCAGGTCCCTTCCTTCCACATAGACATCTTCCCGGTCCGGAACTTTAGAAGCATCATAATCCATGCCGCATTCGTCATTGTCCTGCAGCTGGAGGATGACGCCGTTGCCCGCGGTGATATCGCAGTTTTCTACTTCGATGTCAGAAGAGGAGCCTTTTACGACGATGGTGGATTTGCCGGTGTCGAAGGAAGAATCCGCCAGCCTTACCGGGGTGGAGCAGTCACCGATGCACATGACCGCAAACCGGTTCCCGGTGATATGGGAGCCGTTGATAATTTCCGCCTTGGCGGCACCGTCCATCATGGAACGTACCAGCATGGTATATCCGTTTACGTGGAAATCAGAGCCGTCAATGATGACGGTGTTGCGGTCGCCGATGCAGAAGGTGCCATAGCCATGTGCCCTTGGACCGGACAGGTCTACGACGCAGTCGGTTACATAAACCCTTGCCACGTCATCACAGCCGTCGATGGAGAAGACGCCCCAGCCGTTGGTCTTCAGGTAGCAGCGGTTGTAATAGACCGTGCCGTTGTCTGCCAGCTGTACCAGGCGGTTTGTCCCGGTGACGCCGATGCCCCAGGAAAAATCCCCCATCCATTCCGGGTCATCCGGGGATTCATTGATGATGTTGCAGTCATTGACTTCTATCGTAGCATTGCCGCCGCAGTGGATGGCACAGCGGGTTACCCCGTTTAAGTTGATATTGGAGTCATTGATCTGGACGTAGGCGTTGTCAATTGCCTGGATTCCCGCGCCGGCACCCAGGAAATCATTGTAACCATGTCCCTCCAGATAGATCTGGGCGTTGGAAATGGCATACTTGCTGTCACCGGCCACGATAATGCCGTTGAAGTTTTCCTCGTCGCTCTGCAGGGAAAAATCCTGTGCATAGGTGTCTGTCACAGTGCCTCCCTGGAAAAGCTGGGGCACTTCTTTTTCTTCTACGATTTTCCCGTTGTCAATGACCAGGGCTGCATGGAAATCTTCTGAACGGTGAAAGGGGCGCATCAGTCCATGGGGCAGCATATGGTAAGTGTCCGCTACCACCAGCTGGATGTCCCCATTATAAACGCCGGGCTTTGGCTGCCTGCCGATGCCGTCTACCAGGAGGGTGACAAATTTTCCTTCTGGCGCTTTCAGCACGGCACCTTCTTCCAGCTCCAGATGGCGAAGGTTTCTCGTCTGTTTCACCAGGTATTCGCCGGAAATGGTCAATCCTTTTTCCATTTTCCTTCCTTTCCGGGCATATGCCCTTGTTTTCCGCCCTTTCCGAGGGCATGCAAAAAATGCATAGGCTTTCCTTACGATGTACCAGCCGCATCGTCTTATGCCGTCGCCTGGCAAGGCGGTGGCATAGGACGATGTGGAATGCAGAGCCTGTCCATACAGGTGAAGAAATGAAAAAGTAAGAGCCTTCCAAAAGGACGTTATTACAAATTAGTTTCTACCTATGTAAATGGTAATATATCAGGAATGGGTGATGATATATTACCGCCATAAAAATCATAGCAAAAGAAAGATATTTCCGTAAACGAACGAAATAATCAGAAGGTTACAACGAAATGTGGTGGATGGTTCCATAATGCGACTACATTTGGTTGTGAATGGAAAAGGAAATGGTTGTTTTAAAGGAAAAGTGAAGTCCGCTATAATAGAATAGGTACTTAGAGGAAGTATATGTTTGGGGCATATGCTTATAACTAAGAAGGGGAAAAAGAACATACGTATTTTCGAAGGGAGGAAAAAGTATGGTCACAAGTGTTGCTGGATCTGCGGCCTTCTTGCTTATCGGGCTTGTAGTATTCATCATCCTCTGCTTTAAGGGCTTTCATACAGCTCTTGCTGCATTCATTGGTGCCTGCATCGTGGGGATCGGCGCTTCCGATGGATGGATCAGCGCAATCTTTACATCATTCCCAACTGGTGTTGGTACTTTCATTGTTAACAACTCCATGGTGTTCTTTTCATCCGGCGTGTTCGCGTTTGTAATGCGTGAAACCCGTACCGGCGATTCCATGGCACATACCATCGTAGAGAAGTTCGGTGTCCAGTTCTCACCGTACGCGATCTTCGTAGTATCCGCCCTGCTGCAGCTGGCAGGTATCAACATGTATCTGTTCATCGTGGCTCCGATCGTATTCTCTTTGATGAAGGAAGCTGACCTTCCTATCAACATCGGATACGCAGCCTGCATCGCAGCACCGCCTATCGTTTCCTTTACCCTGCCGGGCGTTACGGCACTGCCGAACGTACTGCCGACTACTTATCTGGGAACGACCCTTTACGCAGCACCGGGCATGTCATTGACCTGCTCTGCAGTCGGCATCGTGCTCTGCCTGATTTACCTGCATTACATTATTGCAAAAGCACGTAAGAATGGAGAAGGGTATGTAGAACCGGATGGCGGCGGCACAGAGGTTGCTGCTGTGGATGTAACCGGCGGCCAGTTCGGTGATATCCCAATCCCGTCCTTCGCAAAGTCCATCTTCCCGGTTATCGAGATCCTGGTCCTGGCTTTCATTTTCCAGATGGGACTGAAGCTTGCCGCTATGACGGCTGTCTGCTTCTCCATGTGGATTACCACCGCGACCGTTATGATTTTGAACAGGGAAGCTACCAAGAAGATCACGGTTAAGACGATCCTGTCCCGTGGCTGGATGGACCTGGCACCGTTCATGGTAATGGCTGCCTGCGTCTATGGTTTCGGCCAGGTAACACAGGCTTCTGCCTGCTTTGAGCCACTGCAGAAGATGTTCTTGAACATCCATGTAAATCCGTACTTCTCCGCTTGGCTGTCCATCGCTTTGATCGCCGGCCTTTGCGCAGATGGTATTGGCGGACTGATCCTTTGGCTGTCTACCTTTGGTTCTGCATATGCAGCAAACCCGGCAGTCAACAATGGCGCACTGCACAGGATTCTGGTCTGCACTTCTACGACGCTGGACTCCCTGCCGCATTCCGCACAGGTTGCAACCGGTATCGCAATGTTCAAGACAACCTACAAAGAGTCTTATATCCACAGCTTTATCCTGACTGTCCTCATCCCGATTATCTTCTCGCTGCTGGCAGTTGCAATCGCAATCCTTTTCTATTAATCTGTAAACAGGATAACAAAAAGAACCCTCTTCTTAATGTTTCTGTAGTATTGGAGCCGGGGTACCATTTGGTACCCCGGTTTTTCAAGTAAAAAGGTAATTGAGTTATGAAACGGAATTCCACCAGCATATGGGCTGTCATCTTTACCATGGTAGGCGTATTTGCTTTGATTGCCTCGGGGCTCCTGCAAAGGGCATTTACCGCGGTTACGATTGGCGATGAAAAATACAATGTCGCCCAATACCATATCTACTATTACAACGAATATTATCAGTACCTGGCTGACCACTCGGGGGAAGACCTGACGAAGCAGGGGCTGTACAGCAATTCCAGGATGCACCGGCAGCAGAGCCCGTATGGCATGTCCTGGGGAGATTATTTCCGGAAGAATGCGGAAAGCAAGATGGAAGAGCAGTATGTCCTCTGCCAGGCCGCGGAGGATGCCGGTTATGCCCTCAGCGATTCCGGAGAAGAGAAGCTGGAGGCGGAGAAAACCAGGATGGAGCAGCTGGCCGCCAATTCCGGACTGAAAAAGGTGAAGGATTACCTGCAGCATGTCTACCAGCCGGGGGTAACAGAGAAAATGTATTATACCGAATACGAAAAGGGGCTCCTGGCGGATGAATATAAGCAGGTCCTGGTAAAGCAGCAGTTTACCCCCTCTCAGGACGAGGTGGAGGCCTATGCGCAGCAGAAGGAGAGCGGGGACGCTTACACCGCCAACATCCTGCTGCTCCAGATGGAGGCGCCAATCGACCGTTTCAGCCAGGAAGTAGGACAGACCCAGCTGGACAACCTGGACAAGCGGGAAGATAACATTATGGCCGCTTTTGAAGAAAAAGGCGGAGACGAGGCTGCCTTCCGGGAGCTGGCAGCGGACTTTTCCGGCAAGTCTACGGCATCCGATGCCATCACGGCAGAAATGTCCGGGGACGCATCCTCTTCGGAAAGCTCTGACGCGGCGGCATCCACATCCGAAAGTGCCGATGCCATTTCCACTTCTTCCGGTGATGCTTCCGGAAACGCTTCTTATGAAATCCATAACCTCAGGTCCTCAAATACTGCCTATCCGCAGGAAATCGTTTCCTGGGCTACCTCTGCTAGCCGGGTACCAGGTGATATGACGACAGTAAAGAGCAGTGACGGGTCGAAGGTTTATATTGCCTATTATGTGTCTAGGGGAGAAAAGGAGAGCCTGGTCAACGCCAGGGAAGCTTTGATAAAACAGGCATATAGTAAGTGGCTGGAGCAGCAGGAATCCTCCATTACCGTGAAGGAAGATTTCCTCGGTATGCGGTTTGCAAGGTAAGGAGGTGGAAAAATGAGCCAGAAAGATAAAAAGAAGAAGACACTTTATTCCACCGAGAATTTTGAAACTGCCGGCGGGAAAAAGAAGAAGAAAAAAGGCGGCAAGGTCAAGATGGACTGGAAGTTCCTTGCCATCACCATCCCGCTTACGGTCTTGTTTATTATCGCGGTCTGGATGTGGAGGCTGCCTGCCAACTATGCCCATATGTTTATCGGGCATTATGAAGGGACGACGGACGCGCTGGAAGAATTTAAAATGTTTGACCATACCGATGAGGAAACGGACGCCCTGGTACCGCTCCAGGAAGATTATGACAACTGGAAGCAGCAGAACTTGGGCTATCCGATGACCATCAAAGGGGCGAATAACGCCACCCTTTCCGCCTACTATTATGACCAGGGGAGCAACGTGACCGTGGTCATGCTGCATTCTTTCGACGAGTCCAAGGATGGGGATGAACTTTTGGCACCTTATTTCTGGTCAAAGGGGTACAACATCTTTATCCCGGACCTTCGGGACCATGGCGATTCCGGAGGAGGCCAGGTCACCTGGGGGCTCAATGAATCCAAAGACCTCGTAGCGGAACTGGATGCCATCACACAAACCTACGGGGACCAGCAGTTTATCCTTTATGGCAACCTCCTGGGTGCCGGCAGCGAGCTGATGGCGATGGAGGATTTGCCGGACAGCGTGGATTTCATCATCGCGGAAGACGCTTATCCCAGCCTTACCTCCCTTGCAAAATGTTTCTGCAAGAACCTGGTCCATGTGCCTGCCTGGGCAGGTGTGCCACTGCTTAACTCAGGCGCAAAGCGGGCGGAAGATTTCTCCATAAAGAGCGTGGATGTAGCCGATTCTGTAACGGACAAGATACCGGTGCTGCTGGTGTATGGCAGCGATGACCAGATCCTGTCGGATGATGCAGAGCAGGAGATGGAGGATGCCTTTAACGGAAACGCCGAGGTGCTGACTATCTCCGGTGGCAGGTATGAAACCAATTATGCAATGGGCAAGGAGCAGTACGAGCAGAAGATTGATGAGTATATCTACAAATATGTGAAATAAGAGGAGCTATATCCACTGGTCTAAAAAGATAATACGATAGAAACAATGATCAATTCTGTCTTTCGACCTGGCCGTGGCTGCATGGCCGGCATTGCATGGCCGGCGTGAGATAATCTAATTGTGGATAACCTAATTTGCGAAGGATGATTTAATAATTTAATAATAATGAGGCACTTTCCCCAAAAGGGAAAGGCGTTTGGACCGTCTTCTATTGCCGGGACCGTTGTCTGGCGTTGGGAGGCGGTTTCTTCCTTTTAAGATCCATTTCACGAAAGATATTTCGGGACAGGCTTTATAGGATGGTGAAAATGATTGGAGCCTGTGTATTTTATGATACGAACGATTTTGCCTGGCAGAGTTTAAAATCCTTTTTCATGCGGATTTCTATTAATATCAAAAAATAAGATGTAAAACTTAACATTTATTCAGATAACGTCAGAATAGAAAGACAAATAAAAGATAATAATGAAAATAACAGAAAAAAGCTTGACAGAGAAGGAAGTGTAGAATATAATACAGATAGAACAAAGGAAGAGAGCAAATCAAAGACATCCGGTGCTGTTTCATCAGCAGCAGCCTCGAGCAGACCACTACCGGGGTGGCGGATGAAAAGATGAGATGCGGGAAGACTTGTTCATCAGGCTGAAGGTAGAGACGAGTTCCATACTTGAATCTCTCGAGAGTTGAAATAGATGGAAACTTGAAAACGAGCCTTGAGGTCAAAAAGGAAAAAGGAGGTTATACAGTGAAACTAACAGAATTTCATTAGGGGAGCCATTTAGTGACGAGAAAGCTAAATGGCTCCATTTTTTTTGCCCTTTTGGAGTCCTGTTATTTCATCCTTCCTGCTGCATAGCCTTGCTGATGTATCCGACTTGGCGCAAGAGGATAGCTGATAACGTACAATAAGTTTCGCAAATTCAATTTCATATAAAAATAGACATAGTCTATTGCCAGCCGGTAAAATTAAGTTACCACA
>CADBRV010000042.1 GCA_902797185.1 uncultured Lachnospiraceae bacterium
CAACCGGGAAGGCCAGAAGGTCTACACGACGGAAGTGGTCGTTGAGAACCAGGAATTTGCAGAGAGCAAAAACGCTTCCTCCGGAAATGGCGGGTACCGCCAGTCTGGAAATTCTTCCAGGCAGACGCAGCAGGAAGCACCAAAGCCGGCAGATGACGGGTTCATGAACATCCCGGAGGGGATCGACGAAGAGCTTCCTTTTAACTAAGGCGCGGCTGCACAAGGCAGCATGACGCAGGATCCCATTGCAGTAGTGCTGTACCTGCCGCCTGGCAGGTGCGAAGATTGAGAGGAGATCGAACCATGGCATACGCAAAAGGCGAAAAAAGAGGAGGACGCAGGAGGAGGAAAGTCTGCGTTTTCTGTGGAAAAGATAATGTAATCGACTACAAGGATACCGCAAAGCTCAAGAAGTATGTTTCCGAAAGAGGAAAGATCCTTCCCAGGAGGATTACCGGTAACTGCGCAAAGCACCAGAGGGAACTGACCACCGCCATCAAGCGTGCACGTCATCTCGCACTGATGCCGTATGTAGCAGACTAATCCAGTGTGTAATAAGCGGCGCGGCCTGAAAGGGCTGCGCTGCTTTTTTTATCCCTTTTTTTCCGCAGCAGACCTTTGCATCCAGGCGTTTCTCGATCCGGATTTTTCCGCAGCAGACCTTTGCATCCAGGTGTTTCTCGATCCGGATTTTTCCGCAGCAGATGCTTTTTCCGCTGTTTTTCTGCCTGGATTACCCGGCAGCCAATGCTGCCTTCAGGCTGTTTTTCTATGCTCCCTTGCGCGCCTATCTTTCTTCAATCTTTCTTCAAAGCATGATATACTATTCCGTGTCATGGCTCTTTGGGGCAGTCCGCCAGACCATGCCTTTGAGCCTGGGACACATTGTCCGGGCGGGTGCCTGGCAGAAAACAGGGCATCCTTGGAAGGGAGAGGAGTGTAAATTATGGGTGGCAATATCACCTTTAAGGGAAGGCTGAAGGCTCTGCTTTATGCCCCCCTTTTCCTGCTGCTTGTGATGGGGCCGCTGAACGCGGTGGTCTATTTTTTCAGCATCAAGGCAGGGGCATGCATCACACTGTTCCTGGGGCTTTATGTCCTGCTATACCTGATCCTCCTGAGAGTAAACCGGAAAACGTTAAGCGATGAGCAGCTGCGTTTTTCCGAGTATGACAGCGTGATCCAGAGGGGCTTTCTGGAAAACCTGGAAGTGCCCTTTGCGCTGCTGGAAGACGACGGGCGGATTATCTGGATGAACCGGATGTTCCGGGAAGTCTTCGGGAAACGGGAGACTTACCACAAATCCATCGCCGGGATTTTTCCCGCGCTTTCCAGGGAAAGCCTGATGAAGATCGACCGGCAGGGGCAGTTCTCCATTGACTATGAAGGCAGGCAGCTGGTGGCGGAGTTGAAAAAGCAGCTGGTGCCCAGTTATGAAGGAAAAGGCCTGCAGATCGGGAACGGGAAAGAACGGGAAGCCATTTCCCTCCTACTCCGGGATGAAACAAAATACGTTTCCCTGCTGAAGGAGTACCAGCAGGAACAGGTGGGCGTGGCCCTGGTTTATATCGACAATTATGAAGATGTGACAGAGAGCATCGATTCCGTGGAGGCATCCATGCTCCTGGCCAGGATCGACCGGAAGGTCAGCAGCTATTTCTCCGGACGCAACATCATCTTAAAGAAGTTCGACCGGGATAAATACCTGGTGGTGTTTAAACAGAAATTCCTGGACCAGTGCCAGGAGAACCAGTTTAAAATCATGGAAGACGTCAAGCTGGTCCATGAAGGCAACCATGCCGGCGTGACCTTGAGCGTAGGCATCGGCGTCGGCGGCAAGGATTACGAGGAAAATAACGAATTCGCCAAGTCCGCGGTGGATATCGCGTTAGGCAGGGGCGGCGACCAGGTCGTCATCCGGGAAAATGAAAAAGTCACCTATTACGGCAATTCCAAGCGGAAGGTGGAAAAGGTCTCCAGGGTCAAGGCCAGGATTAAAGCACAGGCCCTTCGGGAGATCATGGAAGGCTGCGAGGACGTGATGGTCATGGGGCACCAGATCGGGGATGTGGATTCCTTTGGCGCTTCTGTGGGTATTTACCATGCGGCGTCTATGCTGGGCAAGCCGGTCCACATCGTGCTGGACCAGGTCACCAGTTCCATCCGTCCTTTGAAGGAACGGTTTTCCGTGGACAACGGGTATCCGGCAGACATGTTTTATTCCACCGAGGAAGCGGTGGACCAGGCGGACCGGGACACGCTGGTCATGGTGGTGGATGTCAACCGCCCCAGCTATACGGAATGCCCGGAGCTGCTCCACTGCGGCGGAACGGTAGTCGTATTTGACCACCATCGGCATGGAAAAGAGATTATCGACAACGCAGTGCTTTCCTATATCGAGCCATATGCTTCCTCTACCTGTGAGATGATCACAGAAGTGCTGCAGTATTTCTCAGATGACGTGCAGCTGAACCCGGAAGAGGCAGACAGCATTTACGCGGGCATCGTGATCGATACCAACAACTTTACCACCAAGACCGGCGTGCGTACCTTTGAAGCGGCAGCCGCCCTGCGGCGTGCCGGCGCGGATGTGACCCGGGTGCGCAAGCTCATGCAGAACGACATGGCCGGTTACAAGGCCAGGGCGGAGGCAGTCCGCAGGGCCCAGGTTTACCGCGGCTGCTTTGCCATCAGCACCTGCCCGGCGGAAGACGTGGAAAGCCCTACGGTTTCCGGCGCGCAGGCGGCCAACGAGCTGCTGAACATTATCGGCATCAAGGCATCCTTTGTTTTGACGCCTTACCAGGGCAAAATCTATATCAGCGGCAGGTCCATTGACGAAATCGACGTCCAGTCCATTATGGAGGATCTGGGCGGCGGAGGCCACAGGAACGTGGCCGGCGCCCAGGTGGAAGGAGAAGACGAGGAAGAAGTCATTTCCCAGATCAAGGAGATTTTGGACCGCAGGATTGAAAAAGGAGATATCAAGCTATGAATATCATTTTATTGGAAGATAACAGGACGTTGGGAAAAAAGGGACAGGTTGTCAAGGTCAGCGATGGCTATGGCAGGAACCTGATCTCCAAGAAGCAGGCCATCGAGGCCACCCCGAAGAACATCAATGACTGGAAACTGCGCCAGAAGCACGAAGAAAAGCTGGCAGCAGAGCGCCTGGCAGAGGCAAAGAAGCTGGCTGAGGAAATGAAGGGCATGTCGGTTTCTGTCACCCTCAAAGCCGGGGAAGGCGGAAAGGTATTCGGCTCCGTTTCCTCCAAGGAAATCGCCCAGGCCATGAAAGAGCAGCTGAAATTGGGCTTGGATAAAAAGAAGCTGGTACTGGACGAGCCCATCAAATCCTTTGGCACCTTCGAGGTACCAGTGAAGCTCCATCCGGAAGTATCGGGCACGATCCGCGTGAAAGTAACGGAAGAATCCTGAGGGGACGCCCATGGCAGATGAGATTGAACGGCGGGTCCTCCCCCAGTCCCAGAATGCGGAGCGCTCTGTCTTAGGGTCCATGATCATGGACCCGGATGCCATCGTGGCGGCAGAGGAGCTTTTGACGAAGGACAATTTCTTCTATAAGAATTATGGCACGATTTACGAGGCAATCCAGGAACTTTATAACGAAGGAAAGCCCATCGACAGCGTGACGCTTTTGGAGCGCATGAAAGAGAAGGGGCTCCCGGAGGAAATGTGCACCCAGGCCTTTATTGGCGACTTGGTGGCGGAAGTGCCTTTTTCCGGCAATATCCGCCAGTATTCCCAGATCGTGTACGACAAATCCCTGCTCAGGCGCTTGATCCGTACCACTGGGGAAATCCAGCAGGAGTGCTATGACGATTCCGAGAGCGTAGAGGACATCATGGACCATACGGAGCATGAGATTTTCGAAGTGCTCCAGAAAAGGAATACGGAGGAATTTACCCCGGTAAACCAGATCGTCATCAAAGCGCTGGAGAAAGTGGAAAAGGCTTCCCAGACCAAGGGCAATGTCACCGGCCTTCCCAGTGGCTTTACGGACCTGGATTACAAGACGGCAGGATTCCAGCCGGCAGACCTGATCCTTCTGGCTGCCCGCCCATCCATGGGTAAGACGGCCTTTGCGTTAAATATCGCCCAGTACCTGGCTACGAAAAAGAACGAGTGCGTGGCGATTTTCAGCCTGGAGATGTCCAAGGAGCAGCTGGTAAACCGTCTGCTTTCCATGGAATCCCATGTGGACTCCCAAAGCATCCGAAGCGGGAACCTCCGGGAAGAGGAATGGGAGAGCCTGATCGAAAGCGCGGGCGTCATCGGCAAATCCAAGCTCATTATTGATGACACGCCTTCGATTTCCACTTCCCAGCTGCGCTCCAAATGCCGTAAATACGCCCTGGAGCACGGGCTGAAACTGGTTTTGATCGACTACCTGCAGCTTATGACTGCCGGAAGCAGCAGGACGGAGTCCAGGCAGCAGGAGATTTCGGAAATCTCCCGTTCCTTAAAAGCCATTGCCAGGGAACTGAACGTGCCGATTATCGCGTTGTCACAGCTTTCCCGAGCCGTGGAAAAAAGGGATGACAAGCGGCCGATGCTTTCGGACCTCCGGGAATCCGGAGCCATCGAGCAGGACGCGGATGTGGTCATGTTCCTGTACCGTGATGAATACTATAACAAGGATACAGAAGATAAAAACGTGGCTGAAGTCATTATCGCCAAGCAGAGAAACGGTCCTACCGGCACCGTGCACCTGATGTGGCTGCCCCAGTACACGCAGTTTCGAAACCTGCAGAGAAAGCAGGAAGACGAGTAAAGGAAAGCAGACGCCAGACGTGCTTGCGGACGTCGGAGAAGGAAAAGCAGGGCATGCAGCCTGCCGGGCTGTGAAAGCCATAGAAGGAAAAGCAGGCGCGCAGCCTGCCGGGCTGCGGATGCCTGGTGAAAATAGGAATGCAGACAAAAACAGGCGCCGGCTTTTCAGCCGGCGCCTGGAAAAAGCGTTGGAAAAGCCACAGCCTCGCGGTGTGACTTTTTCTCTTTATTAATTACTCTGCGGAGATAGCGCCTACCGGGCAGCTTCCTTCGCAGGTACCGCAATCGATGCAAGCGCCTGCATCAATTACAAACTGGGAATCACCCTGGGAGATAGCGCCTACCGGACACTCGCCTTCACAGGTGCCACAGCTGATACATGCATCACTGATTACATATGCCATAATGAAAAACCTCCTTCTCCACCGCTGGAGGGCAGTGGCTTGTGCCGCAAAAATAAGGTCTGTGCGGCATCCCTTCTGATCAACTGCAAAAACCGCTCTCGGGTTTTTACATGTAAATGATAATAATACTTTTGGGAAAGAATGGCAATGCAAAGGACGGGAAAAAACGAAAAAGTCTTTGTAAAACCGCGGAAAGCCGTACAAAAACCAGTTATTGCAGCGGGGAGGATCCTGCTGTCGGCGGCCTTGCGCCACTTCTCCGGGAGGGGCGGATTTCAGGACAGGACGGAGTGTATAAAAGAAACGACAGAGCAGGCAGAGGAAAAGAAGGTGCCAAAAAAAGAAATCCACCAAAGAACGATTACTAGACGCTTTGGCAGATTTCTTAATCGGGTTGAGTTTATTCGTCATTGATAAGATGACAAAATAGAATCACAAGAGAGGAGCCGGAAGGCTTCTCTTGTATTTCGCTTAGCATGGATCTTTATCTTAGTAAAGAAAGAAAAAGTTCCGGAAGGAGAAGAAGCAGCATGGCTTTTGTCCATCTCCATACCCATACAGAATACAGCCTCCTGGATGGGTCCAATAAAATTACAGAATACGTGGCCAGGGTCAAAGAGCTGGGCATGGACGCGGCGGCGATTACCGACCACGGCGTCATGTACGGCGTTATTGATTTTTATAAGGAAGCGACGGCCCAGGGCATCAAGCCGATTATCGGGTGCGAGGTCTATGTGGCGCCCGGCTCCCGTTTTGACAAGGAGAGCCACCTGGATGAAGAGCGCTATTACCACCTGATCCTTCTGGCGGAAAATAATACCGGCTACCATAACTTGCTCAAAATCTCCTCCATCGGCTTCAAGGATGGTTTTTACTATAAGCCCAGGGTAGACCGGGAAGTGCTGGAGAAATACCACGAAGGGACCATCTGCCTTTCCGCCTGCTTGGCGGGGGAAGTGCAGAAAAAGCTGCAGTACGGCCAGTATGACGCGGCAAAGGAAGCGGCATTATGGCATGAAAAAACGTTCGGCAAGGGAAATTATTTCCTGGAGCTCCAGGACCATGGCATCCCGGAGCAGAAACTGGTGAACCAGCAGCTCCTTAGGATGAGCCAGGAGACCGGGATCCCATTGGCAGCTACCAATGACTGCCATTATACCAGGGCGGAAGACGCGGAAGCCCATGACGTGCTTTTGTGCCTGCAGACCGGGAAGCGCCTTTCCGATGAAAACCGGCTCCGCTATGAAGGCGGCCAGTATTATGTAAAGTCAGAGGAAGAGATGAGGGAGCTTTTCCCTTACGCGCCCCAGGCGTTGGACAATACCCAGAAGATCGCGGACCGCTGCCATGTGGAGATCAAATTCCATGACCAGAAGCTGCCCAAATACCCGGTGCCGGAAGGATATACTTCGGATTCCTATCTGACCGGGCTCTGCGAAGAAGGGTTCCGGGAGCGCTATCCCAAGGCAACGAAAGAGCAGAAGGAGCGGCTGGAGTATGAGCTTTCCGTCATCCGGAAGATGGGGTATGTGGATTACTTCCTGATCGTATGGGATTATGTCAACTATTGCCGCCAGAATGGCATCGCGGTGGGGCCAGGACGTGGGTCCGCCGCCGGTTCCGTGGTGGCGTATTCCTTAAAGATCACCAACATCGACCCTTTCAAGTTCGACCTGATCTTTGAGCGTTTCCTGAACCCAGAGAGGGTGTCCATGCCGGATATTGATATGGATTTCGACGTGGAACGCAGGGGCGAGGTCATTGATTATGTCATGAACAAATATGGCAAGGACCATGTGGTGCAGATCATTACCTTCGGCACCATGGCGGCCCGGGGCGCCATCCGGGATGTTGGAAGGGTCATGGACCTGCCTTATGCCTTTGTGTCCAACATTGCCAAGCTGATCCCGCAGGAAAAGGATATGACCATTGAAAAGGCCCTTTCCGTCAGCAAGGACCTGAAGCAGATGTATGACTCGGACGAGCAGGTCAAAAACCTCATTGACATGTCCCGCCGCCTGGAGGGGCTGCCCAGGAACGCGTCCATGCATGCGGCCGGCGTCGTGATCAGCGCGGAGCCTATTGTAGAGAACATCCCGCTCTCCCGTTCCCAGGATGGGACGCTGACCACCCAGTTTGTCTGGACCACCGTGGAAGAGCTGGGGCTTTTGAAGATGGACTTCCTGGGCCTCCGCAACCTGACCGTGATCCAGAACACGGTCAATATCATTAAAGCAAACCAGGGCATCTCCATTGATATCGACAAGATTGACCTGGAGGACCGGAAGGTCTATGATTCCCTTTCCACCGGGAAAAACGAAGGCGTCTTCCAGCTGGAAAGCGCGGGCATGAAGAGCTTTATGAAGGAGCTGCGTCCAACGTGCCTGGACGACCTGATGGCTGGCATTGCCTTGTACCGTCCGGGACCGATGGATTTTATTCCCCAGTATATAAAAGGAAAGAACCATTCGGAAGAAATCCACTACGACTGCCCCAAGCTGGAGCCGATCTTAAAATCCACCTATGGGTGTATCGTTTACCAGGAACAGGTTATGCAGATCGTCCGGGACCTGGGCGGTTTTTCCATGGGGCAGAGTGACGAAGTACGCCGTGCCATGTCCAAGAAAAAGCTTGAGGTCATGGAAAGGGAACGGAAAGCATTTGTCTACGGGAGCGAGGAGGAACATGTAAAAGGCTGTATTGCCAACGGCATCAGCGAGCAGGTGTCCAACAAGATTTACGATGAACTGATCGCTTTTGCCAACTACGCGTTTAACAAGTCCCATTCGGCGGCCTATGCGGTGGTAACTTACCAGACGGCATGGCTCAAATACTATTACCCGGTGGAATACCTGGCAGCCCTCATGACTTCGGTCATCGACGACCAGCCAAAGGTTTCGGAGTATATCCAGGCCGCCCGGGAGATGAAGATCCCGGTGCTCCCGCCGGATATCAACGAAGGGCAGTGGGGCTTTTCCGTCAATGGAAAATCCATCGTCTACGGGCTTTCTGCCATCAAGGGCGTCGGGAAGAACGTGATCGAGAACCTGGTGGCGGAACGGGAGAAAAACGGGCCGTTTACTTCCATGACGGATTTCTGCACCCGGCTGGGGGACAGCCAGCTGAACAAGCGCATGATGGAAAACATGATCAAGGCAGGGGTTTTCGACAGCCTGGGTGGGAACCGCAAGCAGTACCTGCAGGTTTATACCCGTATCCTGGATGCGGTGCAGGATGACCGGAAAAACAACATGGCCGGCCAGATGTCCCTGTTTGACTTTATGGATGATTCGGAAAAGAAAGATTTCCAGATCACGCTGCCCAAGGTCAAGGAATATGACAAGGACCAGCTGCTTTCCTTTGAAAAAGAAGTGCTGGGCGTATATGTCAGCGGCCATCCCCTGGAAGGATATGAGGGCATCATGAAAAAGGTGGTGACCAATACCACGGCAGATTTCCGCCTGGATGTGGAAGAAAACGAACACCTGCCCAAGATCCGGGACCGCCAGAGGGCGGTCGTCGGCGGCATGATTACGGCAGTCAGCGTCAAGGCTACGAAAAAGGGGGACCCCATGGCCTACCTTACCTTGGAAGACATGGTGGGCACGCTGGAAGTGCTGGTCTTCCCAAAGAGCTTTGAGCAGTACCGCACCCTCCTGAATGAGGACGAAAAGGTGTTTATCACCGGGCGCGCCACCGTAGAAGAGGACCAGGACGGGAAAATGATCTGCGAAAAAATCAGCCGATTCAGCGAACTTTCCAAGGAAATCGTGATCCGCTTCCCGGATAAGGATACTTACCGCGAAGAGGAAGAAGGGCTTTTCTCCCTCCTGCGCCAGAGCGAAAGCGGGGATGACCAGGTGGTGGTCTTCCTGCAGAAGGAAAAGCAGATGAGGGCGCTGGGTCCCAACTGGGCTGTGGACAGCGAAAAAGGCGCGTTGGACAAAATGAAGGAAATGTATGGCGAGGGCAACGTGGGGATCATGTGGCGCCCGTTGAAATAGAGGGAAAAAGATAATATGATTACGAGTATGGAAAATCCGCAGGTCAAACGCCTGGCCCGCCTTTTCGCGAAGGAGCGGGAGCGCAGGAAAAGCGGCACGTTCCTGGTGGAGGGCATCCGGATGTTCCGGGAAGTGCCCCGGGAAAGCCTGGAAGGAGTCTATGTTTCCCAGCATTTCCTGAAGGAAGAGGGGCATAAAGAGCTGCTCCGGGGAACCCGCTATGAAGAAGTTTCCGATCCTGTCTTTTCTAAAATTTCCGGCACCATGACGCCCCAGGGCATCCTCTGCGAGGTAAAGCAGAAAAAATGGCCATGGGATGACATGTTCCCACCAGGCCGCCCTGCGCTGGTACTGGTGCTGGAAGCGATCCAGGACCCGGGCAACCTGGGCACCATAGTGCGCGCTGGGGAAGGGGCAGGAATTACGGGCATTGTTGCCTGCCCGGGCACGGTAAGCCTTTATAATCCGAAGACAGTCCGTTCCACCATGGGCTCCATTTACCGGGTACCTTTCCTGGAGGCGGAAAGCCTGCCCTCCGCGGTAAGGGAGTTGCAAGAGAGGGGCGTCGCTTTATATGCGGCGGACCTGGAGGCGGACCTTTGCTATGACGGGCCGGATTATACCAGGCCCTGCGGTTTCCTGATCGGGAACGAGGGTAACGGGCTTACCAAAGAAGCCGTCGCGCTGGCGGATGGCAGGATCCGGATTCCCATGGAGGGAAAGGTGGAATCCTTAAACGCGGCCATCGCCTGCGCCCTGTGTATGTATGAAGCCAGCAGGCAGAGGAGAAAAATCAAAGCCACGCCATGATCAAAGCACGCTTTGCGTGCGGCACGGCCTGCTTCACCGCCCATCGGGCGATGAAATGAGAGGAAAGAAATCATGTTCCGGATCTGGGCAAAAGAATGGAAAAGCAACCACCTTGTAAAGGATATGGTGGTGGAGGATGCCACCGATGACACCAGGACCCACAAGGTATTCCGGGCCATCGAGCAGGTCTGCCGGGAATTTGACCTGGGAGCCCCCATCTGGCTGGATTCCAATATCCGGGAATTTAAGAAGCATGCCAAGGTGCGCTTTTACCAGGATTCTTTTATCGAGGAAATCCCTTTCGATTACCTGGAACTGCAGGTGATGGAAGAAGACAGCATATATTAAAAAGTTTTAGGAGAGCTGTGCTATTGAAAATGCACGCTTTGCGTGCGGGCGCGGCCTGCTTCAACGCCTTTCAGGCGATGAAAAATAGAAAGAGGAGAGCCACGCCATGAAAAAGCGCCTTCGGCGCGGGCGCGGCCTGCTTCACCGCCCTTCGGGCGATGAAATGAGAAAGAGGAGAGTTTCATGGGTTCCATTTCAGTAGAGGAGCTGGGAGAGGACATGCAGAGCTGGGAAACCGTCATGTTCCTTTACAACGCTGCCATCAAGGAAGTCCGTACCAAGCTGGAAATCCTAAGCGATGAATTCCAATACCGCAATAATTACAACCCGATTGAATATATCAAATCCAGGATCAAGGCCCCGGACAGCATCGTAAAGAAGCTGGAGCGGCAGGGGCATGAGGTGACCATCAAAGACATGGTTACCTATATTAATGACATTGCCGGCGTCCGGCTGGTCTGCTCGTTTACATCCGATATTTACCGCCTGGCGGAAATGATCGGGCAGCAGAACGACCTGACCGTGGTTTCGGTGAAGGATTATTTCCGAAACCCCAAGGAGAACGGCTACCGCAGCTACCACATGATCGTCACGGTGCCTATCTTTATGTCGGACCGGGTGGTGGACGTGAAGGTGGAAATCCAGATCCGGACGATTTCCATGGATTTCTGGGCCAGCCTGGAACATAAAATCTACTATAAATTCGAGGGCAACGCCCCGGATTATATCCATACTGATTTGAAAGAATGCGCGGAACTGGCTTCCGGCCTGGATGCCAGGATGCTGGCGTTAAATGACGCCATCCAGAAATACCGCAAAGATGACAAAGCAAAACAGCAGGACAAGGCGAAGCAGGAAGAAGTCCAGCGCCAGAGCCGCGCCCTCAGGGATGAAAGCAGCCAGGAGAAAGAGCAGTGAAGAGGCAGAGGGGAGACAATATTACCTTGATCGGGATGCCGGGTACCGGTAAAAGCACCGCGGGCGTCATTTTGGCAAAGGTAGCCGGCATGGAATTTCTGGACTCGGACCTTTTGATCCAGAAGCAGGAAGGGAAAAAGCTGCACCAGGTCATTGAGGAGTCCGGCGTAGACGGGTTCCTGAAGGTGGAAAGCCGGGTGCTTTCCTCCATCGAGGTGCAGCATACGGTCATTGCCACCGGCGGCAGCGCTGTATATGGAAAAGAAGCCATGTTCCACCTGCGGGACCTGGGAAAAGTGGTTTATTTAAGGACCTCCTACCGGATCCTGGAGAAGCGCCTCCGGAACCTGAAGCAGAGGGGGGTGGTGCTCAGGAAGGGCCAGACCCTGCGGATGCTTTACGAAGAACGGGCACCGCTCTATTCCAAATACGCGGATGTCGTCATCAACCAGGATGAGATGGATGTGGAAGATACCGTGGCTGCAATTGTAAAGGAATGCGGACTTTAACGTAAAGTGGCCCTAAGTCAAAAGAATTGTGCGAAAAAAGACAGAAAATCGTGAAAAAGACCATTACTTTCTACGGTTTACAAAAGCCTATGTAATGTTTATAATTGCTTTGTATAAAAATTTTTAGGAGAATACGGGGCAGGTTGAGAGAAGATCTGTTCGTTTCAATAAAGGACAGAGGTATCTAATGGAACAATATGTGATCAAAGGCGGGAACCCCCTGGTCGGAGAGGTAGAGATCGGAGGCGCGAAAAATGCCGCACTTGCGATTCTTGCCGCTTCTGTCATGACGGATGACACGGTCACCCTGGAGAATCTTCCGGATGTCCGTGATATTGGCGTGCTTATCCATGCCATGGAAGAAATCGGGGTCCGGATTGACAGGATTAACCGCCATAGCGTCAAGATTAACGCGTCAAATATCCACACGCTGAGCGTGGAATATGAATATATCAATAAGATCCGCGCATCTTATTACCTGTTAGGATCCCTTCTTGGGAAATACAGGCGTGCGGAAGTCGCTTTCCCGGGAGGATGTGACATCGGCAGCAGGCCCATCGACCTGCATATCAAAGGTTTCCGGGCTTTAGGTGCCCAGGTAGAAATTGAACATGGCCAGATCCTGGCACATGCCGACAAGCTGGTTGGCGGGCATATTTACCTGGACAAGGTTTCTGTCGGAGCCACCATCAACATCATGATGGCCGCTTCCATGGCAGAAGGAAAGACCATCCTGGAAAATGCCGCTAAGGAGCCCCATGTCGTAGACGTGGCCAACTTCTTGAACAGCATGGGGGCAAACATCCGCGGTGCCGGTACCGACGTGATCCGGATTGAAGGTGTCCGCAGGCTCCATGGCACGGAATATTCCATCATTCCGGACCAGATCGAGGCAGGTACATTCATGTTTGCTGCAGCTGCCACCAAAGGCGACGTGATGGTCAAAAGCGTGATCCCGAAGCATCTGGAAGCTACCACCGCGAAGCTGGCAGAGATCGGATGCGAAGTGGAAGAATTTGACGACGCGGTACGCGTCGTAGCATCCAAGCCGCTGCACAGCACCCATGTGACGACGCTGGCATATCCGGGATTCCCTACCGACATGCAGCCCCAGATGACGACCCTGCTGGCGATCTGCCAGGGCACCAGCATCGTTACGGAGAGCATTTTTGAGAACCGCTTCCGCTATGTGGACGAACTGTCCAGGATGGGAGCCGATATTAAAGTAGAAAGCAATACCGCCATTATCAACGGTGTGCCGAAATTTACCGGCGCCCGGGTGGACGCGCCTGACCTGAGGGCAGGGGCGGCTTTGACTATCGCGGGGCTTGCCGCAGAAGGCATCACCGTGGTGGACGATATTTATTATATCGAACGTGGTTATGAGGACTTTGACAGGAAACTGGCTTCTCTCGGCGCACAGATCGAGATTGCCTATTCAGAAAAGGATATCCAGAAATTTACTTTGAAGGTGTCCTGAGAAAAGAAGGAGAAAGACATACCAATGGAGAAGAAACTTTTTACCTCTGAGTCCGTTACAGAAGGGCATCCAGATAAAGTCTGCGACGCGATCTCTGACGCGATTGCAGATGCTGCCATTGAGCAGGATCCTATGAGCCGTCTTGCAGTCGAAACTGCATGCTGCACCGGCTTTATTATTGTAACGGGTGAGATGACGACGAAAGCGCACCTGGACATCCCAGCCATCGTCCGTAAGACCGTAAAGGAAATCGGATATGACAGCTCCGAAAAGGGCTTTGACGGTGATACTTGTGCCGTCATGGTCGCTTTGGACCAGCAGTCCCCGGATATTGCCATGGGCGTGGACAAAGCACTGGAAGCAAAAGAAAACAACATGTCCGATGAAGAGCTGGAAGCCATCGGCGCCGGCGACCAGGGCATGATGTTTGGATATGCCACCAACGAGACAGCAGAATACATGCCATATCCCATCGCCCTTGCCCACAAGCTGTCCTACCAGCTGGCAAAGGTACGCAAGGATGGCACCCTGCCGTATCTTCGTCCGGATGGAAAGACCCAGGTTTCCGTAGAATATGATGAAAAGGGCAAGCCCAAGAGGCTGGAAGCTGTCGTACTTTCTACCCAGCATGACCCGGATGTAACCCAGGAGCAGATCCACAAGGACATCCAGAAATACGTATTTGATGAGATCATCCCGAAGGACATGGTTGATGAGAACACCAAGTGCTACATCAACCCGACAGGACGTTTTGTCATCGGCGGCCCGCACGGCGATGCAGGCCTTACCGGCAGGAAGATCATCGTAGATACCTACGGCGGATACGCTCGTCACGGCGGCGGGGCATTCTCCGGAAAAGACTGCACCAAGGTTGACCGTTCCGCAGCTTACGCAGCACGTTATGTGGCTAAGAATATTGTAGCCGCAGGCCTGGCTGACCGCTGCGAGATCCAGCTTTCCTATGCCATCGGCGTAGCACAGCCTACTTCCATCAACGTTGATACCGATGGGACCGGCAAGCTGCCGGATGAGAAGCTGGTAGACATCATCCGCGAGAATTTTGACCTGCGTCCGGCTGGCATTATCAAGATGCTGGACCTCCGTCGTCCGATCTATCGCCAGACCGCGGCTTACGGCCACTTCGGCAGGACCGATGTAGACCTTCCGTGGGAGAATCTGGACAAGGTGGATGACCTGAAGAAATATCTCTAATCCATCCGTGCCAGTGGTTTAAAATTCCTGGCATTTCTTTAAGATGCTACAGGTATAAATCCATGACGTCTCTTGAGGCGATGGTATAAAAAATCCCAGGCTTTTCTTTGAAAGCCGGCGGATCATAACGAAAAAGCTGCAAGGGCTGCCGTGATTACGGCAGCCCTTGTTTTATCTGGAGATATGTTGTTCTGCCGCTGAAGCTTTGGCAGAAAAATCGATGGAAGGGAGGCTGTGGGATTTGTTCCCTTTCGAAAGGCTCTATGAAAGCTGTTATCGGGACATTGCCTCTGCAAGGCAGGGGTTATTTAGGAATTTTCTCCAAATATGGTTTTCCGAAGGAAAGGCACGCGGAGCATCAGGACAATTACCAGGAAAGAGACGAGAGACAGGATAAGCTCTGCCAGGGTAAAAGCGGCAGGTTCCTTTGAAAAAGAAAGGAAACGGGCGGTGATAGATTTTCCAACTTGGACGTACAGGTAAAATGCCAGGGAATGCCTCCCGATGTAAGTAAGGAAAGAAGGAAATAGGCTTTTTTCACGTGACGGAGAATCTGCTTTGTGCTGCAAGGCAGAGACCCTGGCCACAGGACGGTCTTTCTGGAGAAGATCATTCTGAATCGAAAGATTTTTGTTATCACAACTTTTTTCCCTTTGCCGTGCTGTAGGCACCCCACGGAATCCTGAGAACAGGTAAAGGATGAGGACGGTATTGAAGCAGAATTTGACTGCATGCTCCAGCGCAGGATAATCATAAAAATAAAGAAAGATATAAAGGGACGCGAAAAAACAGGCCATTGCCAGTAGGAAAGGACAGGAGATGGCTCTGCCGGCAGTGTTTTTTGTGGCAGCGGCTTTTGCCAGGCTGTTTCCATTAAATACAACTCCAGAAGCGTCTAGCCTCAGCGTGGAAACGTACATGCCCAAGGTAAAATAAATCCAGTACAGCAGATGGAAGTCATGGTAAACCAGATACTGGATCCGGGCTGCCCGGGTCCCATCTTCCAAGGGGAGCAGGTACCAGATACAGAAGGCAAGGCTCACAAGGGCTGAAAGAATCACCAGCTTTTGCAGGGCTTTTTCCAGAGACGCCCCTCTTCCGGAAAACCATTCCAAAAACAGGCGGGATAGGAAAACGTAGCATAGGAATCCCGGGATATACCACAGGTGGAAGTAGATGTCCCAATAGGTAGAAACGTAATCCCGCAGGGAGGGAGAAGCGCCAAAGTGGTTAATGAGCCAGAAAACCTGCACTGCCACAAGCCAGGGAAAAAAGACCCGCTTCCCATATTTTTTCAACAGGCCGGGAAGAGGAGTATCCAGCAGTTTACGAGGTTTACATAAAAACCCACTCAGCGCGATAAAAACAGGCATGTGGAAAGAATAGATGAGATACCGGGGAAAGGACTCCCGGATAGGTCCGGCAAGCAGGTGCCCTGCAATGACGAACAGGATCAAAGCCCCTTTCAGGCAGTCGATTCTCGGGTTCCTTTTCGAATTACTTGCCGTGGGATTTTTGATAGGATGTCTCGCGGTTTTTGCGGTTGCTGTACTCATTTGGTTTTCCTTCCGACCGGCTTTTTTATTTCATGTCAACGCGCGCAGGCATTGACGAAGGCTATGCCACGGCGCAGGTGCTTTATAATGGCGTGGCTCTCTTTCATTTCATGTCAACACACGCAGGGCGTTGACGCAGACCATGCCCACGCTGCAGGCGTTTTCAATGACATGGCGTTCTTTTATTTTTGTAATGCCAATGCCATTATCTTACCATTCCAAACCACCTGCAGGAAGTGAAATCCTTTCCGCCTTCGTGTTATACTGTAAGAAAAATCAAAAGGCAGGTGCCTTTTCCTTTTGGCAAAGGAGCTTTTTCCAATGAAACTGAAAAACAAGCTGATTATTTCTTTCTTACTGATCGTGCTGCTGCCGGTGCTGATGGTGGTCATCGTCTATTTCGGCATCAGCGCGTATATGTCCGTGGACGTGCTGCGGGACATCGTAGTGCGAAACCCCCAGCTGCAGGAATTTGTGGTGGACATGATGGTGGCATTTGTCCTGATCCTGATATTTACGGCGGTGGTTTTGAGCTGGTGGACGTATACCAGCATTGTGACCCCGATCCAGCGCCTGCAGAAGGCCGTCCAGTATATTAAAGAGGGAAAGTACAATTTTTCCCTGGACGTCAAGGACACCCATGACGAAATCAGCCTGCTCTGTAATGATTTTGAAGAGATGCGGCAGATGCTCAAGGAAACCGCGGAAAAGAACCTGTGCCATGAGAAGGAAGGAAAGGAGCTGGTCCGGAATATTTCCCATGACCTGAAGACGCCTATCACTTCCATCAAAGGCTATGTGGAAGGCATCCTGGACGGGGTGGCGTCTACCAAGGAAAAGCAGGACCGTTACCTGAAGATTATATTGAATAAGACCAACGAAATGAACTCCCTGATTAATGAGCTGTCTTTGTATTCCAAGCTGGATACGGACAGCGTCCCGTACCATTTCCAGCCTCTTTCGGTTAAAGATTATTTTGATGACTGCGCGGAGGAAATCGGCATCGAGCTCCGGGAGGAGGGGATGACCTTCCAGTACGAAAACTTCTGCAAAGAAGGCACGAAGATCCTGGCGGACGCGGAGCAGATCAAGCGGGTTGTAAGTAATATTGTAGGAAATTCGATCAAATATACGGAAAAGGGGCGCGGCCACGTCCGGCTTTCCGTGATGGAAGAGAAGCAGTTCGTACAGATTGAGATAGAGGATAACGGAAAGGGCATCGCCAAGGGAGACCTTCCATATATATTTGACCGGTTCTTCCGGACAGATGAATCCCGAAATTCGTCCACCGGCGGCAGCGGCATCGGCCTTTCCATTGTAAAGAAAATTGTGGAAGACCATGGAGGGAAGATCTGGGCTACCAGCGAGTATGGCCAGGGGACGACGATGTTCATCCTGCTGAAAAAATGGACCGGTAGCAAGGACGATGCTGCCGGGAAGGATGAAGACAGCCGGAAATAGGCAGCACATAGAATGGAGATAGATGATGAGCAGGATATTAATTGTAGAAGATGAAGAGGAAATCGCGGAGCTGGAGAAGGATTACCTGGAGCTGAGCGGGTTTGAAGTGGAGATTGAGACGGACGGGGATGCCGGGCTCAAAAGGGCGCTGGAGGAAGATTTTGACCTTTATATCCTGGATTTGATGCTGCCTGGTGCGGACGGTTTTGAAATCTGCGCCAAGATCCGCAAGAACAATGAAAAGCCCATCCTGATCGTTTCCGCCAAAAAGGATGATATTGACAAGATCCGCGGGCTGGGTCTTGGCGCGGATGATTATATTACCAAGCCTTTCAGCCCCAGCGAGCTGGTGGCCAGGGTCAAGGCGCATATTTCCCGCTACAACCGGATTTCCAACAGCCAGTCGGATGAGCATGACATTATCGAGATCCACGGGCTTAAAATCGACAAGACGGCCCGCAGGGTATGGGTCAATGACGAGGAAAAGCAGCTGACCACGAAGGAATACGAGCTCCTGACGTTCCTTGCCGAGCATCCGAATCATGTTTTTTCGAAAGAGGAACTGTTCAGCCGGATCTGGGACATGGAAATGGTGGGAGATATCGCCACCGTGACGGTCCATATCAAGAGGATCCGTGAGAAGATCGAGCCGGATAAGTCCAGACCGCAGTATATCGAGACGATCTGGGGCGTAGGATACCGGTTTAAAGTCTGACGGAGGATAATTCCGGCTGTGGCGATCCGATTTTCGGAAAGGGACAGGATATTAAGAGGAAAGGGTAGGGTGATCCTGCCCTTCTTTTTGATGTTGCGTGGCAGCTAGCAGTTACCAGGATTAATCGGCAGGGAGAAAAGAATAGGAAGGAAGAAAATACTTTAATCCTTTAGCATGATGACAGGATAGATAAAAAAGTGATGGCATTAGCCGAAATTTAAAGTATAGGTAAAATGTATTCGGTGGGAAAATTAAGCAATTATATTTAGAAAAGTGAAAATTTTCAGGTGATTCCAGGTAAAAACAGGGTCGCTTCAAGAAAAGGCTGCGGTACAGTGAGTGCCACAGCCTTTTTTGTAAATTCATGGCAAAAGATTTAAAAGCTCACCACGCCATGCTTTTTCAGTGCTGCGGTATGGCAGCAGCGCGGTGGAAGGAGGCACCGGAGATTTTTGCTTTCACACCGGGTCTTCCCCCTCCTTTTTTACGGAAAGCTTCTCTCAGCCGCGGTGCATGGGTGAGCGTCTTCCATTTTAGCGGTAAGCCCTTTCATAGATGCCGGCGATGTCTTCGTCGGTCGTTTCTGCCGGGTCAGCGGCAAACAGGCGTCCCATGGTATCACGGGCGCATTTTGCCAGCGTCATGGCATCCTCTTTCCTGATGCCGTAATCGGACATCTTGAGGTCGTCCACGCCGCAGTCCTTCTGCAGCTTGGCCAAAGCTTCCAGGAAGTCTTCCGGCTTGTTGGCATCGGTTTTTCCAAGGAAGCGGGCCATGTCAATGAAACGGTCGTCGCAGACATGGCGTTTGATCCAGAAACGGAAGTATTCCATCGAAATCATGATCAGGCCGGCGCCATGCGGCAGCTGGGTATGGTAAGCACTCATGGCATGCTCCATGCTGTGCTCGGAAGCGCAGGAGCTGTAAACCATGGAATAGCCGGAAAGGGTATTGGCGAAGGCCACCTTTTCACGGGCTTCCATGTCATTGCCATCTGCTACGGCCCTGGCAAGGTATTTGCCGATGTTCTCGATGGCGGTACGCTGCACCAGCTCGCTCATCAGGTTGTGCTTGCAGCTGATATAGCCTTCCAGGGAATGGAACAAAGCGTCAAATCCCTGGTAAGCGGTAAATTTCGGAGGAACGGTCCTCATCAGTTCTGGGTCTACGACAGCGATCGCAGCAAAAGCGCATCCGCTGACGCCGATTTTTTCATACACAGACGGGTTGGAGATGACGCTGGTGGCATCTACCTCGGAACCGGTGCCTGCGGAAGTCGTGATGGCGATCCACGGAAGGGATTTTTCGGTGGGCATCTTCTTGCCGCCTGCCGGTGAGTTGGCAAAATCCCAAAGGCAGTCCGTATGCTGCGGGATCAGCATGGCAATGCTCTTGGAAGCGTCCATGACGGAGCCGCCGCCCAAAGCGATGACCAGGTCGACATTATTTTCACGGCCGACTTTGGCGCCTTCTTCCACTGCGGTATTTTCCGGATTGGCTGCGATGTGGTTGAAATGGACATATTCAATGCCCATGGCATCCAGCTCTTTGACCAGCTTGTCGAAGGATCCGTTCAGCATGTGGGATTTGCCATGGCTGGTAACCAGCAGGGCTTTTTTCCCAGGAGCCGGAAGGGTGTGCAGTGTTTCGAGGGAGCCTCTCCCGAAAAGGACCCGGGTGGGGACACAATAGTTAAAGATTTCCATTTGTTATTCCTCCTATTAAATATCAAAAACCAAGAGCTATTATAATACAATTTCCGCCCGGCCTGTATGAATTATTTCTGCCTTTAGTCAAAGGATGAATATTTATACAGGGTAAGAAAATTATGGTAAACTGTAGGAGATTAAATGCCTTGGGACAGGAACAGGCTTTCCATAAATATGCCTGGGACAGGATAGGGCTTTCTTAATGATATAGCTGGAAACAGGGTTTATTTCCTGGCAGCAGGACGCTTTCAGGCATATCCTTATTTTCTTGAAATTCGAAATTTATTCTTTTCGAAAGGAATAGTTGGACATTATCTTTTTCGAAGAGATTCTACAGGCCAGAAAGGAGAATCGGACATGGGAAAAAATAAAATGGCAGCCATCGCCTTGTGCATGGCGGCGGCCATCTGTCTGGCAGGATGCGGCAGTGCGGCAAAAGATGCCTCAGCCGGGAAGGAAGCTTCCGCCCAGCCGCAGCAGCCGCCGGCAAGCGTTTCGGCAGAAGCACAGCCGTCTTCCGGAAGCGATTCGGCGGATGCCAGCAGCACCGCGGCCATCCTATCGGCAGACGCGCAGATGGGTGCGGTGGCACCGCCGGCAGGAGGGCAGGCAGACTCCGGATCGGATGCCGGCCAGGATGCCGGCACTAGCACCGTAACTTCCACTGCCACGGCGTCCATTGAGGAGGAGCCAGATACAGCAGCCATTTCCTTAGGCGTGGAAACCACGGATTCCGATGCTTCTTCTGCCCAGTCGGAAAATACCAAAACCATCAACAGCATCATCGATGTCCTGGAGCAGCTGGGCGTGGATGAGGATGAGATTGCCACCAGTTCTTATGATATGTATCCGAATTATGACAGCTCTTCTGACAGCCAGGAGATCACAGGCTATACGGTTACGACCATGCTGACGATTTCCGGGCAGAAGGTAAAAGAAGCGGGAGACATTATCGACCAGTGCGTATCGGCAGGTGCCAATACCATCGGTGGCGTTACTTACACCTGCAGCAACTATGATTCCCTTTACGAACAGGCGCTTCAGCAGGCGGTCCAGGCATGCCAGGAAAAGGGGGACGTGCTGGCAAAAGCTGCCGGAAAGTCATTGGGTACAGTCGTGTCGATCAAGGAGGGGAGCCAGGACGAGGCCAGCCAGTACCAGAACGTTTCTTCTGCGGTTATGGAAGATTCCTCTGCCTCTACGGACTTGATGCCGGGACAGCTGGAGATCAAGGCAACGGTGACGGTTTCCTATCAATTACAATAACGTCATTGTTTCCGGACAGTCCAGGTCATGCGGCAGGTTTTACCATCGCCAATCGCAATGAAAAAATGGTTCTAAAAGAAATGTTGGGGTAAGGCATATTCCTTATCCCAACATTTCTTTTAGAACCATTTTCTATAACAAGGGGAACAGTATTTTTTACCATGTACGAAAATATATCGCAAGGAGGAACCTGGTTTAGAGGCGGGAATCGTAGTTTCGCCATGTGCGAAAAAGGAGGCAGGCGCGTGCGCCTGCCGCTTGAAGTTATGCTTGCTTTTCTGTTTCTGTTATTGGTGGGATTTTTGCTTTCCGCAGGGCTTTATGTAAGTCCTCTTTTGTCATAAGCCCCTGTTCCAGTACCATCTGGCAGAATTTTTTCCGGTCGCCCTTGGATGCGACAGCCAGGCTGGAAGCGGCGTCATACCCGATGGAAGGGGAGAGGACGGTGGCGATGACCAGGGCGTTGTCCAGGTGCCTCCGGCACCCTTCTTCGTCAGCGGAAAGCAAGTCGATGCACTTGGTGCGCAGGGAATCTGTGGCTTCAACCAGCAGATGGAGGCTTTCCAGCAGGGTGTCCGCGATCAGGGGCATAAAGGCGTTCAGCTCGAAGTTTCCCATGGACGCGGCTGTGGATATTGCGGTGTCATTTGCCATGACCCGGATGGCAGCCTGGGTCACCATTTCCGGGATGACCGGGTTTACCTTGCCGGGCATGATGGTGCTGCCTTCCTGCAGCGGCGCAAGGCGGATCTCCCCAAGGCCGCCGTTGGGTCCGGAGCCCATGAGCCTTAGGTCCGTGCAGATTTTCACCAGGTTTACGGCCAGGGCTTTTAAGAGGCCGGAGACTTCTACGAACACGTCATTGTTCTGGGTCAGGTCCATGGGAAATTCTGCCCGTGCCAGGCCAAGGCCGGTGAGGTCCCGCAGGGTGTCTGTGACCTTGTACATGTAACGGCGCCCTGCGTTGTCCCCTGTGCCTACGGCGGTGCCGCCCAGGTTCATCTGGCGCAGGCGCTCCTCTACTTTGTAAATTCTCCAGCGGTCCCGGGCGATAGCCTGGGCATAGGAACCAAATTCCTCCCCCAGCGTGATGGGAACCGCGTCCATCATTTCCGTGCGTCCCAGTTTCGGAATCTTGTCAAATTCATTTTCCCGTACCTGCAGGCTTTCCTGCAGGCGGCTGCAGCTGTCGCTGAGCCGGCGCACCAGACGGATGGAAGCGATCCGAAGGGCAGTGGGGTAGACGTCGTTGGTGGACTGCCCCATGTTGACATCATCCAGAGGGTGGAGATACTGGTATTCTCCCGGTTTATGGTGCATGTGGAGCAGCCCGAGGTTCGCGATGACCTCGTTGACATTCATGTTCGTAGAAGTACCGGCGCCTCCCTGGAAGGCGTCTGTCTGAAAAGCGTCGTCCGCCCTGTGGGAGAGGATGTCGTCACAGGCTGCCAGGATGGCAGTTTCTGTTTCTTCAGAAAGCCGCCCCACCTGGCAGTTGGCCATGGCGGCAGCTTTCTTTACGGTGGTGATCGCGTCGATTAAGCCAAAGGAGACGGGCCGGCCGCTGGCATGGAAATTGTCCATAGCCCTTTTGGTCTCGATGCCATAAAGGCAGCCCTCCGGCAGGGAAATACTCCCTAAGATGTCTTTTTCCTCACGGGTGCCCTGGCTGCCCGTCTTTTGACGCCGTCCCTTCGGGCTGCTGCCTTCTTCCTGCGGGCTGCCGCCCGCATAGCCTGGGATTTCGTTATTTTTAGCCTCCGTATTTTCCATAACCCAACCTCCTTGTCACAGTGTATGTATCGCGTGGATACCTGCCGTCATTTTTCCACCTGCGTGGATAGAAAGCGCTCTTTTTTATGCCTTTATGTGGATAAAGGATGTTTAACCTTTTTCGGGGCAAAGCACAGGCAGCCTTATTCATCCTCCAGATACATCGCGATGGAAGGAAAAGCTTGCACGCTGCGTTTCAGGATGCCCTGCATATAAGCGATGAGGACGCCATAGTTGGTGATGGGGATGCCCTCGTCCTGGGCGCAGGCAACCCGGTATTTCATTTCCCGCTCGTTGAGCATACATCCGCCGCAGTGGACGATCATCTTGAACTGGGAAAGGTCCTCGGGAAATTCCGTGCCGCTGCAGGAGACAAATTCCGGGTCCACCCCGGTGTAATCCCGGATCCAGCGGGGGATCTTTACGGTGCCGATGTCATCGCACTGGCGGTGGTGGGTGCATCCTTCCCCGATGAGCACTTTGTCCCCGTCTTTTAATGTGTTGATGGCGGTGACGCCCTTTACCAATTCTTCCAGATTGCCTTTATAGCGGGCCATCAGGATCGAGAAGGAAGTCAGCAGGATGTCTTTTGGGGTGTCAGCGGAAACCTTTGCGAACACCTGGCTGTCGGTGATGACGATCTTCGGCTTTTTCCCTAAGGATGCCAGGGTTTCCTGCAGCTCGTACTCCTTACAGACTACGGCAGTGGCGTCGGCTTCCAGGATATCCCGGATGGTCTGCTGCTGGGGCAGGATCAGCCTGCCCTTGGGCGCGGCTTTGTCGATGGGGATGACCAGTACCGCGAAATCGGAAGGGGAAAGCAGGTCCCCTACAATCTGCAGTTTCTCCTGCGGGGCGTGGTACTGGGCGGCGATGAGGTCCTTTAGCTCCCGGATATGCCAGTTCTGGGCGGCGCTGACATAAATCGTGTTCCCGTCAGACGGCTCGGGCACCTGTTGCATCTGGTCTGCCTTGTTGATGGCGACGACATAGGGGATCTTGTTCCTGCGGATACGGGAAAGGAGCTTTTCGTCCTCTGCGCTGATGCCTTCCTCCCCGCTTACCACCAGCACGGCAATATCGGTTTTCCGCAGCACCTGGTAGCTTTTTGCCACCCTCAGGGCGCCCAGCTCCCCCACGTCGTCGATGCCGGGGGTGTCAATGATGAGCACCGGCCCCAGGGGCAGGAGCTCCATGGATTTGGACACCGGGTCCGTGGTAGTGCCGGATACATCGGATACCACGGCCAGGTCCTGGCCGGTGATGGCGTTGATGATGCTGGATTTGCCGGCGTTGCGTTTCCCGAAAATGCCGATATGGATCCGCTCGGCGCTTGGCGTGTTGTTCAATCCCATTTTTATCTCCTCCCTGCCGGGCGCGCCTGGAAGGCGTCCCGGAATGGTTTCAACCTGCTTCCCGCTGATGCGGGCCCCTCCTACGATATCTTTTCCATCTTAACATGAAAAAACGGAATTGCCACCGCAATCCGGCCAGGATTGCCGGACATTCAAAAGGAAATGTGGACCCGGCCCCCGGATGCCGGCGTGCCATTGTCCAGAGCGGGATGGGACAAGGACCTGCCAGCCGTGTTCCGGGGCGGCAAGCCAGAAAATTTCCTGGAGACGTCCCGATCATGACCTTCCAGCCATGTGGCCGGGGCGGCAGGCATGCGCGTCATTGGAAGCGCGGCCGCACGGCTGCGGCAAAGGATATGTCGCCGCAGGA
>CADBRV010000043.1 GCA_902797185.1 uncultured Lachnospiraceae bacterium
AACTAACCATAATTCATAAATATCATTATTCGAAGTGTCTGAGATTTAAGCGCCATCCAGGAAGAAAGAGCAAAGCTTATCAGCATTAGATTGGCTTGCATTTAAGTTATAGGACAAGGGACGGATATATGAGTGATGATTATCTGATTGAATACTGCTCCCCAACATTAGCATCCATTAAATGCGCCAGTATGTTCAGCTGCAGGATAAAGGATGAATATGAACTTGGCCAATGGGTGCTTTCCCATAACAGGCGGTTTGCGGAGAATGGGTTGGGAATGATTACCTTATATATAAGGAACGGAAGGGCGCTTATTTTCCTGTTCCGGTTCTCTGCCTTAAGGAGCCTGCTGGAGAAGCAGGACGTAAAGGAGTTTTTGTCCCGATATGGGTATCCCATGGAAAAGGGATGTCTTTTTGCCTGCCTCCAGCATCTCAAGCAGAGATTTCTGCCGGGGCATCCTTTCCCGGACGAAATCGGAATTTTTCTCGGTTATCCCTTAGACGATGTCGAAGGTTTTGTCCACAACCGGGGAAAAAATTTCAAAGCGGCAGGATTGTGGAAAGTTTACGGTGACGTAGAACGTTCCATGGATTCCTTCCGGAAAATGAAAAGATGCCGGACAGAATATTCCAGAAGATGGAAGGAAGGCAAGGAAGACATATACGAGATGGCGGTCACAGGGTGACATGCTGTTTCAGTTTCCATATGAGGACCTGGTTTAAGGAATGGAGGAAAATGAAAAATGGGCAAAATGGCTGTTGTTTATTGGAGCGGGACAGGGAACACAGAAGCGATGGCACAGAAGGTAGCAGAAGGGGCACGGGCAGCCGGGGCGCAGGTGGATATCTTTGAAGCCAATGGATTTCACGCTGCTTCCCTGAAAGATTATTCTGCTCTTGCTTTTGGCTGCCCCGCGATGGGAGATGAAGTCCTGGAAGAATCTGTCTTCCAGCCCATGTGGGAGGAGGTGAGAGGCAAACTCGGAGGAAAGAAAATAGGGCTCTTTGGCTCTTATGGCTGGGGCTGCGGAGAATGGATGCAGTCCTGGGAAAAGGACGCGGATGAGTATGGCGCCAATGTTGTGGATACCGTCATCGCAAATGACTATCCGGACGATGAAGCTGGTGCAAGCTGCGAGAGCCTGGGAAAAACGTTAGCAAGTTAATTAGTTTTGAATCAGGCAAGGAGAAAACAAAATGAGTGCTTGGAAAAATGTCAGAATGATTGTTTATGGTTTCCTGATTGGTACCGCCGGGATTTCCATCCTGAAATCCCGGGACGCAAAGAAGGCATATACGCATATTACCGCTGCGGCAAAGAGAGGCGGAGACTGCGTCATGAAGACTTTCACCACCATGAAGGAGAACTGCCAGGATATCAATGCGGATGCCAATGACATCAATGAAAAAAGGGCAAAGGCAGCCAGGGAAAAGGAAATCCAGGACGCAAAAGAAGTCCTCGCGCGCGCTGAAGAAGAGAAAAAGGAACAGGAGGCAGAGGGCTCCCAAGCACAGGAATGAGATGTACGATTTTACATGAATCCAGCGGCCGCATGAGGGTGCACATGCACCAGTGCTATATGAGCCTGGAAGATGCGGACAAACAAGACAGTTATGGTAGGGGACGGCATCAATGATTCCCCGGCACTTTCCGAAGCGGATGTAGGCGTTGCCATGAACAGCGGCGCTGCCATAGCCAGGGAAGTGGCGGATGTCATGGTTTCTGCCAATGACCTCACTACCATGGCCGCCCTGCGGGAGCTCAGCACCCGCCTGCAGAAGCGGATCAACGGGAACTACCATTTCATTATGGGGTTCAATACCTTTCTGATCATTCTGGGAGCCCTTGGAGTACTTCCGCCTACCATGACGGCGCTCCTGCATAATGGTTCGACGATCCTGGTTTCTTTAAGAAGCATGACGGGCCTTCTGGAAGATGAGGAAGAAAGGGCTGTATAAAGAAAGCCCGGTTTATAGCTTCACTATAGAATTTTGATTATAGCGCAAGAGGCAGAGCTATGCCATGAAGATGCGCGCTGCGCGCGCAGGCATGGCCTGCTTCATCACCTTCCGTGTGATGAAAAAACACAGGAGAAAGAATTATGTGGAAATATACAGTGGAAATTGGCGGAATGATGTGTGGGATGTGCGAGAGCCATATTAATGACGCGATCCGGAAAGAATTCCCGGTGAAAAAAGTATCATCCTCCCATACCAAAAACAGGGCAGTGATCCAGACAGAAGAAGAACTGGACGAAGACAAGCTGCGCCGGGTGATTGATGAGACGGGATACCATCTTGGAAAAATCACGAAAGAAACTGTTGAGAAAAGAGGGCTTTTCGGGCGTAAAAAGTAAGAAACCGCCCGGGATGCGATGGAAACTTGCCATAGAATATGTGTTTAACATGTATTTCTATGGCATTTTTTTAATAAAAATTGTCACCGTGGCCGGAAATGGATATAATCTTTTTATATATTATCGCAAGGAGGGACCTGCTTCAGCGGGAGGATCCCTTGCGTTATGGGGAGGACGTCTTGAAAAAGAACCATATTCTGGCAAAAATCTCAGTGCTGTTAATCATCCTTTCTGCAATTCTTTATCTCCTGCAGATCCTGATTTTCCGGGATGTCCGGAATACATTTTTTTATATTTTCCAGGATTTTGCCTTCCTGCCGGTTTCGATTGCCGTTGCGACAATCGCGGTGGGCGCGCTGCTGGATGAAAGGGACCGGCTCCAGAAAATCGAAGGTACCAGGATGCTCCGCAGCGTATTTTTTACCGGCATCGGTTCGTCTATCCTTCTGAAGCTGAGCCCATGCTGCATTTACAGCCAGGAAATGGCATCCTTAATGCATGTGGAAGGTTCTACAGATACTCTTCGTGAACGCTCCAGGCTGCACAAGGCAATCCGGCAGAGGCAGGAAGAAATGAACGCGATGGACCTTAGGGTCAAACTGGACCGGGATGTCTATGAAGGGGTGTGCCAGATCCTGGAAGACAACCGTCCGGAGCTTTTGATCATGAGCTCCAATAATAACCTGATGGTGGAAAAATCCTTCAAAGAAGTGATCTGGGGGCTTTTCCATCTGATGGATGAATTTCACCTGCGGGGGCATTGGGAAGACCTTTCGGAAGCAGATATACAGCATCTGGAAGATGATTTTTCCACTGTCCTCAGGTTGATGCTGGCAAACAGCATAGGGAATACCTGGTATTTAAAAGAAACCTATCCGGAATTTTACGGGACTGCCCGGGAAAAGCTCCAGGATTATGTATCAGGTAATGAAAACTAATGGAAACCTTATGCCCGGCTGTATCCCAGTGGGAAGGCTGGAACTTTCTGAAAAAGGGAAAGAGAAAAGAAAAAGGGAGACAAAATGGATAAAAGGCTTATTTATGGCATTGTATTTTTGATCATGGGATACCTGATGGTTTTCCGTGTCCATATTTTCTGGGAAATGATGAACAGCAAAGACCCGAACAGGGCGGCAGAACCAACGAAAAAATTTACCCTGGTCTGCCGTATTTCAGGCGTTTGTGCGGCTGTGATCGGTGCGGTTGTTATTGTTTATGCCCTCTTTTTCTGACTATTACCGGCTTTTGGGATTTTACTCATCGGCAACAACCTGGCCGCCTTCTTCTTCCTCCAGATAAGAAAGGGCAATGTCCCGGGTATTGGTGATATGGTCATAGACGGCACTGTATACTTTTTCCACGGAATGCGGGCTGCTTTTATAAATGGCATCATAGATGCGCTGGTGCTCCTGCAGGGCGACAGCAGGGCGGTTTTCCTGGAGAAAGGTTTTTTCGGCAATATATTCCAGCCTGTGATGGTAACGGTTATACAGGTCTAACAGCTCCTGGTTTTCGCAGAAGGATACAATAATGTCATGGAACTGTGCGTCTAGTTCCAGAATTTCACTATAAGGATGCCGGTGGAAAACGGCATTTGCCATATCTTTCAGATTATCCTGCAGAAGCAGGATTGTTTTTTTGCCCTTTTCTGTCTCCCTGTCCCGGTGGATGCTCAGGGAGCAGAAACCTTCTACGGCACACCGTGCCATAAAGGTGTTGGTGATGTCTTCTTTTGTCATTTCATGCAGGCGGAACCCGCGGCTTGGAAGGACGTCAATATACCGGTTTTCCTCCAGGCGTGTCAAAGCGTTGCGGAAAGGCGTCCTGGAAATCCCCAGTTCTTTTGCCATTTGCGTCTGCGAGTAGATTACTTTCGGTTTTAACCTTCCCTCAGAGATCTGCTGCGCCAGATGTTTATAGGCAAAATCTTCTAAATTGTGCAAATTGTTTGTCATATTCATACCCTTTCCGCATTAATGTATCACTTTACCCAGACTTGTTAAACCGTAAACAAACTTTACGGAATATTTACCAAATTCAGCGTATGATATTTGGTAAAAAGTGACAGTTATCAGGTAACCGGTATACTGGTATACTGGAATTATAAATAAAACTCTGCGAAAAATAAACAGGAAAGAGAGGAATATTGCATGAAAGTCGGATTTATCGGGCTTGGCATCATGGGAAAGCCTATGGCCAAAAATCTTTTGAAAGCAGGCGTAGAAGTTTTTGCAACAGACCTGAACAAGGACGCTGTTGCGGACGTGGTTGCCGCAGGGGCGAAGGAAGCTTCTTACGCAGAGATTGGGAAGGAATGCCCCATCATCATCACGATGGTCCCGAATGGCGCCATCGTACAGTCCATCCTGTTCGATGAGGGCGGGGTCGCTTCCACGATCCAGAAGGGAGCCCTGGTCTGCGACATGAGTTCGGTTACTCCGGTAGAGTCCAAATTCTGCTATGACAAGTTAAAGGAAATGGGCGTTGGCTTTGTGGACGCGCCGGTTTCCGGAGGAGAGCCGGGCGCTATTAACGGGACCCTCGCCATCATGTGCGGCGGTGATGAGAAGGACTTTGAAGCCATGAAGCCGGTATTTGACATCCTGGGTTCTTCCGCCCTGCTGATCGGGCCGTCCGGAAGCGGCTCCACTGCAAAGCTGGCAAACCAGATGATCGTAAACAATACGATCGCAGTCGTTTCGGAAGCTTTTGTATTTGCCACCAAGGCCGGCGCTGATCCGGAAAAGGTTTACAAGGCAATCCGGGGCGGGCTGGCAGGTTCTGCCGTGCTGGATGCAAAGATCCCGATGATCATTGACCGCAATTTCAAGCCGGGCGGGCCGATCCGTATCAACCACAAGGATATTAAAAACTGCGTGGCAACGGCACATTCCATTGACGTGCCAATTCCCTATACGGCACAGCTTTACGAAATTCTGCAGTCCCTGAAGGTACATGGCCATATGGGAGACGACCATGGCGGAATCGTCCAGTATTTTGAAGCCCTGGCAGATACCGAGGTAAAACGTCCGGAATGAGAGGCGGGAAATTATGCATTTAACCACAGATGTTTTTAAACAGTATAAGAAAATTGACGAAGCAGCAGTAGACGCGCTGCTGCAGCAGGAGATCAAAGCCAACAGGAAAAAGATTGTCGTATTGGACGATGACCCCACCGGCGTACAGACCGTACATGACATCCATGTCTATACCGGATGGGACAAGGACAGCATTAAGAAAGGCTTTGAAGAGGAAAACAACCTGTTTTACATCCTGACCAATTCTAGGGGCTTTACCGCGGAACAGACCACGAAGGCGCATCATGAGATTGCAGACGTGGTAGACCAGGTTGCCAAAGAACTGGGCAGGGAATACATCTTTATCTCCAGGAGCGATTCCACTTTGAGGGGGCATTACCCGCTGGAAACAAAGCTCCTGAAGGAAGATTATGAAAAGAATACCGGCAAATCCATCGATGGCGAGATCCTGTGCCCGTTCTTTAAAGAGGGCGGCCGCTTTACCATCGGCGACGTACATTACGTAAAATACGGCGATGAGCTGGTACCGGCGAACGAAACCGAATTTGCCAAGGACAAAACCTTCGGATACAAAGCAGCTACCATGCCGGAATATATCGAAGAGAAGACCGGCGGCGAATACAAGGCAGAAGACGTTACCTGTATCTCCCTGGAAGAAATCCACAACATGGATTATGACGCCATTGAAGACAAGCTGATGAAGGTGGAAGGCTTTAACAAAGTCATCGTCAACGCCATTGATTATGCGGACATCAAGGTCTTCTGCGTAGCTCTTTACAGGGCAATGGCAAAGGGCAAGAATTTCATGTTCCGTACCGCGGCTTCCATCGTAAAAGTCATGGGCGGGGTTACAGACCAACCGCTTTTGACCAGGAAGCAGATGGTTGTCAAGGAGACTTCCAATGGCGGCGTCGTGATCGTAGGTTCCCATACCGAAAAGACCACAAAACAGCTGGAAGAGCTGGAAAAACTGGATGGCGTGGCAAGCATCGAATTAGATGCTACTTTGGTAAAAGACGAAGACGCGTTTGCCAAAGAAGTGGACCGTTGCCTGGCACTGGAAGAAGAAGCCATCAAGGCTGGAAAGACGGCTGTCTGCTATACCACCAGGGCTCTGATTACCGCAGATACCGGCAATAAGGAAGACGAGCTGAAGCTTTCCGTACGGATTTCTGACGCCGTGCAGTCTTTGGTAGGGCGCCTGAGCGTCACTCCTGCCTTTGTAGTAGCAAAGGGCGGAATTACTTCCAGCGACATCGGCACCAAAGCCCTTGGCGTAAAATGCGCCAACGTGCTGGGACAGATCGAGCCGGGCATCCCGGTATGGCAGACCGGCAGCGAGAGCAAGTTCCCGCTGACCCCGTATGTCATCTTCCCGGGCAACGTAGGCGAAGTAGAAACGCTGCGCCAGGCTGTAGAAGTATTGATGGGAAAATAAAGCCCGACACTATCAGGTGATGACAAGTACGGGAGAGCCGCGCCATAAAAGTTCGCACATCGTGCGAAGGCGCGGCCTGCGTCATCGCCCTGTGGGCGAGGACAAGTAAAGGAGAAAAAATGGCAGAATGCGTGGTAATTGCGGACGATCTGACCGGAGGAAATGCGACCGGGGTCCTGCTTACCAAAATGAATTACCGGGCTTATACCGTGCTCAATAAGGACGGCATCAGCCCTGAAATAATGGAAGGCTGTGACTGCGTGATTTATCCCACGGACAGCCGTGGCGTATCCCCGGACGAGGCATACCGCAGGGTCAAAGAGGCAGTAGCGCTTTTTGCCAGCGATAAAGTCAAAGTCTATTCCCACCGGATTGATTCCACCCTCCGTGGCAATTTGGGAGCGGAGACAGATGCAATGCTGGACTATTTAGGCAGTGATTCCATCGCGCTGGTAGCTCCGGCTTTCCCATCTTCCGGCAGGACGGTAGCCGGCGGATACCTCCTGGTCAATGGTATGCCGGTAAATAAAACCAATATTGCCATTGACCCGAAGACGCCGGTGAAGACCGCGCTGGTGGAGAAACTGTTCCGGGAGCAGAGCCGTTATCCGGTTTCCTCCATCCATTTTAGCGAGATGGAGGATGGCAAGCATAAACTGGCAGAGCGGATTAACGAACGGGTGGAAAAGGGTGCAAGGATCATCACCTTTGACTGCGTGACCCAGGAAGACCTGGACCTGATCGCGGATGCCGCCATCACAAGCAAAAAGAAAGTAGTGGCTGTAGATCCCGGCGTATTTACCGCGACTTTGACCAGGAAAACGGTCATGCCCCACAGCAAGGAGCAGAAACGCCGGATCCTGGCTGTTGTCGGCAGCGTCAATCCCAATACGAAGGACCAGATGGAGGAGCTGTGGCTGACCCAGCATCCGATTTACAACTGCTTTGTGAAGACAAAACAGTTCCTGGAATCAGAAGAAGACAGGCGGAAAGAAATCAGCCGTGTCTGTGATGACATTATCGCAAAGGCGGATTTCAATACGGTGCTTACTGTGACAGGCGACGGGCTGTACCCGGAGAACCGAATTGATTTTGCACCGTATATGGAAAAATGGAACTGCTCGCTGGATGAAATCACCGGCAGGATCAACGAATCTTTTGCGGAGATCGCAGAAAGGATCCTGCAGCAAGTGCCTTCCATACAGGGGATCTACCTCAGCGGCGGAGACATCACCCAGGCAGTATGCCAGAAGGTAAATGCGGCCGGGTTTGATTTAAAAGACGAAGTCCTCCCGCTGGCAGCATACGGCCAGTTCCTGGAAGGGGAGTTTGACGGGCTGATGGTTGTTACCAAAGGCGGCAGCCAGGGCAATAAAGACGCCATCAATATCTGCGTCAATTATTTGAAGGAAAAACTTTTCATCTGATAAATAGCTGGAAGGAAAAATTTTTATTCCGTCAATAAAAATGACAAAAAATTGGACTGCCATTCATAGAAGCAGTTGAATTTATTATCTAAATAATGGAGGAGCATGCCGCATTAGAGCACACTGTGTGTACGGGCGTGGCATGATTTATCGCCCTTTGGGTGATAAATGGAATGGAACAGGGATAAATTCCAAGATAAGCAATGGGAAGGCAGAGTTAGGGTGCTTTCCAGGATGCTTACAGAAAGGGGAAAGAAGATGGAAAAACCTGTAATTGCAATTCCCATAGGTGATCCTGCAGGCGTAGGACCGGAAATTGTAGCAAAGGCGCTGGATTCCCAGACAGTCAAGGATTTGGCAGACTGTATCGTGATCGGCGACCGCAGGATCATGGAACAGGCAATCCGGATCACGGGTGCGGGGCTGAAAGTCAATGTAGTGGACAGCCCGGATAAAATGGACAAGGCCGAAGGCGTGCTGAACCTGATCGATTTGGAAAATATCGACATGGACAAGTTCGAATTTGGCAAAGTCCAGGCTATGTGCGGCCAGGCTGCTTATGATTATATTGCAAAGAGCATTGAAATCACCATGGCAGGCCAGGCAGACGCGGTTGCCACCACGCCGATCAACAAGGAAGCGCTCCATGCTGCAAACGTGCCTTTCATCGGGCATACCGAGATCTTCGGGAAGCTTACCGGGACGGAAAACCCGCTGACCATGTTTGAGACGAACGGCCTTAGGGTATTTTTCCTTACCAGGCACCTGTCCCTGCTCCAGATGCTCGGGCAGATCAAAAAGGATGCCATTGTTTCCTGCGCAAAAGAGTGCATCAAGGCTTTGAAACGCCTTGGCGTGACAGAAGGCACCATGGCAGTGGCAGGGCTTAACCCGCACTGCGGCGAGCATGGCCTTTTTGGCTGGGAAGAAGTAACCGAAATCGAGCCGGCTGTAAAACAGCTGCAGGCAGAAGGTTATGACGTGGCAGGCCCGATTGGCGCGGACAGCGTTTTCCATCAGGCAGTACAGGGCAAATACAACAGCGTGCTTTCCCTGTATCATGACCAGGGGCATATTGCCACCAAGACCCTGGATTTTGAACGTACCATCTCAATTACGAACGGCATGCCGATCCTGCGTACTTCCGTAGACCATGGGACAGCGTTTGACATTGCCGGTAAAAATATCGTAAGCGAAGTCAGCATGGTGGAAGCAATCCGCCTTGCTGCAAAATATGCGCCTAATTTCAAGAAGTAAGAGTATCAGGAGGTTTACAAATGGTTAATGGGTTAAGCGGCCCTAGAATGATGCTGGGGCTGGCGATTGGCATCGCTTTGCTGATTTTCCTTGTTTTGAAAACAAAGGTACAGGCTTTCCTTGCCTTGATTATCGCCACAGTAGTAGTTGGCCTCGTAGGAGGCATGCCGCTTACAAATATCACGTATACAGCGGCAGATGGCACCACGAAGACATTAGGGATTATTAATTCCATCACCACCGGTTTCGGAGGGACGCTGGGAAGCATCGGTATTATCATCGGCTTCGGCGTCATGATGGGACAGATTTTTGAGGCTACCGGCGCCGCAAAAAGGATGGCAAATACCTTCCTTAAAGTGTTTGGAAAAGGAAGGGAAGAAGAAGCCCTGGCATTTACCGGTTTCCTTGTTTCCATCCCGATTTTCTGCGATTCCGGATTTATCATCCTGGCACCGATTGCAAAGGCATTGTCCAGGACCACGAAAAAGTCTGTAATCGGGCTTGGCGTTGCACTGGCATCCGGCCTTGTTATTACCCACTCCCTGGTACCGCCTACCCCGGGCCCCCTGGGAGTCTGCGGTATTTTCGGTGTAGATGTCGGGCTCTATATCCTGATCAGCATTGTCCTGGCCCTGCCGATGACAATCGCCTGCATCGCTTATGCCAGGAAATACCTTGCCAAGAAGTATTATTGGCTTTATGGCGATGACGAAGAGATCATTTATGATGCAGAGTACCAGGAGCCGGATTATACTGCAGCATTCAACATGGATACGACAGACCTTCCAGGCAATTTTGAATCTTTTGCACCATTGATCCTTCCGATCATCCTGATCCTTATTAATACCGTTTCTTCTGCCCTTGGTGCAACAACCGGCATCATGCAGGCGTTTATCTTCATCGGGCAGCCGATCGTTGCCGTAGGCCTTGGGCTTATCCTTGCCATTGCTACCCTTGGCAGGAGGCTGGACCGTGCAACCTGCCTGGCTGAGATGGAAAAAGGAATGGCTTCCGCCGGCATTATCATGCTGGTAACCGGTGGCGGCGGCGCCCTTGGACAGATCATCAAAGATTCCGGCCTGGGTACTTATATGGCAGACGGGCTGGCAGCAGCTTCGATCCCGATCATCCTGCTTCCGCTGGTTATTTCCACCGCAATGCGTTTTATCCAGGGTTCCGGCACCGTTGCTATGACTACCGCGGCAAGTATTTCAGCACCGATCCTGATCGCTGCAGGCGTAAACCCGATCCTGGGCTGCATCGCATGCTGCGTAGGTTCCCTGTTCTTTGGTTACTTCAATGATTCTTATTTCTGGGTTGTAAACCGTACCCTTGGTGTAAAGGAAGCAAAAGACCAGATCCGGATTTGGTCTTTCACGTCCACTATTGCATGGGCAGTTGGCGTTATTGAAGTCATCATTATCAGCATTTTTGTACATTAAATGCCATTGCCCGCAGGGTAATGACGCAGGCCACGCCTTCGC
>CADBRV010000044.1 GCA_902797185.1 uncultured Lachnospiraceae bacterium
AAGATAGACCCAGTACTCAAGATAAAAGCAGTTGAAGATATCCTGGTTGGCAAAAAGGGGGTGTGTGATATACAGCATGAGGCGGGCCCTTTTGGGTCCCGCCTCTTTGCATGGTTTAATGGCATCCCGGAGAAAAACTGGCCCATCTTCGAAGCCATCCTGAAACCATATTTATTTTGTTATTCCTGTTTTATAAAAGCTGCCTTTTCAAGTCACGCTGTACAGCAGGTCACCATAAGACGGATACGGCCAGTATTTCTTCGGCACGATCTGCTCAAGGCCGTCTACCACTTTCCTCAGGGAATCCATCCTGGGCAGGATCTCATCCTTATAATAAAGGGCTACTGTGTAGGAATCTTTACCGGTATCGCACTGGCCCAAAGCATCGGAAAGGTCGTTTACGGCGATTTCCATCTTCTCGGCGCCTTCTGAAATCTTCTTGAGACGCGGGTACTCCATGGAATTTTCCACCGGAAGGCCGATCTGCTTCTTCCGTGCCAGGATGGCGGAAAGGTCCTTCATGCAGTCAATCAAAGCGCCGGTATAGCCTTCCCTGACCATGGCTGTCATGGTAAGGGCTTCGATATTGATGTTTTTCCAGTAGCTCTCCAGCTTGATGTCTGCCCTGGCGTTTATTTCGCTTTCGTTGTAAATCCCGTATTTGGTAAAGAGTTTTACGTTCTTTTCTGCCGTGTAATAGGGGACAGCATCCACGGTGGTCTTCAGGTTCAAAAGGCCCCTCTTCTTAGCCTCTTCTACCCATTCATCCGAGTAGCCGTTGCCGTTGAAGATGATCCTGCCATGTTTCTCCATGGTCTCTTTGATGATCTTCTTTTCTTCGTCCAGCATGTTATCGGCTTTTTCCAGACGGTCCGCAAACACTTCCAGTTCCTGTGCAATGGCGGTATTAAGCACTACGTTCGGGCCGGACAGGGAAGCGGCGGAACCCAGGCTCCGAAGCTCGAACTTGTTCCCGGTAAACGCGAAGGTGGAGGTACGGTTGCGGTCTGTCGTATCCTGGCGCAGAGGCGGCAGCACCGTGACGCCCAGGTCGATCCTGGATTTGCTGCGTTCATGGTACTGGGTATCCGTGCAGATGGCTTCCAGGATCTCTGTCAGCTCATCGCCCAGGTACATGGAAACAATGGCAGGAGGTGCCTCGTTGGCGCCCAGCCTGTGGTCGTTTCCTGCGCTTGCGGCAGCAAGGCGGATCAGGTCCTGGTATTCGTCCACTGCCTTGATGGTAGCGGTCAAAAACAGCAGGAACTGTGCGTTCTGGGAAGGCGTGCTGCCCGGTTCGAGCAGGTTTACGCCGGTATCGGTGGATAATGACCAGTTGTTGTGCTTGCCGCTGCCGTTAATCCCGTCAAACGGTTTCTCCTGAAGGAGGCATTCCAGCCCGTTCTTCTGTGCAATCTTCTTCATCAGTTCCATGGTCAGCTGGTTATGGTCCGTGGCCAGGTTCGTGGTCTCGAAGATCGGTGCCAGTTCATGCTGGGACGGGGCTACTTCGTTGTGCTCTGTCTTGGCGGGCACAGCCAGGCGCCAGAGGGCGTCGTCCAGGTCGCTCATGAACTTTTTCACGCCGGGCTTGATGGCGCCAAAATAATGGTCATCCATCTCCTGCCCTTTCGGAGCGCTGGCTCCAAAGAGCGTACGGCCGGTATATACCAGGTCCGGGCGTTTTTTAAACAGTTCCCGGTCAATCAGGAAATATTCCTGCTCTGCCCCAACGGTGGTGCGGACCGTGTGGACTCCGGCATCGTTGCCAAAGATCTTGAGGATCCTCAGGGCCTGCCTGCTGACTGCTTCCATGGAACGCAGCAGCGGCGTCTTTTTATCCAGGGCCTCCCCGCTGTAAGAAGTAAAAGCTGTGGGGATGCAGAGGGTATTATCCTTGATAAAGGCATAGCTGGTGGGGTCCCATGCTGTATAGCCCCTGGCCTCGAAAGTCGCGCGGAGCCCTCCGGACGGGAAGGAAGACGCGTCCGGCTCTCCCTTTACCAGCTCTTTGCCGGAAAAACGCATGATGACTTTGCCGCCCGCCTGCGGGTCGATAAAGCTGTCATGTTTTTCCGCGGTAAACCCTGTCATCGGCTGGAACCAGTGGGTGAAATGGGTAGCCCCTTTCCCTACTGCCCAGTCCTTCATAGCGTGGGCTACGACGTTGGCCAGGTCGATGTCCAGCGGCTCCCCTGCTTCGATGGTCTTCTTGAGTTCTTTGTAAACATCAGAAGGGAGCAGGTCCTTCATGGTTTCGTCATTGAAGACATCAATTCCATACAGCTCCGGTACCTTCATATCCTTTTCCTCCTTTTTCCGGACCAGGTGTTCTATTTCATCGCCTGAAAGGTGATGAAGCAGGCCGTGCCCCACGCGAAGCGTGCCTTTTATGGCACGGCTCTCCTTGTTTTTCTATTTCATCGCCTAAAAGGCGATGAAGCAGGCCGTGACCCACGCGAAGCGTGCTTTTCATGGCACGGCTCTCCTTGTTTTTCTATTTCATCGCCTGAAAGGCGATGAAGCAGGCCGTACCCCACGCGAAGCGTGCTTTTCATGGCACGGCTCTCGAAAGCCCAAGGAAGGTCCTTCCTTTCCCAAGGCTTGTCTCCTAATATTTTTTTCCCAGGGTAAAGCAGACGCCCTTCCTGCTGCCGGTCCCGGCAGTTGTTTTATTGTGCTGGTGCTTCCATTATCCGCAGCCGCAGTTACTTAGTCGTTCTGCAGGGTCGTGCTGGTACTGGTAGTACTGGTTCCTCTCGTACTGCTGGAACTATTCGTACTGGTCCCTGTCGTACTGCCGGAACTATTTGTGCCGGTCCCCGTCGTGCTGCTGGAACTATTTGTGCCGGTCCCTGTCGTACTGCTGGAACTGTCCGTACTGGTCCCCGTCGTGCTGCTGGAACTTGTGGACTTGGAAGACGATTCAATGGTGCTGATCATCTTCTGGCTTTCCGTAGCATATTCAGAATCCGGGAACAGTTTCATTACCTTCTTATAATAAGTAACGGCATTGTCATTATCTCCGTACTGGTAATAAGACGCAGCAAGGTAATACAGCGCCGCCCCGTCATTATAGGACTCATCCAGCTCGATAATCTTCTTGTAATTTTCAATCGCAGTGGCGTAACTCTTCGACTGGTAGCTGGAAGATGCCGTCTGGTAATAGGATTTCAGCTCATCCCCATATGCCTGGGATACCAGCCCCTGGTAAATCGTGTCCATATCACTGCTGAGGATGGATTCATCCACTTTGTCCAAAGCGGACTGGGCGGATGTCAGATCCGAATCCTGGATGTCCTGGTAAGCTTTCAGCATATATTCATAATTGGATGTAGTCGTTGCAGACTCTGCATCCGCGGATTCATAGGAAGCAACCTTGCTGTTCAAAGTCTCGATCTGGGACTTTAAGGAATCCACCGTGGCTTTCTGCTGTGCCAGCTGCTCGTTCGCGGAAGTGACGCTCTTGTTCGCGTTGCTGTTGATGGATGCCCGGACAGAAGGCACTACCAGGAAATAAACCACCAGCGCGCCGATCAGCATCCCGATCACAAAATTGTAAACAGCGGCCCTGGGGCTCGCAAACCGTTTCTGCACCGGCTGGATGACTGTGTCATTGCCATTCTGGTAGGAAACGCTGTCCTCCTTATGGTGGTGGCGGTTTGACACGCCCATGGCTTTGCTGATTTTCCCGATTTCCTTCAGGTACCACTGGGTCCTGGGGTTCTTCCTGTCGATGGCCTCTGCCGAACGCAGCTGGCTTTTGGCTTCGTTATATTCTCCCTGGCTGGCATAAAGGAGTCCCAAAAGCTGCCTCGCTTTCAGAAAGCCCGGCTGCTCTGCCAGCACTTTCTTCAGCTGCAGGATGGCCAGGTCCACGCTTCCCTGCTGCTGGTAAACGACCGCCTGGTTATACTTTTCCACCAGCTCGTTTACAGCGGCGCGTTTTTCCCCGCCGATCAGTTCATACAGGTATGGGGTAGCCGGGTTGTCCTGTGTCAGCAGCGTACGGCTGATGGCCCACTCGGAAATCGCGCCGGGATAATCCCCCATCTCGTAATAGACAAGGCCCAGCAGGTTCCTGGCGTCAATGTTGGCCTTGTTGAGCCTCAGGCACCGCCGCAGCGATTCCACAGCCCCGGTCAGGTCACGCTCTTTTGCCTTTGCAAGGCCCCTGTTATAAAGCAGGTTGCTGGACGCAATAATCTTCTTATAATAATGCATATTGGCACCGCAGTAGGAACAGATGTCTCCTTTTCCCAGCTCGTTGCCGCAATAATAACATTTCATGGATTATCTCTCCCTGGTACGAAACGGTCTCCCGTCCCGGTCGATCATCTGCTGCATGACATCGGCCAGGTCTGTCAAATCCCTGTTGTAAATCGCTTCTTCCGCTTGTTCCACATCCGGAAGGGGCTTGAATTTTTTCAGTTCTTCTTCGTAATCAATCATATAATTTCTCCAGTTCGCCTACCAGGTACAAAGAGCCGCTGCAGAAAAGGTATTCCCCTTCTTTCCGGGAGCCTTTTGCCGCTTCCAGCGCCTTTAAGGGATCGGCGATACATTCTACCGGTACAGAGGCATATTTTTCTGCCATTTCTGCAAGCTCCTCCGGGGCAGCCGCCCGCGGCGAAGAAATGCCGGTGACATAAATTTTTTCCCATATTGGAGAAGATGCCAGAGGAGGCACCATTTCGCCTAGCTTCTTGTCTTTTAATGCGGAAAAAAGGAGTATGGCCTTTTTCCCGTCACATAAGGCAGATGCTGACTCCAGGAACGCGCGGATGCCGGATGGATTGTGTGCCCCATCCAGGACCACTCCCGGCTCCTTTTCTTCCATCCTGCCCGGCCATTTTGCACTATGGATGCCGCTCCGGATGGCTTCTTTTGCCTCTTCGCCGCCCCCTAAATACAAAAGGGCGCCCTGCACCGCGAGGGACGCGTTTACCACCTGGTAAAGCCCCAAAGCAGGCAGTGAAAGGCTTAACTCATCATACTTTACGCCAAAAGAAAAATCAATCCCTCCCGGATGGCGGCGCAGATGGCGGGCAGCCTCCTTTCCCACCGGGTAAGCTGGCGCGTGGAGCTCTTCTGCTCTTGCGCAAATCACCCGGGAAGCCTCCGGCACAGTGTCATCATAAACCACCGGCACTCCCTCTTTGATAATGCCGGCTTTTTCTCCCGCGATCTGGGGGATCGTATCTCCCAGGTATTCGGTATGTTCCAAAGAAATGGATGTGATAATGCAAAGGTCCGGATCGAGGGGTGCGTTGGTGGCGTCCAGCCGCCCTCCCAGGCCGGTCTCCAGCACTGCCGTTTCCACGCCCTGCTTTTTGAAATACAGCATGCACATCAAAAACAGGTACTCGAAATAGGTGGGATGCTCTTCCAAGGGTTCCTTTTCCGTAAGGCGTTTCACCTGCAGGAATGCGTCCAGAAAATCTTCTTTGGAAATCATCTCCCCGTCTACTTTCATCCGCTCCCTGGTGGTCACCAGGTGGGGGGATGTAAACAAGCCCGTCCGGATGCCGGCGCAGCGCAGGACCTGGTCCAGATAGGAACAGACGGAGCCTTTCCCGTTGGACCCTGCCACATGGATAATATGAAACGACTCCTCCGGGCGGCCAAGCCGCTGGAGAAGCCGTCTGGTATGGGAAAGGCTGTGCTTTTCCGTAAACCGGGGTGTTTCATTTAAATAGGATACTGCTTCCTGATAAGTCAATGCTGCTGCCTCCGGTCAGGACAAAGATGCCAGCCGTTCCTTTACCTGTTCCATCATGGATTCGTATTTTGCCAGTTTTTCTTTTTCCTGGGCTACCTTTTCCGGAGAGGCGTTCTGAAGGAATTTTTCATTGCCCAGCATGCCATGGGATCGTTTCAGCTCTTTTTCCAGCCTCTTGCGCTCCTTGTCCAGCCTTTCCCTCTCTTGATCCAGGTCTACCAAATCTTCCATCGGCATATATACCGATGCCACGGAAGTCACAGCAGACACCGCGTGATCCGGGATGCCTGTTTTGTCCGCCTGCACCGAAACGGATTCCGCATGCATCATGCCATTGAAGCGCTCCGCGCAGGTAGAGAATTTCTCCGCGTCTGCCGCATCCGTGGGCACGATGAAGACGGCCGCCTTGCGTTTGTTTGGCACATCCATGTCCTTGCGGACCGCACGGATGCTGCGGATGATTTCCTGGATCCCGGTAATGACCCTTTCTTCCTCCGGATAAGCATTCTTTTCCTCCTGCTTTGGCCAGGAAGAGATCATGATGGATTCCTCCTGGGGGTTCAAAGCCAGGTAAATTTCTTCCGTAATGAAAGGCATAAACGGATGCAGGAGTTTCAGTGCGTCGGAAAGCACGCTCTTAAGCGTATAGAGGGCGGTGTTGGCGGAAACCGCATCCTCCTCTTTCCCATAGAGGCGCGGCTTTACCATTTCAATGTACCAGTCGCAGAACTCATACCAGATAAAGTCATAAACCTTCTGGACAGCCACGCCCAGCTCAAACTTGTCCATGTTATAGGTAACATCGCCGATCAGGGTATTCAGGCGGGAAATCATCCACTTGTCTTCTTCTTTCAGGTCCTTCTCTTCCGGTGCCGGGATCTCTTCCTCCGGCAGGTTCATCTGGATAAAACGGGAAGCGTTCCAGACCTTGTTGGCAAAGTTCCGGTTTGCCTTTACCTTGTCCTCATAATAGCGCATGTCATTGCCCGGCGCGTTGCCTGTCAAAAGAGTAAGGCGCAGCGCGTCAGCGCCATATTTGTCAATAACTTCCAGCGGGTCTACGCCGTTGCCCAGGGACTTGCTCATCTTGCGTCCCTGCTCGTCACGGACAAGCCCGTGGAACAGCACGGTGCTGAAAGGCTTCTCGCCCATCTGCTCGTATCCGGAGAAAATCATGCGGATGACCCAGAAGAACAGGATGTCATACCCGGTTACCAGTACATCGGTCGGGTAGAAATAATCCAGGTCTTCGGTCTTATCCGGCCATCCCAAAGTGGAGAAGGGCCAGAGGGCGGAAGAAAACCAGGTGTCCAGCGTATCCTCGTCCTGGTCCAGATGGGTGCAGCCGCATTTCGGGCAGGCCTTTGGCTTTTCCCTGGCAACCACGACTTCCCCGCAGTCCTTGCAGTAATATGCCGGGATCCGGTGGCCCCACCAGAGCTGCCTGGAAATACACCAGTCACGGATGTTTTCGGTCCAGTTGAAGTAGGTGCCCTTCATCCCGTCCGGGATCAGCTTGATGTCCCCGTTACGGACAGCCTCTTCCGCCGGTTTGATCATTTCGTCCATCTTGACGAACCACTGCTTCTTTACCATCGGCTCGATGGTGGTGCCGCAGCGGTCATGGGTCCCTACGTTGTGGACAATGTCTTCCGTGCGGACCAGGAGGCCTTCCTTGTCCAGTTCTTCCACGATCTTCTTACGGCATTCATAGCGGTCCATGCCCTGGTAAATGCCGGCGTTTTCATTCATGGTGGCATCGTCGTTTAAGACATTGATGACCGGCAGGTTGTGGCGCTTTCCTACCTCAAAGTCGTTGGGGTCGTGGGCCGGCGTAATCTTTACGACACCAGTACCAAATTCACGGTCTACGTATTCATCGGCGATAATCGGGATTTCCTTGTTAACAATGGGAAGCAGCACCTTTTTCCCTACCAGGTGCTTGTAGCGCTCATCCTGGGGATGTACCGCGATGGCGGTATCGCCCAGCATGGTTTCCGGACGGGTGGTGGCGATTTCCACTTTTTCATCGCTGCCTACGATGGGGTAAAGGATATGCCAGAAAGTACCCTTCTGCTCCACATGCTCTACTTCCGCGTCAGAAATGGAAGTCTGGCAGACCGGGCACCAGTTGATGATCTTGCTGCCCTGGTAAATCCAGCCTTTGTCATAGAGCCTGCAGAAAACTTCTGTAACAGCCTTGGAACAGCCCTCGTCCATGGTGAAACGTTCCCTGTCCCAGTCGGCAGAACAGCCCAGTTTCTTCAGCTGGGAAACGATCCTTCCGCCGTACTCGTCACGCCATTTCCAGACACGCTTCAGGAATGCTTCCCTGCCGATGTCTTCCTTTTCAATCCCTTCCTTGCGCAGCTGGTTTGCCACCTTTACCTCGGTAGCGATGCTGGCATGGTCGGTGCCGGGCTGCCACAAAGCATTGTAGCCCTGCATCCTCTTATAACGGATCAGCGTATCCTGCAGGGAGTTGTCCAGGGCGTGCCCCATGTGCAGCTGCCCAGTGATATTGGGAGGCGGCATTACAATCGTAAACGGCTTTCTGCTCCTGTCCACCTCTGCGTGGAAATATTTTTTTTCCAGCCAGTTCTGGTAGATCCTGTCTTCGATCTCTTTTGGGTCGTAAGTTTTTGCCAGTTCTTTCTTCATCCTGCTTGTACCCCGTATTCTCTGTCCTTTGCTCTTACATGCCATCGCGGAAAGGCGATGGCGCAAGCCACGCCGGCACATGAAGTGCAAATTTTTATGGCATGGCCCTATTCTATTTCATGTCATCGCCGCAAAGGCGATGGCACAGGCCACGTCTTCGTACGAAATGCGAATTTTAACAGCGCGGCTTATAAATCTGTTTTACCCCTTCTCAGTTTGATCCGCCGAAAAGCCTGTGGAAAAACTGGGAAATGCTGTGGATAATGCCCTGGAAAACAGCCCCGACGCCGGAAGCATTGCCGCTGGCGGAACCTCCGCTTAAACCGTTAAACAAATCGGACGCCTGTTTCTTCAAAGTATTCACATCCAGGTTCAGCTTCGAAATCTTCATCAGCACGTCTACAATGCTGCTTACTTCCTCATCGGAAAGGTCGTAGTTGTTTTCATTTGCCTTTTCCCGGACTGCCTGCTCGATGGACTGCCTGTCATTTAAGTTATGTTCCACCATGTACTGCTTCAGATAAGCAATCAGCTCGGAAGCATCCCCGCTGCCGATTTCCTGGCTGAGCTCGCCGGTAGTGACCAGCTCGTCCGTAGCAGCATCCAGGCTTTGCTGGTCCACCGGCTTGCCGGTCATCTCGGAATAAGCCTTCGTGCACCCGATCAGGGCAGCCGTCCCGGAAATCTCAAAAGGCGCTGCCACTACTACGGTAGCGTCGCTGAGCCCTGCAGTGATCAAGGCATTTTTATACATGGCCACGGTGCAGTAATTGATGTTATGGGTCGTAATATTAAGCCCTGACCCGGAAGCACCTTTTTCCACATATACGGAAGAAAGCGCCTTTGTGCCGATGACGCTGCTGTCCAGATAGCTGTCCAGGTACTGGTGCTCCTCGTCATTAGTGACCGTGATGACATCCATGGAGGAAAGGTCGCTGTCAGAAAGCCCCATTTCCGAAAGGACGGTTTCTTTCTGGTCCTGCGTCAAATCCGCCCCGAAGGAAACCACCTTCGTCACCCCTGTAGACGTACTTCCGAAATCCTGCGCAAAAGCAGGGACCGCGGAAACAATAAGAAGGCAGAGGCAAAGTGCCATCGCCATGATTCTCTTTTTCATAATAATTCCTCCTGCAGTAATCCTCCAAACGGCAACTGCCCTGCCATGGGCTTATGCTATGAAGATACCCGCGCTGCACGCTTCCATCCTGGCTCAGATGGCATTTGCCTGCATGCGCAAACCCTTTTGCCCGTGCTGTGTTTTTCCATCCGGCCGGGGCTGCTTTAACCTGCACCCGCAGGTCCTTCCGGATATGCAGCATCCTTCCGGCGAGGACGGCATTTACAGCATGGCGTTCATTAATGCCGGGATCAGCTGTTTCTTCCTGGAAAGCACATGGGGCAGTTCGACGCTCCCATCCGCTGTTTCCTTATGGAAAGCGTCCTGGACTATTCTTTCCGCATCCTTGCCAAAATAAAGCAGGTCTGTGGACTCTTCCAGCACGTTCGTCAGCATGCAGAATACCATATCCAGGTGGAAGGCATCCATATGTCCTTCCATATAACTGGAAATCCGGTCTTTGAGCATGGCGCTGTCATCCTCTGTCATGACGTTGACCTGGCTTACGCCGTAATCATAATCCCCTGCCTGGAATTTTTTGAAGTCCTGCATGAGGATTTCATTCGTATTCCTGGCTTCAAAATTGCTTCCGGCCTTGAACATTTCCATGGCATGGGCGTAAGGGTCGACCCCGGCAATTTTTGCCAGGCGCAGTGCCGCATTTTCATCCACCTTTGTGCAAGTGGGGCTCTTGAACATCAAGGTATCGGAAAGGATGGCCGAAAGCAGGAGCCCTGCGATGACAGGCGGGATTTCCACCCCGTTCTCATCAAACATCTGGGTAAGGATAGTGGCAGTGCAGCCCAAAGGCTGGTTGCGGAAATAAATCGGGGCCAGGGTCTGGATATCGCCGATCTTGTGGTGGTCCACCACTTCCATGATTTCCGCATTTTCAAGGCCGTCCACAGCCTGGCGGGTTTCCTGGTGGTCCACCAGGATGACTTTCCTCTTCTGCTCGCCGATCAGGTGGCGCCTGGTGATCATCCCTACATAATGGCTGTTGGCATCCAGCACCGGATAGCTCCTGTAACGGTATTTTGCCATGTCTTCCCTGACTCCGGTGATCAGCTGGCCGGTCTGGTAAGTAACCAGGTCATGCCTGGACATAAAATAGCTGACCGGCATGCTCTGCTCCAGAAGTTTGGAAACCGTATAGGTATCTTTCCCAACGCAAATGACAGTGCAGCCAATCTCCTGCGCCTTCTTTTTCCACCTGTCTTCAATATCATCCACCGTGCAGACTACCAGGCACCCTGCCTTGCATTCCAAGGCACGGCAGATCATTTCTTCCCTGCTGCTTAAGACGATGAGGTCACCTTCTTCCATCAGGCTTTCCATGTAACCCGGATCGGCAGCGGCAATCAGGATTTTGCCGGAAGTGTAATACCCCTCCGGGTTTCCCACTACGACCTTGCCGCCAATGGTATCTGCCATGGAACAGAACTTGGTATGGGCTTCGGAGATCATCCTGTTATTGATGGTTTCCATATAAGAAAGGGCGATATCCTCCATGGTGATGACGCCTTCGAGCCTGCCATGACGCACTACCGGCAGCGTGGAAACTTTCTGCCTGCGCATGCTCATCCAGGCTTCCCTTAAAGAAGCCGTCCGGTCAATCCACTCTGTCCGGTCAAAGTCCACATCAAAAACCCGTTTCGTCACATCATTCATGAACACAGGGGGCTTTACGCCAAACCGGGAAAGTACATAAGCAGTCTCTTCTCCTATGTCCCCTGCCCTGCATGCAATATAATGCCGGCCATCCTGCAGCTGGTTTTTCAGATAAGCATAAGAAATAGCCGAACAGATGGAATCCGTGTCCGGATTTTTATGTCCAATGACAATGACGTCATCATTAGACAGTGGTTTGAGTGCCATGAATTTTTCCTTTCCGAATGTGTGATAGGTGCTATTTGAAATGTCATCGCCTGTAAGGCGATGACGCAGGCCACGCCCCCGCACGGAGTGTGAATTTTTTGGCGTGGCTCTCTTCTAATAAATGTCATCACCCACAGGGCGATGACGCAGGCCCCTTCTTGCGATATAAGAGGCAATTCCGAACATTTATTTTAACATACAGGGACGAAAATACAATGCAGGCGCCCGAACATTTTACTTGACAGCCTGCTTTTCTTATACTTTAATAGATAAAAGCGTTAAACTTTTAAGTGCTAAAGGATGGGCGCGTTAAAGTGTTGGCGTATTGGCTCATTTTCACTGAGAGCCTGCCGAAAGGCTGTCCATCGCTTGAAAACCTTGGGAAAACAATGGGAAAGCCGCGCATGAAAGGTTACGCTTCGCGTGATACGCATCCTGCGTCACCGCCTTGCCAGGCAATGACATCGAAAAATGGAGAGCCACGCCATTATAAAACGCACTTCGTGCGAAGGCGTGGCCAATGTCATCACCCGAAGGGGGATGACATTGGACGATGCGGCTGGTACATCGCAAGGAATCCTCCCGCTGGCGCGGTTCCCTCCCTGCGATATTTAACTGGAGGAAGGAGAAATATGTTTCTAAAAGTTCTGATTTTATGTATCTTTTTTGCCGTCATTATCGGGGTCGGCTTCTACTGCAGGAAAGGCTCCGGGGATGTAAACGGCTTTGTATTGGGCGGCCGTTCCGTAGGCCCGTGGCTTTCCGCTTTTGCTTACGGCACTTCTTATTTTTCCGCCGTCATCTTTGTAGGATATGCCGGGCAATTCGGCTGGAAATACGGTATCGCCTCCACCTGGATCGGGCTCGGGAATGCGGTCATCGGTTCCTTTATGGCATGGGCTATTTTAGGGCGCCGCACCAGGATCATGACCCAGCACCTGGATACGGCAACCATGCCGGAATTTTTCGGCGCGCGTTTTAAAAGCACAGGGCTCCGGGTTTTCTCGTCCCTCATTATTTTCGTTTTCCTGATTCCCTATACAGCATCCTTATACAACGGCCTCTCCCGCCTTTTCGGCATGGCTTTCCATATCGACTATACGGTCTGTATCCTGCTCATGGCCATCCTGACCGGCATCTATGTCGTTGCCGGTGGCTATATGGCGACCGCCATGAACGACTTTATCCAGGGATGCGTCATGCTGGTGGGCATCATCGCTGTCATTGCCGCCGTCCTGAAATCCAATGGCGGGTTCATGCAGTCGCTAGATTCCCTGGCAAAGGTCAGCGATTCCACTGTTTCCAGCACGCCGGGCATTTTTGCTTCCTTTTTCGGGCCGGACCCCTTGAACCTTGCCTTTGTCATCATCCTGACTTCCCTGGGCACCTGGGGCCTGCCTCAGATGGTGCAGAAATTTTATGCCATCGAGAGCGAAGGCTCTATCAAGAAGGGGATGATCATCTCCACGTTCTTCGCGCTGGTTGTAGCCGGAGGCAGCTATTTCCTGGGCGGTTTCGGGCGGCTTTACAGCTCCCAGATCGATGTGGCGGCAGACGGGTTTGATGCCATCATCCCGACTATGCTTTCCAACCTGTCCCCGCTCTTGATCGGACTAGTGGTCATCCTGGTGCTTTCCGCCTCCATGTCCACCTTGTCCTCTTTGGTACTGGCATCCAGCTCCACTTTGACCATCGACGTCATCAAAGACCATGTCATCAAGAAAATGGACGAAAAGCGCCAGGTCATCTGGATGCGTGCCCTGATCGTAGTCTTCATCGCCATTTCCGTGGTGCTGGCAATCATCCAGTACAAGAGCAATATCACCTTCATCGCCCAGCTGATGGGCATTTCCTGGGGCGCCCTGGCAGGCGCGTTCCTGGCTCCTTTCCTTTATAGCCTGTACTGGAAAGGGGTTACAAAAGCAGCCTGCTGCGTCAACTTCATCTGGGGCTGTGGCATCATGGTCATCAATATGCTTCTGCGCACCCACCTGCCGGTGATCATCCAGTCCCCCATCAACTGCGGCTCCATCGCTATGCTGGGCGGGTTTGTGATCGTGCCCATCGTAAGCCTCTTGACGAAAGCACCGGAAAAGGAGCATGTGGAATACTGCTTCTCCAGTTACCAGAAGACCCACGTGGTAAAAGAAAAGTATTACTACCCGGATGAGGATGAAGAAGAAAAATAAATTTCTCCTATTCTATTTCCCTCACCGGGAAGTTCGAAATGGGATTGTAGCCAACGGGCTGTCCCTTGCAGCGGCGATGCCTGTCCACGGGCTGTCCCTCGCAGTGGCGATGCCTGTCCACGGGCTGTCCCTCGCAGTGGCGATGCCTGTCCGCAGGCTGCCTGCCCGGGCGCAGCTTCCCTGATCAATACCCCATATCTACCCAAAAAGGTCATGCCGATGATCCGGCATGGCCTTTTTATATAATAATTACCCTAATTTGCAATCTATGCCAGAAACGAAGCCCATTACCCGGACACCGGGCCAAAAGCGGATATCTGCTGCCGCTTTTGGCCCTGCTGCCTTCCCTTTTGGCAAGGCTTCTTCCTGCCATTTTTCTTATTCTTCCGCATCCCGAGTAGCGATGACATCCACCCCGGTGCCTGCCACATCTTTTAAAATAATGTCTCCTCTGTGTACCGGCACATGGGCTTCCAGGCAGTTTAATTCCTTCATGCACTCTGCCATTTTATCCTTCGGGATATCCGTCTTCGTGCGTACCGGGAGGCGACGCAGGCGCCTGCTGTCCAGGCGCACCGTGCTGGTCACTGTGCGCTCCGGGGAAACGACTTCTTTCGCGCCATATTTTTCCCCGACCTTGCAGTTATTCCCTTCCATGCCCAGGACCTTTTTCCCGTCCAGTTTTATTTTTAGCTGGCAGCCCTGGGGGCAGCCGATGCAGGTTAAAATCCGTTCTTCCATCTTTTATTCCTCCTCAATCCGAATGACGATTTCCCCCGATCCGGCTTCCTGGAGCTTCTTTTTCTGCAGCACTACCTGCTCCATCTCTCCGGGAGCCATGATCCGTTTCTTCTGGTGGAGGATCCGTTCCCCGTCCAGGTAAACACTGAGAAACTTCCCCTTATATACATTGCCGACACGGAAGCGCACCGTCAGAAGGCCTTCCATCTCCTGCGGATGGATATAGGAAGGCACAGTATAACGGATGCCATTTTCCGGCTTCAAAGTAAAAAGTTTCTCCCCGGCTTTGTTTTCCCTGCCCTTCCGCTGCAGGTATGCGGCGGCTTCCCTGCCGGCCTGTTCCGCTTCCTGGGTTACATAATCCACCAGGTCATGGACATGGAGCACGTTGCCACATGCAAAAATGCCTTCCCGGGAAGTTTCCAGGCTTTCATCCACCACCGGGCCATTGGTTACCGGGTTGATTTCCACCTGGGCTTTCCGGGACAATTCATTCTCCGGGATAAGGCCGCAGGACAAAAGCAGCGTGTCGCATGTAACCCTCTGCTTCGTTTCCGGCTTTACCTTGCCATGTTCATCTACTTCTGCAATTTCCACCGCTTCGAGCCTCTTTTTGCCTTCAATGGAAGATACGGTATGGGAAAGGAGCAGCGGGATGCCAAAATCATCCAGGCACTGGACAATGTTCCTCTTTAATCCTCCGGAATAAGGCATCAGCTCTGCCACCAGCTTTACCTTTGCCCCTTCCAAGGTCATACGTCTTGCCATGATCAGCCCGATGTCGCCGGAGCCTAAGATGACGACTTCTTTTCCCGGCAGGTAGCCGTCGATGTTGACCAGTTTCTGGGCGGTACCGGCTGTATAAATGCCGGCAGGACGAAATCCCGGGATATTCAAAGCGCCCCTGGGACGTTCCCTGCATCCCATCGCCAGGATGACCGCCCCGGCTTTGATCTGGAACATGCCATTTTCTTCATTCATGGCAGTGACTACCCGGCCTTCGGAAAGGTCCAGCACCATGGTCTTTAAGGAAACATCAATCCCGTCTTTTTTTACCAGGTCGATAAACTTGCCCGCATATTCCGGGCCGGTAAGTTCTTCATGGAACGTATGGAGCCCGAACCCGTTATGGATGCACTGGTTCAGGATGCCTCCCAGCTGCTCGTCCCGCTCCAGCACCAGGATGTCCCTTGCTCCGGCTTCATAAGCCGCATGGGCTGCTGCAAGGCCCGCGGGGCCTCCACCAATCACTACGATATCGCGGCTTATCATGCTCTTTCCTCCTTTGTCTCTCCTACAACCAGTTCCGCGCCCTTCCCGCTCTTTGTCAGCTCCTCAAAGGGGATGCCCGCTTCCTTGTTCAGCAGGTCCATGACCATGGGGCTGCAGAAACCGGACTGGCACCTTCCCATGCCGGCGCGGGTCCTTCGCTTGATCCCGTCCAGTGACCTGGCCGGTATGGGGCGGTGGACCGCATCCAGGATCTCCCCTTCCGTCACCTGCTCGCAGCGGCAGACGATCCTGCCATATGCCGGGTTCTGGCGTACCAGGGCATTTCTCTCTTCCATGTCCATTTCACGGACCCTGGGGATGCCTTTCCTGGTACCTTTCCACTGCGTTTTCTTTTCCGGATGCATCCGGTTTCCATAAATCCGTGCCACCATCTCTCCAATGGCGGGAGAAGCGGTAAGTCCCGGGGATTCGATGCCTGCCACGTCAATAAAGCCTGGTACATCCCGGGCCTCCCCGATCACAAAATCCCCGCCTTCCTCATGGGCACGAAGGCCGGCGAAGGAAGTGATGATTTTGCGGTAAGGGATGTCTTCCACGGTTTTTCCAGCTCCCTGCAGGACCTTGTCCAGCCCTTCCGCGGTCGTGCAGGTACCTTCCTTGTCTTCGATCTCGTCCGCGGTGGGTCCCAGCATCAGGTTCCCATGCACGGTCCGGGTCACCAGGATCCCCTTGCCCATCTCCGTAGGCTGGGGGAAGATCGTATGGGACACATGCCCGCCGCATTCGCTGTCCAACAGGCAGTACTCTCCACGCCGGGGGACGATATGGAGCTTCTTAGCACTTACCATGTTATGGAACCTGTCCGCGTAAACCCCTGCCGCGTTTACGACCCAGGCAGTATCAATAGAATCTCCATCTTTTGTCTCGATACAGAAGCCTGAAGGGGTTTTCTCTATCTTTTCCACTTCCGTGTCAAAGCGGAACTCCACTCCGTTTTCACAGGCGTTTTCCGCCATGGCGATATTGAGCTCAAAGGGGCAGACCACGGCAGCTGTAGGCGCGTACAGCACAGCGACGGCGTCCTTGGTAAGGTGCTTTTCCATTTTCCTTGCCTCATCGCCGGAAATAATTTTGAGCCCTTCCACGCCATTTTCCACGCCTCGGTCATAAAGACGCTTCAACGCATCCATACGGGCGCTGTCCGTGCAGACTACCATGGAACCGTTCCGCCGGTATGGGATATCCAGGTCCTTGGACAGCTGTTCCATCATCCTGCTGCCTTCCATGTTCAGCTTTGCCTTCAGCGTCCCCGGCACCGCGTCATACCCCGCATGGACGATGCCGCTGTTGGCTTTGGATGTGCCGGAGCAGACATCCTCCTCTTTCTCCAAAACCAGGACTTTCAGGTTATAGCGGGAAAGCGCCCTTGCTGACGCGCTTCCCGTTACGCCTGCACCGATCACCACGATATCATACATATGTCTTTTCCCTCTTTCGCAAATAGTCCCGGATGCCGGGATATGAAATTGGCGTTCCAATCAGGCGGGGCGTATGAAATTCCCCGGCCCAGTCCGCGCGATACACGGCAGCTTGAAACACAGCTTCCCACATGCCGTTTTCCATCACGCAAAAAAGAGCCGAAAACAAAGCCTGCTTCCCGCAAGCTGTTTGTCTTCGGCTCTTATCTCCACCTGTTTTATTACATTTTCCTAAACACAGTATACATGATCCCGGGAAAAAATTCAATCATCCATTTCCTATTTCCCGTATCAGCAGGACACGTTTTTCCACCTTCCGGCATCTTCCATGCTATCTGGGCCTCCTGCCTGGACTATGCTGAAACGTGCCTGCATCCAACGGCTTCCCGTTTTTTCCTTTATACCGCGCAGGCTTATTCTCCTTTTGCCCAATGGAACGTGGACCTTACCGCCTGGTGCCAGCCCTTCAGCAGGCTTTCCCGCTCTTCCGGTTCCATCCCGCAGGGGAATTCCCTTTCCATCTGCCACCTGCCCCGGATTTCTTCCATGCTGTCCCAACAGCCTACGGCAAGGCCTGCCAGGTAAGCCGCACCCAAAGCCGTGGTTTCAATGCACTGGGGGCGTCTTACCGGCGCACCGATAAGCCCCGCCTGGAACTGCATCAGGAAATTATTCCGGCATGCGCCTCCATCCACCTTTAAGGAAGACAGGTAAATGCCGCTATCCCTTTCCATGGCGTCCAAAACGTCATAAGACTGGTAAGCCAGGGATTCCAGCGTCGCGCGGATGACATGGTATTTGTTTACGCCGCGGGTAAGGCCTGTAATCGCGCCCCTGGCATATGGGTCCCAATAAGGAGCCCCCAGGCCGGTAAACGCCGGAACCACATAGCATCCGTTGGTATCCTTCACCCGGGTGGCGAAATATTCGCTGTCCGGCGCCGAATCCACCAGCTTCATTTCATCCCGGAGCCACTGGATGGCAGCCCCCGCTACATAAACAGAACCTTCCAGGGCATAATTTACTTTCCCGCCTACACCCCAGGCGATGGTGGTAACCAGCCCGTTTTTCGAATCCACCGGCTCCTCCCCGGTATTCATCAAAAGAAAGCACCCTGTGCCATAAGTGTTCTTTGCCTCTCCGGCTTTAAAACACGCCTGCCCGAAAAGCGCCGCCTGCTGGTCTCCTGCCACACCGGCAATCGGGATCTTGTCCCCAAAAATATCCGGGTCCGTATACCCGAAAATCGTGCTGGAGGGCACTACCTTCGGGAGCACGGATTCCGGAATCGCCAGCTTTTTCAGGATCTCCCGGTCCCAATGGAGCGTGTGGATATTGAACAGCATGGTACGGGAGGCATTGGAATAATCCGTCTTATGGATTTTCCCGCCGCTGAGCTTCCACATAAGCCAGGTATCGATAGTACCAAAAAGCAGGTCCCCTTTTTCTGCCCTGTCCCTGGCGCCTTCCACGTTGTCCAGGATCCATTCCAGCTTGGTAGCGGAAAAATACGGGTCCAGCACCAGCCCGGTCTTTTCCCTTACCGGCTCTTTCCATCCTTCTTCCACCAGCTTCTGGGCATAATCCGCAGTCCTCCGGCACTGCCAGACGATAGCGTGGTAAACCGGCTCCCCGGTCCACCTGTCCCAGACCACCGTCGTTTCCCTCTGGTTGGTAATGCCGATGGCCGCGATGTCATCTGCAGAAGCATCCACTTTCTGCATTGCCTCGCAGGCTACAAGGTACTGGGTGCTCCAGATCTCGTTGGCGTCATGCTCCACCCATCCCGGCTTCGGAAAATACTGCGTAAACTCCTTCTGTGACATGCTGCAGACATTCCCGTCCTTGTCGAACAGGATGCAGCGGCTGCTGGTGGTACCCGCATCCAGCGCCATGATATATTTGCCCATTTTTCCCTTTCCTTTCTCTATTATCGTAAGGGGACCGCTTCCGCAGCAGGATTCCTTACGATGCACTCCCGGTGCCTTTCTCCAGTTGGTCCCGGTGTTTTTCCTGTTTTTCCCGCACTGGCAGCCTTGTCCATGCAGATTTACATAAACCAGATTTCCTGCCTCGTGGTGGAAATGGCGGTGGCCCCGGCCTCCAGCGCACGGATCACATCGTCTTTATCGGAAATCAGCCCGCCGCAGATAATGGGGACCCGGCTGATTTCATTTAATTTCCGTATCACTTTTTTCTCCAGCACCCCAGGCAGGATTTCTATATAATCCGGCTGGGACACGCCCTTGGCGGAGACTTTCTCCAAAGTGCCAAGCGACATGGAATCCAGGATAAAGCACCGCAGGATGGCATGCAGCCCTAAACTTTTCGCGTAGGAAACCAGGCTGGTCCTGGTGGTCAGTATTCCGTCCGCCTGGGTTTTCTGCCGTACATAATCCACAGCCGGCTCCCGCAGGCTAAGGCCTCCGATCAAATCCAGATGCACCATGCAGACCCGGCCGGACTGCTTTACACGTGCCACAATATCCGGCAGCGTGCATACATCCCCATAAAGGATGAACACCACTTCGATTTCGGAACTGAGGGCCTTCTTCAGCCCTTCCTCATCCTTCACTGCCGCGATGACCGGGCTGCGCTCAATCTTGTCCATGAACTCCCTATTCATCTTTCTGCCCTTCTCCTTCCGCATATATCGTAAGGAGGGACCCGCTTTAGCGGGAAGATCCCTTGCGATGTACCAGCCGCATCGTCCGCCGTCTCACCTGAAAGGCGATGACATAGGACGATTTGGAATGCGGCGTCTGTCCTAAGAAAGCATGTCTTCCAGGAGGTTCAGATTCTCATCCGCATGCTCCAGCTCCCTGCACCATGCGTGGGTGATCCAGATTTCATCTTCCAGGGAAAGCTGATGCCCGTTTTCTTCCCAGGACGCGATAAAAAGCTCTTCCAGAAGGTCCGCGCTAAAGGTGGCAAGCCGCATCTTATTTAAGATCTGGTCATCATAGACGCTGCCGCAGAAGTAGATAAAGACAAAATAAACCAGGAGGTGCTCCCGGATAATCTCCAGTTCTTCCCTGCGTCCTTCTCCCTCTTCCCACTCCTGGTGGAAAGCCTGGAGAAGTTCCCCATATGCCTTTTCTCCTTTGGCATAAAGGGTTCCCCTCGCCCTTTCCCGGCGTTCCTTCCACGCCTGGCGGAGGGGCTCCAGCTGCTCCAGCCGGTCAAAGATGGCAAAGCCCGTTTTGAAACGGTCCGATACTGTCTGGACAGGCACCCCATCCATCAGCTGCCCTTTCTTTTCTCGGAAATGCGCGATGGTATCATCCATGTCAAAGATCCGGTCCTCATCCAGCTCCTGCTGCAGGATGCCTGTCAGAAGAAGGGATAAGGACGCCCTCTTCCTGGTGGGGAAGCGGCGGTCCTGGAGGATCGAAAAAAGCACTTTCCTTGCCTCTACCAGCTTGTCATAAAGCAGGTAGTCAAATTCATCATATGCCTCTTCCGTATCATCTTCTTCATAGGAAAAGCGGATCGTCTCTTTTTTGGAAAGCAGGATCCGGGAGGATTCCGGGCAGGAAAGTCCCAGGGAAATCTCCCTTACATTTTCAAATTCTTCGATATGCCTGGGGTACATGCGGCAGGTCTCGCACCAGACGGACTCGCTTTGGGCATGCTTATAAAGGATGCAGAGGTTGTCATCATCCAGGAAACTGCAGCGGTCCGTTTTGGGATCGTTGTAAAAACATTTTTTCTCCTCATTAATGTTTTTCTTTAAAAGTTCTCCCAATGTTCCGGACATCTTCCGGTATTTTTCCATCTGTGCATCATCAATATCCACCTGCCATCCCGCGCAACAGGTGTCCGGACACTCCCCGGCAATACATTCAAATTCATTGTAATAACTTGGCCTAATGTATAACATGTCACCATCATAGCTCATTTTTGGGCAACAAAAAAGACGCCACCCAAAACTTTTGTTCTAAGTGACGCCTTTTAATGACTCGTTGAATCAATATCCAATGGCCCTACTCCTTTTTTTGCAATAAACCTATTGCCTTACACGTGATTGAAAAAACTGATCTCGTGTTTTCCATATTCAATTGTAAATTTACAATTCTCTCGATCTTCCAGATATAAATCAGCCTTTGTGCTGGTCCATCTGCCTGTTCTCTTCGTCTTCTACCGGTATCCTGCGGCTTCCAATCCGCTTTCTTTACCTTGCTATCAACTATCTAACCGTGTGTCCGATACTAAAACAAATGCTGCTAGAACTCCGTCTGCAGAACCACCTGCATCGTTCCTGCTGTGCACTTAGTCTTTCTGTCCCAAGGTCTCTCTTTTTAAACTCGTTTCCGAAGAGGCATCTTTCCTTCTGCAGGAATCTGTCCCGCAGCACCTCTCAATGCCTTCCCTGACGCTTCCTTTAAAAAGGGCTCCTGGAACTATCTCGAAGTTCCTGAAAGAATTAAGCTGCTGTTCCTTTCGGTCCGTACCTCCTTTACTTAGATTCCCGATCTTCTTCTCCTAAAATTTTATCGGGTGCTGAGATTTTGTATCTCCTTTGTTTGATTGTATTGTAGCCCGCCCTCCCTCTTTTGTCAACGCTATTTTCTGATTTTATTAATTTCTAAATATTTATTTTTGTTATTTAATTCATTTATTTCTGTATTTTCTGAATATTTTTTGCCAAGCCTCCCTTCCTCTTTATCTTTCTGGGACAGGATGCGGCAAGTATGGTAAAATAAGCCCAAAATAAAACGCTGCTTTCACGATCCATAGGATACATAGGATAGCGGGATGGGCTGGCTTTACCTGTGCCCGCAGCGCCCATTTTAGAGAGGCTTCCCCAAAATATTCCTGCCATCCGGGATGTGAAGCAATCCACGCCCATGCACGCAGTGTGTTGCACATGGCAGGGCTCTGCGCCCATTACATACATAGACATTGCATACATATTACATCTATTGGAAAGAACGAGGAATCTATGGCAAAACCTTCCCCTTCTAGAAGAAAGAAAAAGAACAGGCGCAACGCCTTGATTACCGGCATTGCGCTTATCGCGGCTGTTGCTGCAGTATATATCGCTGTTACTGTTTATTACCAGACGCACTTCCTGCCGGGAACAGAATACGGCGGGGTTTCCGTCGGCGGCAAAACTGCTGCCCAGGCGGAAAAAGCCCTGGAAAGTTCCATCGGCAGCTACCAGCTGGTCATTACGGATGAAAGCGGGAACAATTACCGGATCAAAGGCACGGACATCGGCTTATCCCTGTCGGTCCAGACAGGCTCTTCCATCGAGGACGCCTTGTCTGCCCAGAAGCCTTACCTCTGGGTCAGCAGCTTTTTTGTCCACCCGGAAGAAAACAGCGCCTCCTTATCTGTATCCTACGACAGCAGCAAGCTGGAAAGCGCGTTATCTTCCCTGGACTGCTTCTCAAAGGCTGACGCGGTATCTCCTCAGGATGCCTATATCACTTATTCCGATGATTCGCAGCAGTTTGAAATCGTGCCGGAACAGGCAGGCAATACACCGGAGCTTGACAAAGTGCTGGAAAAGGCGGAAAAAGCCATTTCCGCCCTGCAGCTTTCCATCTCCCTGACAGATGAGGATTACAGCCAGGCTTCCGTCACTTCCGCAGACGCTACCCTTGCCTCTGCAGTAAAAGCAGCAAATAACTATGTAAGCAAAACCATTACCTATGATACTTATGGGGAAAAGGATTCGGATGACAACTTTTCCATAGAAAAGAGCCGCATCGCTTCCTGGGTCCAGGTGTCGGATGACGGGCAGGTATCTTTAAACGAGGACGCCATCGCTTCTTACGTGCAGACGCTGGCTTCCAAATACAATACCTATGGCGACAACCGGGAATTTGCCACTTCCCTGGGAGATACCATTTCCATCGGCGGCGGGGACTACGGATGGGTCATCGACAAAGACAAGGAAGCCGCCCAGATCGTTTCCGACCTGGAATCGGACGAAACCAACATTGAGCGGGAACCCTGCTGGGAACAGACCGCGAAGGCGCCGGGCCCGGATGATATCGGAAATACTTATCTGGAAATTGACTATACGAACCAGCACTTCTATTATTATGTAGATGGGCAGCTGAAATTAGACAGCGACATCGTATCCGGGAACACTTCTATCGGGAATGGCTCGCCGGATGGGATTTATAAAATTGTTTATAAGGCAACGGACCAGACACTGACCGGGGAAGATTATGAATCCCCCGTCGATTACTTCATGCCCTTTGCCTATAACGTCGGATTCCACGACGCTTCCTGGAGGAGCACCTTTGGCGGGGAGATTTACAAAACTTCCGGTTCCCACGGATGCATCAACCTGCCTTCCGACGTGGCCAAGCAGCTTTACCAGATGGTAGAAGTGGGCACGCCGGTAGTGGCTTATTACAGGGACCCGGTGGTATTGACCAGCACAAACGCAAAAACATCCAACGCCTATTCCTATCAGGACGAGGACAGTTCTGACCGTTCTTCATCCTCCGAAGATTCTTCTTCTGAGGACGCAGGCACCAGCAGTACTTCTTCCCAGGAAAGCAGCACACAATAAGGGGGACCCCATGGAAAGAGAAAAGAAACGCATTGTTGTAGCATTAGGGCATGACGCATTGGGCACGACCCTTCCGGAACAGAAGAAAGCCGTCGGCCGGACTTCAAAAATCATGGCAGACCTGGTACAGAAAGGCTACCAGGTCGTCATCACCCACAGCAACGGGCCGCAGGTCGGCATGATCCATGTCGCGATGTCCGAGCTTTCCCGCCTGCATCCGGAATATACCAGCGCCCCCATGTCTGTCTGCTCCGCCATGAGCCAGGGCTACATCGGCTATGACCTGCAGAACGGCATCCGGGCAGAACTGCTGAACCGCGGCATTTACAAGACCGTAAGCACTATCCTGACCCAGGTCATCGTAGACCCGTATGACGAAGCATTTTACCATCCCTCCAAGATCATCGGGCGGACCATGGACGAAGAAGATGCGGAGCGGGAAGAGAAAAAGGGTAATTTCGTCGTGGAAACGGCAGACGGCTACCGCAGGATCGTTGCCGCGCCGATGCCTCTTGACATCGTGGAAATCGATGCCATCCGCACCCTGGCAGACGCGGACCAGGTGGTCATTGCAGCCGGAGGCGGCGGGATTCCCGTACTGCAGCAGGACAACAACTTAAAGGGCGCCAGCGCCGTCATCGAAAAGGACCTGGCCGCCGGGAAACTGGCTGAAATGCTGGACGCGGACATCCTGCTGATCCTGACTTATGAAGAAAAGCTGGCACTGCTGCATACAGACGATGACGTACGCCATGAAATTAACCGGATTTCTGTCGCGCAGGCCCAGAAATATATCGAAGAAAAGCAGTTCGGCATCGGCACCAAGCTGCCGAAGGTGGAAGCAGCCGTCAATTTCGTAAAGGACAGCACCGAAAAAGAAGCCATCATCACCAACCTCTCTTCCTGCGAAGAGGCGCTTAGCGGGAAGACCGGCACGATTATTGCCAACAGCTGACCGGAAATGCTTTGGCGTCGGAATGGACGGGCAGCGGGACAACCTTGTGGACTCCATTCCGGTACAAATGGCCAAGCAGTGATTCCGGAATAGCTTCCAAAAATAATCAGGCAGCCATCCCGTTTATCATGGCCATAAAAAGGAAAATCCCTGGCTCCATGCTCTCTTTTCCTCCGAAAAACGGAGGGGAAAGGCACGCAGCCAGGGATTTCTTTTTCTACGAACCAGAAGCTGGCCCTATATATATCGTAAGGAGGGACCCGCTTCAGCGGGAGGATCCCTTCCAATGCGGCGTCTGTCCCTTTCAAATAAGCAAGGGACGTCTTTCTTCAATGCTCTGCAGGAAACCGAAAGCTTACAGTAAACGCAGAAGCACTACGGCAATGCCTACGCAGAAGCCTCCGAACACCTGGAGTGGGGTATGTCCCACAAACTCCTTCAGTTTTACCTCAAAAGGCACCTGGGAATTCGAATCCTGCATCAGCTTCTTGAGCACTTTTGTCTGCTTCTCTGTCTCCCTGCGGACCCCCATGGCATCGTGCATGACGATAACCGCAAAGAAAAATACCGCGCCAAACAGCGGCGTATTAAAGCCGTCTTCCATGCCCACAGCCAAAGCTACCGCTGTCACAGTAGCGGAATGGGCACTGGGCATGCCGCCATCCCCGACCAGGCGCTTGAAATCCCACGTCTTATGGATGCCGGCATTAATGACCACCTTTAATATCTGGGCGGTCAGCCATCCCATGAACCCGCACTGGACCACCGGGTTACTGAGAAAACCAATAAGAATATTGTCCATCCTATGCCTGCTCCAGCGCTTTTTTCATAACCGCTTCCACATGCATCCTGCATTCTTCGCGGGATTCGCCTAAATGCCCTTCATAAAGCTTTTCCTGGCCGATGTACATGCAGGGATTTGCATTGTAGTCATAATTGTCCGCAATTTCAGGATGTTTGAATTCATCTACCCGCTCAAACTCTACATCGCGATATTCCGGATACTCTTTCTGGAGTTCTTCAATCACGCTGTCTGCCTGCTGGCAGTATGGGCACTCATCTAAATGGAAATACAACACTTTCTTCATAATACCGTCCTCCGTCTTACTTTCCTGTCACTTTTCATCAGCCAAAGGCTGGTAAAGCAGTCCATGCCCGCATACGCTGTATCTGTTTGCCCGCATGGCTCTTTTATCGATTTCTCTTTTTGTGCGGATGCATCTTCCCGGCGATAAGCCGCCATCTTTTTTATAACATTTTCAAAACCCGCCGGCAACCGGTAAAGGCTTATTCCATAAACCTGTCCAGGACCGCGCCCGGTACCCTGTCCGTCCGCCGTTCCCTATCAGCCATCCCTTCCGCGTTTTTCAGCTGCCCGGCTTTAAAGTGCCTGCGAGCACATCCGGGTCCTGGAAAGAATATAGTGCTGCCTCAAACATCGTCTCGGCTCCTGCACGGATGCCCCTGTCATCAGCATGGAACTTCTCACTGTGCCATGGGTAAGAGGTTTCTCCCGGCGTGCCGCTGCCGATCCAATAAAAGAAGGAAGGCACCTTCGCCATGAAATTGGAAAAATCCTCGCTGGCCATGGACGGGCGGGCATCTACCACGTGCCCCTCCCCCACTGCTGCCTGGGCGGCTTTCTTAGCCAGCTGGTACATTTTGGGACCGTTATAGACCATGGGGTTGACCTGGGTATATTCGATTTTAGGCCTGCAGCCATAAGCAGCGGAAATGCCCTGTACCAGGTCCTCCATTTTTTTCACAGCCCGCTCTTTCGCCGCGTCATCCAAGGACCTGGCACTGCCCTTCAGGACCACTTTGTCACAGATGATATTTTCCTGGCTGCCTCCATGCATGCTTCCCACCGTAAGGACGACACAGTCCCTGGGATCGCTGGCGCGGCTGACCGCTGTCTGCAGCCCCATGACGATGGCGCTGGCACAGACAATGGCATCGGCTCCATACTGGGGAGATGCTCCATGGGCAGTCTTTCCTTCTATGGTAATGGCAAAATTGCTTTTCGCGGTCATGATCGCGCCTTTATGGCAGACTACGTTGCCATATTCCACCTCCGGCCGGTTGTGCAGGCCGAAGAAAACGTCCGGATGGACCAGGTCCAGAAGCCCGTCCTCCAGCATGCCGCTGGCGCCATCGGAAGCTTCTTCCGCGTCCTGGAAGACCAGGTCTGCCGTCCCATGCCAATCCTGCCTGGTTTCCGAAAGCAGGATGGCGGTCCCCAGCAGCGACGCCGTATGGAAATCATGCCCGCAGGCATGCATTTTCCCTTCTACCTGGCTTTTAAATGGCACCTGGGACTGTTCCGTCTTTGGCAGTGCGTCAATATCCACCCGAAGCGCTACTTCCGGCGGCCTGCCATTTACTGTATCCTTTCCGGCGGCCTTCCCTTTTACCCTTGCTACTACGCCGCTTTTGCCTTCCCGAAACGGGAGTATTTCCACGCCCGGCAGAGACTCCAGAAACGCTTTTATCTTTGCGCTGGTTTCCAATTCTTCATGGGAAAGTTCCGGATGGACATGCATGTCATGCCTGAAATCAATAATCCTCTCTTCCTCTTCCTTCGACAATGTCCTTTTCATGATCCTCTTCCTTAAAAACCTCTTCCCCGTCAGCCGCTTCATAGAGCTGCCTTGCGATGCTGCGCATGGCTGTTTCATCCACTTTGCAGACCTGGCGGTCATAAGTCACCATGCCGTTCGTCTCATCCTCTACGTCGCTGAGCTGTGTCAGGACCGCCCCGGAGAGCCCTTTTGCCGCTGCCGGCAGCACTTGGGTAAGGTAAAGCTGGCGGATGGCCTCCCGGAACTGTTCCAGCGAATGGAATTTTTTATAGCCATACATGCCGAATTTGCGGAACGTGTGCCCCGGCACCTTGTAAGAATACCCTCCGAACTCCGATAAAATAGTAGGCTTCTTAGGAATGCGCGGCATCACGAATTTATGGAAGTATTCATGGATGCTTGCCACATCGGAGGATTTCTTTTCAAACCATCCGGATGCTGTATCATAAAAACGGGTCGTGTCATAAGCCTTCATGGCTTTATAAAATTTTGCCGGCTCAAACTCGCCCCATCCTTCGTTAAAAATCGTATACCCGATGACACAGGGATGGTTGTAAAGCAGATCCAGCGTCCTTTTCGCGTCCCTGGCAAACTGCTTTTTCCGATGCTCGGTGGCATATCCACCGCCCGGCAGCTTCATGCCGATGGTAGGCAGCACGGTATTTACAATCTTGTAGTACCTGCCGCTGTTCACCAGGTCCTGCAGCACCAGCATCCCCTGCCGGTCGCATTCATAATAATAAACCTCCGGTTCAATCTTAATATGCTTGCGCAGCAGGTTGAAACCCAGGGCTTTCATTTTCGCGACATCGCTGCGGTACCCTTCCGGAGAGGAAGGCAGGCAGATGCCATCGCTGTAATAACCCTGGTCCAGGATCCCATGGAGGAAGCGGGGCCTGCCATTTAAAAAGATCCTGCTGCCCCTGCCGGTCTCTTCAATGGAAACCGTACGCAGGGCAAAATACGACTCGATCCGGTCCTCGCCGCAGGCAAGGGTAAAATGGTAAAGATAGGGATCCTCCGGGCTCCAAAGATGGGGATGGGGCGGACGGATGGACACTTCGTCCCCAGAATAGAAATAGGTCCTGTCCCCTTCCTCCAGATGGAGGGTGATGGATTTTTCCTTTACCCCGCCTTTGGTCTGGATCCGCACTTTCCGAAGGTCCGGCGTTATTTTGATCCTGCGGATATATTCCCAGGGCACTTCCTCCAGCCAGACGCTCTGCCAGATGCCGCTGAAAGGCGTATACCACATGCCTCCCCGAACCTGCCTCTGCTTGCCCCAGGGGTAGGAAACGTCTCCGTCATCTTTTACATCGATACGCAGGAAATTTTCCCCTTCCCGCATCGCCTCCGTAATATCAAAAGTAAAAGGCAGGTAGCCTCCTTCGTGCTTCCCGATCCTCTTTTCATTGACATAAACGACCGCAACCTGGTCTGCCGCGCCCACATGGAGCAGGACATGGCCGCCTTCCTTTTCCAGTTCGTGATAGAAGGAACGGGTGTAAGACCACCTCTGCCCTTTGCGCAGGGTCCCCCGGATCCCGGAAATCCTGGATTCCGGCGGATAGGGTACGCGGATTTTTCCCTGCGGCGTCCTGGCACCATCTGCATGGACTTTCACCAGGTCCCAGTCCCCGTTCAGCATCTGGTACTGCTCCCGCCTCATCTGGGGCCTTGGATATTCCTCCCACTGGAGGATGCCGTCTTCCTTCTCAAATGGCGTCTTTAAATCATACCCGCTTGCGTTTACCAATCTTTCTTCGGATCCTTTCTTTTATATATCGTAGGGAGGAACCCGCGTCAGCGGGGCCCCCTTACGTGTAACAACCGCATCATCCCATGTCATCACCCGAAGGGTGGTGACACAAGCCGCTCCTCCGCACAAAGTACGGTTTATAATGGCGTGGTTCTCCTCTTTTCTATGTCATCGCCTGGCAAGGCGGTAACACAGGCTGCACCCTCACGCGAAGCGTGGCCTTTCATGGCGCGGCTCTCCTTAAGGACGATTTGGAATGCGGTGTCTCTCCATAAATCTTGGAATCTATTATACCCTATTTTGCTATCTATTGGCAGGAAAAAGCCGGTAACGCAAAAGGCTGCCTGCATCTGCAGGCAGCCTTGACATTATATCGTAAGGAGGGACCCGCGCCAGCGGGAGGATCCCTTGCGATGCGGCATCTGTCCATAAAACAATTTACTTCGTAACCAGCTTGATGTTCGTATAGGTATTGCCCTCTTCCAGGGTTACCTCGTTCCCGTTTTCATCGGTAACAACCAGCTCGCCGCCGTTGGCTGCCTGGACTTTGCCGCCTTTCTCAATGGTAAGGGATGCCAGGTTGGAATCCCCGTCCACGTTCCAGACAGCGCCATTGGCAACCGTCATGGTTACGCCGTAATTAGTGGTCCAGGAATCATCCGGAAGCCAGTTTACGCTGTCATCATCCGCGTAATCTTTCCAGAGGTTCTCCCAGTCATCAAAGGTGCCTCCTACGACAGCTCCTGTCAAGGTAGCGCCTTCACCCAGCTGCAGCTCCATCCTCCTCTGGTAATCCATATGGAAGATATTGCCGTCCGCTTCCATATTCGTCATGGAAACCGTTACCGGGTCTACTTTTTCACCGTCGCCATCCGCCAGGAAATTGCCCATGCTGTCGGAATTGACAACTGTCTTAACCAGGGCATTGTCTTCCGCGCCGGAGTGCAGCGTGACATTATCCAGCTCGATATCGGCGCTGGTGCTCTTAACCAGGAAAACAGCGCCTTTTACATAATCCACATAAGCGGCTGTAGCGTCACCATATTTGGACGCGTAATCTTCCTTTTCGGAAGTGCCGTCAAAATACGAGCTGTCCTGGCTCGTGTCAGTCGTAAACAAAGTATCCTTTGCTTCGATCTGTGCCGTATAGGTAGACTTGGCACCCTGCCCCATCATGTCAGGAGAGTGCATCATAACTGCGTTCCTGCGCCCTGCCACAACGGACTGGCCGGTATAATCGGAAGTCCCTTCGTCATACTGCAGGACGGTATCCGGCGTATTCTGGGCATCATCCGCTTCCAGAAGGCCGTTATTGGAAATGATCATGCCGATCTCGCCGGAACTGAGCCGTGAACCGTACAGGTGGACGCGGCAATTGGTATCCGCATAAGCGCCATAGCCGCCGCCCTGGGCGATGCCATCGGTATTATAAGCGTAAAGATCCAGCCCGTTGCCCATGGCGGAATCCGTGGAAAGGGCTCCCCAGCCTTCGGATGTGCACTTGCTGTTAAAATAATAGGTCGCGCTCTGTCCGACCGAGAAGTTGGCACGGGCTTTCCCGTAAATCAAAAGGGCTCCATTGGAAGGCGGTTCTGATACGTCCGCGTCATTTGCGCCTACCGCGCCGGTGGCAGTGATCGTGGAATCATTAACTACCATAAGCTCCGCATCCCCGCTGGCTTCGTCATCAGACGGGTTGCCCCAGTTTGCTACAGCATGGCGCTGGGCGCCATTTACGGTCAGCGTATCATTGCTCAAATAAAGGGCCGTGCCCTTGTCTACCGCAATAATATCTCCTCCGGTCTTGGAAGCGTCAGCAGATTCATCTGTATGAAAGGTAAAATTGGAATCTTCAATACGGAGCTTGCCGCCGCCGCTGCCTATGATGCCGTTAGTGGTCCACTGGGAGGCCGTCATGTCCATGTCCTTGATGACCCAGGCATCGCCGGAAGCCACGCCGGTATACCCGTCTGCAATCTCTGCCTGCTTGTCCGTATACTCATTAGCGGTTTGTTCTTTGCCATTTTCAATATAAATGACAGCCTCATCCGGAGCATTGCTGGCAGGAGGCCCGCCGCCTCCAGGTCCAGACATAGAAGCGGCACCGGAAGCGTCGGAAGATGCTTCTTCCGCAGGCGCGGCCGATTCCTGGCCGGCACTGCCGTAGGAAGACGCGTCTTTGCTCTCGGTGCCTTGGTTTGCACCGCCACAGGAAGCCATCGTAAATGCCATGGCACCTGAAAGCAGTACTGACAAAACTTTTGCCCTGTTTTTCATGCCTTATCCCCCTTTCTGCACGAAACAATTAATAAATAAAATTATCGCACAGTGTTTTGTGGAAATCCACTAAACAGATTCCGGATAAGGCTTATTTTTTGTTTCATTTTCCGAATTTCGTGATATGTTTCTCGTAATAGGCCATATTATCACACAATCAATAATATCGCCTTCCATGCAGCATACGCCATATCAGGGCGTTCCACCGTGTCCTTAACGCTATCCGTGTTTATACCCTGTTGCCCAAAATACGGGCAGAAGCCTCCTATACAGTATCACTGCGATAAGAAAAGCGGCAGCCACCTGCCGTTACCGAAAATACGTGCAGCCGCCTCCTATACCGGCTTGCTGCACGTATCTATTCATCACGTATTCATTGCAATTTCTTTATTCGGAAACTCTATTTTCCCTTTCCAGCGCCAGCCCGATGGCGGTGGCAAGCTGGTCCGCGCAGGAAGTGCCCCTGCCGCCGCAGTCATTGCCCTTTAAAAGGTCCTTTGCCCTCTCCGCGCTGGTCCCTTCCAGGAGTTTCCCGATGGCCTGCAGGTTGCCGGGACATCCGCCCGCAAAGCGGACATCATGGAGGTTCCCGTCCTCGTCAATGCCAAATGTGAGCTTGAGGGAACACACCCCCTTGGGTTCATAAGAATACTGGTTCATTTCAATTCCTTCCTATTCATTCGCTGTTTTTTATGCAGCTTTTCATGGGATGGCATCCCGATCCGATCTTTTCCCGAACAGCTTTTTTCCAACCGCATCCTGCCTGAAAGGATCTCTTTTCCCAATGTTCCTGGACGCAGCGCACAGCCCATTTCCTATCTGCTTCAAAGCAAAACGCTCGATGAAGTTCATGCAAACTTTCAGGCCAGCGTGACCGGGCCGTTCTCATGGGTATATTCCCAGGTATAATCCCCTGTTTCCTTTACCTCCAGATGGCACTCCACGTTCTGGGTGGGATCCGGATGGTCCTTCCAAAGGTCATAGAGTTTTGGCAGGAATGCCGGCCAGCGGGCTGCTTCATACTCTTCATGGTCCGTCTCGCTGGGAGCCACCGGCATATGGTCCGGGTCCTCTGCCAGCATTTCTTTTACAAAATGGGGCGGCTCATGGGTCGTCGTGCTGGCAACTGCCGCGGTCAGGTGGCGGCATCCGCCTTCGCAGTCATCCCACATATGCACAGTCATATCCACAAATTCGCCCAGGTCGTTGAACACGCCTTCCACGATGACATGGCTGAGGGCTTTTTTAAATGGGAAATAGGACAAAGGAAGGCGGTTAATCTGGATGCCATTTCCGCCAAACACCGGGTTGTTCTCCCCAACGGATTCGGAAATCATATGGGCAGAGTGGAGGAAGCCGTATTTCCATGGCTCGCGGACCCAGTTAAAGCGTTTATGGGAGCCGGGCGCCCAAAGGAAATACCCCTTTTCCATATTTGCCCAGAACCAGTCCATCATGTCTGAATTTACTCCCGGAAGGAAATGCTCCGACCAGTTCCCCAGCTTCCATTTTTTCTCCTGCGCCATGGGGTTTAATTCGGGCGCAGGGATGGCCGGCTGCGGCGGGTCCAGCTTTTTATACGGAAGTGTCTTTACTTTAATATTATCCTGGAAAGGTATATAGGTCTGCCCTGCATTTGCGACATATACTGTTTTATCCATCTGCTTAAGATTCTTCCTCCTTTTTTCCTGATTTACACTTTTCCTACTATTTTACTTTCCTGCAGGCTTGTTTTCAAGGAATACTTTCATCTCCATTTTCCCTGTATTTACAACTCCAAGCCTCCTTCTCCTAAAAGACAACGCCGCATTCCAAATCGTCCTTAAGGAGGGCCGCGCCATGAAAGGCCACGCTTCGCATGAGGGCGCGGCCTGCGTCACCGCCTTGCCAGGCGAGACGGCGGACAACACGGCTGGTACATCGCAAGGCAAAAAGGAAGCAGCCGGCTGCCCTTTCGACAGAACTCGCTGCTTCATTTCCAATTCAAATCTTAGTAAAGATCTAACCCTGTAGAAACTGCCCTATGGCTCCAGAGGAGATGTCTTCGCGCTCCCGTTTTTCAGTACATGAAAGCGCGCTCTGTATTTCCGCCCTGCAGATTACAGTTCTGACAATTCCTCCTGGCTGACCGTAGCGATCTCATTTTCCGTCATCACCTTGTCTGCAGCCTTTACGTCCTGTACCCGGAATATCATATAAGCCTCTTTGGTAGTCCCGCCAAGGAACGCATACATGTATTCCACGTTGATGCCCGCCTCTTTGAAAGCCATCAGGATTTTGTGGAGGCCGCCTGCCTCATCGGGAATTTTTGCGGCTACAACCGGGGTCAGGCTGCATACCAGCCCGCTGTCCTTCAGCACCGTCATGGTCTCATAGACATCATCCACGATCATGCGGGCAATGCCGAAATCCTTCGTCTCAGCCAGGGAAAGGGCACGCATTTCAATATCATGCGAGGCTAAAATCCCTGTCATATTTTCCAAAGTTCCAGGTTTGTTTTCCAAAAATACTGAAATCTGGTTTACTCCCATATTTATGCCTCCCATCAGATCTTCCGTTTGTCAATGACACGGACGGCTTTTCCTTCACTGCGCTGGATGGTCTTCGGCGCTACCAGCTTGACGACTGCCTTGATTCCCAGCATGTCTTTGAGGTCAGCCACCAGCTTCTTCTGCCTTTCTTCAATTTCACCCAGGTTATCGGTAAACATTTCCGGCGTCATCTCTACCAGGATGTCCAGCGTGTCGCTGTTGTTGACGCGGTCTACGATGATCTGGTAGTTCGCCGGATAGCCATTGTTAAGCAGCACTGTTTCTATCTGGGACGGGAATACATTGACGCCTCGGATGATCATCATGTCATCGGAACGTCCTTTCGGCTTCTCCATCCGTACGAAAGTACGCCCACACTCGCACCGCTCATAATGCAGCCGGCAGATATCACGGGTACGGTAACGCAGCAGCGGGAATGCTTCCTTATCCAATGTTGTAAATACCAGCTCCCCTTCTGCCCCCTCCGGAAGCACTTCCCCGGTATCCGGGTCAATGATCTCCGCGATGAAATGGTCCTCGTTGATATGCATGCCGCCCTGCTGGGAGCATTCATATGCCACGCCCGGGCCGGAAATCTCGGTAAGCCCATAGATATCATACGCCTTGATGCCCATGGTCTTTTCAATGTCCTGGCGCATTTCCTCAGACCAGGCTTCTGCCCCGAAAATGCCAGCTTTCAGCGGGATGTCTTCCGGGGTAAGCCCTCTTTCCTTCATGGTCTCGCCTAAGTAAGCGGCATAGCTGGGCGTGCAGCACAAGATGGTGGAATGCAGGTCCATCATGAACCCGATCTGCCGGTCTGTATTGCCGCTGCTCATGGGAAGGGTCATGCAGCCCACTTTATGGCTGCCATCATGGATCCCTGCGCCGCCTGTGAAAAGCCCGTATCCATAGCAGACCTGTACCACGTCATCCTTGGTACCGCCTGCTGCCACGATCGCCCTGGCTACACAGTCACTCCAAAGGTCAAGGTCATGCTGGGTATAATATGCGATAACCCTCTTTCCTGTTGTGCCTGATGTGGAATGGATCCGCACTACTTCGGAAAGAGGCGTTCCCAAAAGGCCATAAGGATAAGTTTCGCGAAGGTCCTTCTTGCTGATAAACGGCAGCTTGTGCAGGTCGTCTACTGACTTGATATCGTCCGGGGTAATGCCCTTTTCTTCCATCAATTTCCTGTAATAAGGGACATTGTCCCATACATGGCGAACCTGTTTTACCAGCTTCTCACTCTGCAGTGCACGGATCTGGTCCCGTGGCATGCACTCTGCTTCTTTTTGAAAATACAATTCCACCTCATGGCCTCCTTTAATTTATAAATATGCGTTTTTATTATAACGTATATTCCCTTTTCAGGCATCTGGAATTGCCAGATTTTTAAATAAAAAC
>CADBRV010000045.1 GCA_902797185.1 uncultured Lachnospiraceae bacterium
ATGCCCATACCTTTGGCTCATTCAATTGATGTATAACGTTGAGAATCCTTGATTTTCAAGGAAAAATGACTTGACTTTATAGGGAGGGTTTTATGAGTGAGGTAGAAAACTTAAAAGCACTGCTGGAAGAGCAAAAAAGGCTGCTTGAGGAACAGCAAAAGCGGATAGAACGTATGGAAGCGGTAAATGCAATCCAAAACATCTTGTCCCGCTATGCTGCTTATCATGTGGCAAGTGAACAAGAAAAAACGGCGGACTTGTATTGCCGCCACACTCCTGGAACGAGGCTGGTATTTAATGGGGATATTTACGATGAATGGGAGGGAGTGAAACGGCATTTTATTTATCGAATGAGGAATGCGGAGGAAGACCTTTCCGGCAGGCTTTACCTGCATGACATGGTTTCTCCCCTGATAGAGGTCGCAGGGGATGGAAAGTCCGCAGACTGCATGTTTTCTTCTCACGGATGTGAAACGGGATGGAATGCAGACGGTTCTCTGAAAGCCCTTTGGTCAATTAACCGGAATCGGGGGAGCAGCCTTCAAGGCAGATGAAATTCATTACCCGGATGATGCAGAAATGCCGCTTGACAAGGTGGCAGAAAAGCATGGGGCATATAAAGTGTGAAGACGAGGCAGTAGGAATTAGATTCCCAGCGCCAAATTTGGTAGATTTTGGCGCTGGGATTTTCCTCGTAGCAGAATGTTTACTTATAAGATCTCTGCGAAACAAATTGTAGCCCCGGCGCCTGACCAGAGGCGTGAAGTTAGCTAACATAAAAATTGGTATTAAGAAGAGTATAGGATGCCTTTGATCGTTCCTGTTCTCTTTATCCGATCTCGATCACCCTCGTCCTCCCAATGCTCTCGCTGAGCCTGTGGGAAATCGAAATAACGGTCCTTCCTTTCGCGGATTCCTGCAGGGCGCGGATGACTTTGGCTTCCGTTTCGGAATCCAGGTTCGCGGTGATTTCGTCCAGAAGGAGGATCTTCGGGTTGGAGATAATGGCGCGGGAGATGGACAAAAGCTGCAGCTGCCCTTTCGAAAACAGCTTCTCATCCATGGTCGTATCCAGCCCCTGTGGCAGATGGGCGATCGTTTCTTCCATGCCGGTTATGGCCAGCGCTTTGCGGATTTCCTCTTCCGGATAAGGGTCATACAAAGTGACCTGGTCTCCCACAGTACCGGCTACGATATGGAAATCCTGTTCCACACAGCCATACAGGCTGCGCCGCTGCTTCGGCTCCAGCATGCAAGGGTCTTTCCCGTCCAGCAGGACCAGCCCCTGGTCGGGCTGGTAAAGGCCGATGAGCAGGCGGAAAATGGTCGTTTTGCCGGCACCGGTCCGTCCTGCGAAGGTCACATTTTCCCCTTCTTTCACGGAGAAGGAAAGGTCCTGCAGCACCGGGCTGCCGTGCTCATAACCGAAGGTGACATGATAGAATGAGGCAGCGTCGGTTCTGTTTTTCATAACAGTGCTGTAGACGGTCTCCACAGAGGCAGTAAGAGGATCCATAGAAGCATTTACATCATCAGAGGTAGCGACATCTCCGGCATTGAGTTTGCTCTTTAAATCTTTGTCATGAAGCGTGTTGGCCGTGGCATTATCCTTTGCTTTTTCCAGAATACTTTCTTTTGCGATATTTTTTTCTACAATTCCGATGCTTTCTGCGCCTTCAACATTTCCTTCGCCCCCTGCCATCTCTACCGCCGGTTTCCATTCTTCTTCCCCTAAAAACTCATTGATATGCTGCAAAGCGGCGGCAGCGGCCTGGATGTTCTGGATTTCCATGCCAATATTTTCCAAAGGCGAAAAGATCTGGCTGATGTAGGCGATCATTGCGACGGCAGAGCCTACGGAAAGCCCGAAGAAAGCCCGGAAGGCGGCGCCTTTCGCGGCCAGCACCATCATGACAGCGGTCACAGCGGCCTGGGTCAGGAGGATCACCGGAGAGTAAATGCTGTCGATGAAATTGGAGCGGTCCACCGCGTCATAGCTTTCCTTGATGGATTCATCGTAGGAATCTTCCATAAATTTTTCCGCATGGAAAGTCCGGATCATCCGAAGGCACCGCAGGGTCTCCGGCACATGGTTGTTTACTTTGGCGATGGCCCGGCGGTTGTCCAGCTGGGCGCTGTTCATGCGCCGCCTGCACCACCTGGTAAAGAAAAACAGGAGGGGCAGGATGACCGCGATGAGGAGCCCCAGCCCGATGGAACGGGAGAAAATGACAGCCAGGATCGCCACCAGTTTCAGGCAGTCCGCCAGCATGCTCACCACGCCGTCGCTGTAAAGCACATCAATAGCGTCCCCGTCATTGGTAAAAATAGAGGCGATGGCGCCGCTTTTATGGGTATGGAAATAATCTGCCGGCAGTAGGCTGAGCTTTTCGCACAAAGTGGAGCGGATGCCGTGGGTGATTTTCTGCCCGAATATGGTAATCGCGGTATTCTGCAGGGATTCCATCACATCGGAAAGCAGGATGGCAAGGAAATAGCCCAGCGCCAAAAGCAGCGGGATGGCTTTTTCCAGTGTCAGGAGGTTTACTGCCCGCTCCAGGACCAGGGGCGGCAGCAGGGCGGCGATGGCGCTGGCCAGGATTGCCAATGCCATGCCGGCCACCAGCAGCTTGTTTTTTGATAAAGTCCGTTTCAGCGACTGCTTCAGCAAAGTATTATTTTTCATCACAGCCGCCTCCTTTTACCTGTCCTCCGGGTGTTTTCGTTTTCGCTTTCACCGGATCTCCGGGTGTTTTCGTTTTCGCTTTCACCGGATCTCCAGGTGTTCCCGGTTTTCCGTTTCCCAGTCCTTCAGCCGGTTCCGGGTCCCTCGGTTTTTGCGCATCAACCATGCCCGGGTCCCTCGGTTTTTGCCCGTCAACCGTTTGCCGGCCGCTTGCTGCCTGCCCCTCAAACAGTTTCCGGTATCCCGGTTCCCGTTCCGTCATCTGCGTATGGGTGGCAAAGGTGCTGGTGCCATCGTGCAGGTAGAGGACATGGTCAAATTCCGGAAAATGGGACAGGCGGTGGGAAATCAGGAGGACCACCCGGTCCGGGAATTTCCGGCGCATGGTTTTCAGGATTTCGGATTCCGTCTTTTTATCTACGGAAGCAAAAGGATCGTCCAGCACCAGGATGGAGCGGGCGTGGGCAAAAGCCCGTGCCAGGGCCAGCCTTGCCTGCTGGCCGCCAGAGAGCATGGAGCCGCCTGTCCCTGCCAGGTCGTCCTTTGTGCGGTGCATGTCCGCCAGGTCTTTTTCCAAGCTGGCAGCTTTTATGGCTTCTTCTACATCCACCGGTTCCCCCAGCGCCACGTTGCCGGCGATGGTGGTGCTTAAAAGCTGGGGGTCATGCCCCATATAAGTGATGGAGCAGAGTTTTTCTTCCTCTGTTATCTGCCGGAACTCTTTCCCACCAAGGATGATTTTTCCCTCATAGGGGACTTCTCCGGTCAGGACGCGGCCCAGCATGGTTTTCCCGCTGGCGACTTCGCCGGTAATGCCGATGATTTCCCCGGGGGAAGCGGAAAAAGAGATGTGCCGCAGCATATCCGGCGTGTTCCACCCACAGCTGACATCCTGGAAAGAAAGGGATGCTTCCTTTACCGGGATGCTGCAGACCTGCAGCTGGTCTTCCTTGGGTTCTTTCATCAAAGGCTGGATCCGTTTCCAGGAGACGCTGGCTTTCTGCACGGCGTTAAAAAGTTTTGCGGCGTGGCTGGCTTTGACGGCAAGCTTGGTAAAGCAGGCTAAAAAGGTGGTAAAAGCCGCGATATTCCAGCTGGTCCAGCCGGTGCCGGCCACGTTCCTGGCGCCAAAGTACAGGATGAGGACGGCGCCTGCCATGGCGACGGCATCGTACAAAGGCCCCAGGGCGCTTTCATAAAGGTTGGCGATGGCGCTTTTATGCTCGTAATCCGTCAGGGCTTTTTCATAAGCCTCGCCCCGCTCTTTTTCCCGCCCGAAAATGCGGTAGGTCACGGCGTTGCCCACCCGGTCCATGGTAAGCCCGTTCAAGGAAGATGCGCTCTGCTTGTAAGCGGCATTGGCGGTGGTCACGTTTGCTTTGAGCTTGCCGGCGGCAAGGTAGGCGAAGGGGACAAAGAGGCAGGCCAGGATGGTCAGCCGCCAGTCATAGTGCAGCAGCATGGCCAGGTAAACCACCATCACCACGCCGGTATCGAAAATTTCGGTGGTAAATTTGCGCATGCCCTCGGCACAGGCATCCACGTCGGAGATCGCCTTGGTTAAAAGGGAGCCCAGGTTTTCCTTTTCCAGCTCTCCCTGCCCGGCATGGACCAGGCTGTTGTAAAGCGCCCGGCGCATACTGCGGCTGATATTGTTGGCAAAGCGGCGGACGCCGAAACGTTTGACGGCGCGCATCAGCTGCACCACGAAAATGACGAAGACGTAGCTGATGGCCAAAAGGAGCATGTCATGAAACGTGGCCTTTCCTTTTAAAATGTCATAAAGGCACTGTGCCAGTTTTCCTTCAAAAAACGGGCCGGCCGCCATGCCGATGTTGTATATGAGGCCGGACACGGTCACCACAGACAGGACCGGGACCTGCGTTTTAAAATAGGTAGAGATCCGGTCCGGATGAGAAAGCAGGCGATGTGTTTTTTCCATCTGCCCAGGCTCCTTTCCAAAACAAAGTGGTAAATGAAATTTCCGATGCAGCCATAGGATGAAAAAGTGATCGATCCATTTTATTTCCTACAAGCTGTCATTACAGGTAGATCATAGCTTTCCTTATATCCTTATGCAATATCGGGCATAGTACAAAAGGGAGGACGTGTATTTCCAGACAAACCGATTGCTGGCGCAGCCGGTGGAAAACAGCGGCGCGCCCTGTGGAACAAGTGGAAAACAAAGCGCCTAGGACCAGGGACAAGTGGAAAAGGCGTCTCTCTACATTTTGAAGGAGGCATGGCAGTTGCAATTATTTCCGGCTTTGAGGATAATAAAGGACAAACGCCGCATTCCCAATCGTCTTATGTCATCGCCCTTCGGGTGATGACATAAGACGATGCGGCTAGTGCATCGCAAGGGATCCTCCCGCTGGCGCGGGTCCCTCCTTACGATAGATGTTGAAATGGTTTTTTCAGAAGAGGAAAGGCAGTGCAGGTCCATGCAGGAGACAGGGAAAGATATCTGGGTGAGAAAGCCCGGGGCGCAGAAAATGGAAGTGGTTTATCCTGGCGAAGGGAATACGTCCCTGCCGGTTTTAACCTTCCAGATGCTTTCGGAAACGGGAAAGGTCCTCCATGGTTTTACGACCCGCATGGGCGGAGTGAGTACGGGGATTTTCGCAACCCTCAACCTGAGTTTTACAAGAGGGGATAAAGAAGAGAATGTGCGGGAAAATTTCCACCGGATTTCCAAAGCCATCGGCGTGCCCGAGGAGCGGTTTGTCTTTGCCGAGCAGACCCACACCACCAATGTGAGGGTGGTGACGGAAGAAGACGCGGGGAAAGGCATCCTGCGGGATCGGGATTATACCGACGTGGACGGGCTGGTGACGGATGTGCCGGGGCTGGCGCTTTTTACGTTCCATGCGGACTGCACGCCTTTGTATTTCGTGGACCCGGTGCATGGGGCCATCGGGCTTTCCCATTCTGGCTGGCGGGGCACCGTGGGACGCATGGGGCAGGCAACCTTGGAAAAGATGAAGGATGCCTTCGGTACAAAGCCGGAAGACGTGCTGGCGGCAGTGGGGCCTTCCATCTGCGGGGACTGCTACGAAGTGGGTGACGATGTGGCGGGCGAATTCCGTAAGGCGTTTCCGGAGACTTACCCGGAATTTATCAAGGACGAGAAGCAGGAAGGCAAATTCCAGCTGGACCTTTGGGGCGCCAACAAACGGGTGCTTCTGGACGCTGGGATCCTGCCGGAGCATCTTTCCGTCACGGATATCTGCACCTGCTGCAACAAGGACATTCTGTTTTCCCACCGCGCGACGCAGGGGAAGCGGGGAAACCTGGGCGCCTTTTTGATGCTGAAGGCATAACAAACGTGGAAATCGGAACGGCCGGCGCTTTACGGGCCGTCGGGCCTGCCGGCGGTAAATCGTGGTGATACGGTTCAAGGATTACAGAGACGGACGCCGGCAGGACAACAGGTATGCCGCCCGGAGAAGGGGAGCGCCAGTTGCCAGGCTTTGCCCGCCCGAAAGATTTGGATTGGAGAAGAAAAGGGGAACAATATGAAGCGTGCATGCGGCGTGCTGCTTCCGGTAACCAGCCTGCCATCGAAATATGGCATCGGCTGCTTTTCGAAAGAAGCATATCAATTTGTGGATTTCCTGCAGAAAGCGGGACAGTCCTACTGGCAGGTGCTGCCTTTGGGGGAAACCTCCTTTGGGGATTCGCCTTATATGTCGATTTCCACTTTTGCGGGAAACCCGCTGCTCATCGATTTGGAGCCGCTTATCGAGAAGGGATGGCTTTCTGAGGAAGAAGCGGGCCGGGCGGATCTGGGCGATAACCCGGACATGGTGGATTACGAGAAACAGAAAGCCGTCCGGCTGCGGCTGCTGCGCACCGCTTACCGGAACAGCCCGTTTTCGGCCGGGACAGGAGAGGGCAGTGATGCAGGAAGAGGGGAGCTTTCCGATGGCGCGCAGGCGGAGGAAACCGCGAAAGACCTGCGCCAGTTCCGGCTTTTCCTGGACAAAAACCGGGAGTGGCTGGAGGATTATGCCCTTTTCTGTGCCGAAAAAGAGAGCCATGCAGGGGCGCCTTACACGCAGTGGGAGGAGAAGATCCGCCTGCGGGACGGGGATACCATTGCAAGGGAGAAAGAGCGGCTGGCGGCGGAAATGCGCTTCCGGGAATTCCTGCAGTATCTGTTTTTCACCCAGTACCACCGCCTGAAGGAATACGCCAATTCCCATGGCATCCGGATTATCGGGGACCTGCCCATTTATGTTTCCGGGGATGGGGCAGACGTATGGAGCCACCCGGACCTTTTCCAGCTGGATGGGGAAGGGCGGCCTTTGAAAGTGGCGGGAGTCCCGCCCGACGGGTTTTCGCCGGATGGCCAGCTTTGGGGCAACCCGCTTTACCGCTGGGAACGCATGCGGGAAACCGGTTATGAATGGTGGACCCGCCGGCTGGAAAGCGCCTTTTCCATGTTTGACATTGTCCGCATCGACCATTTCCGCGGGTTTGAGGCTTATTTTGCAGTGCCTTACGGGGAAACCACAGCCCGCAATGGCGTCTGGGAAAAGGGCCCGGGATACGATTTTTTTGCCGCCATGGAGAAAAAGCTGGGGCGCCGGGAAGTCATTGCCGAAAACCTGGGTTTTCTGACGCCCCAGGTGCAGGAGCTTCTGGACCAGTGCGGATTTCCGGGGATGGAGGTGCTGCAGTTCGCGTTTGACTGGAGCAAAAGGAGCATTTACCTGCCCCAGTATTATATCCGTAACTGCATCGCTTACACGGGCACCCATGACAACACGACGCTCCGGGACTGGTACGAAAAGCTGCCGCCCCAGGACCGGGAATTCGCGGACCGCTATATGGGGCTTTCCGACGGGATGGACCAGGAGCAGAAGAACTGGCGGATGATTGCCTGCCTGTTCCGCAGCGTGGCGGATACCGTGGTGGTCCCGCTGCAGGATTACTTGTGCCTGGGAGGACAGGCCAGGATCAACACGCCTTCCACAGTCGGAGGCGGCAACTGGTGCTGGCGGATGTGTCCGGGCATGGCGTCGGATTCCCTGGCGGAAAAGATGCGCCTTTTGGCGGATACTTTTGACCGCCTGCCAAAGTAAACCGTTTTTCTTGCAGAAAAAGCATTACGTTATTCGCATAATCTGCTTTATGTTATAGACAAAATACGCTATAATAGGGGCAAGTTTTCCAGATAAAGCAGGAAAAATATTTCATAAGTTAAGACTACGCGGAGAGGCAGGCTGCAGTTCTGTGGCCTGTGTTTCCGTAACCAATTCTCGTCCGCGGGAAGGGCAGGCACAGGCTGTTCTTTACTGTGTTTCTTGCTGGTCCTGTCATTCGGACAATTTTCATCTGGCAAATCTCTGGAAGACGAATTTCTATCGAAAGGAGGGCTGGGACAAGCGGCAGCTTTCCGGATCTGGAAGTTTCATCAAAGCAGGGGCCTGCCAGTAAGCAGGAAATGCAGGAAACCATCCCGCATATGCAATCAGGAAAGACAGCAGGACCGCAAATACCGGAAAAGGAACTCCCTGCCGCAAAATAGCACATCTTCTCTCATATCTTTCTTTGTGTATCACGGCCTTTGGAAACTGCAAGGGGGAGTAGAATATGAAAGAACGTGCTGGGAAAAAGGACGCGGAGTTCACGCGGATGGTGAAGGAACTTCGGGCTTACCAGGCACAGGGCGTCCGGCTCATCATGCAGGAAGATGAATGCACGCCGGAGGAAATCGCCAGGGCGTCTGTTTCGGCAGAAGGGATCTGCTATATGCGTGACTATATTTGGGACGAGAGGGGGAGGATAAAGGAAGTGCGCTTCGATCCGGTCAAGGATCCGGCGCAAGGCTGCAGAAAATAAGGTGGGAAGGACCGGCTGCCTGCAGGCTGGCGTAAGGCGTGTCCCATCCGGCAAATGCCCGGGACAGGCAGGCTGCCGTAAGGCAGCAGCTTATCCGGCCAAAGCCGGAATGGATATGCCGGCAGGCTGAAGAAGGGCTGTGCCAAAGGACGGCATGCGGCGGCCGGCGCCCATTCCTGCCGGGGATGTGGTAAATGCAAAATCCTTTGCCCTTTCAGGCAAAGAACATGGAGGGACCCTGCTTCGGCAGGCCCTCCTGTTTTTGGCTCCAGGCCAAGTGTTTGGGCGGGAGCCTTCAGGATCCTATGCCAGGGGACTGGGGCGGACAAACCTTTGGAGGAATGCCGCCAGCAGGCAGGGACAGGGCAGGCGGGGACAGGGCAGGCAGGGACAGGGCAGGCTGTAACCTGCTCCGCCAAACCGGCCTGCATATTTCAGCTGCCAATAAAAAAACACAGGTCAAATATTACGCAAATCCACGTAAATTCTGCCCGTTCAGCCTATTTTCCCATCCTCTGGGCGACGAATAAAAATAGAACTTTTCCCAGTGTTATGGTACACTTAAGACCAGCTAGGAGGGTGGACATGGCCAAAAATCGTAACAACAAAAGAGATCCTAGAAGCCGGAAAAGAGGCAGAAGGCCCCAGAAGAGGCGTACTGGAGGCCTGGGAAGAGGGCTGGCCTTTTTACTCCCGATCCTGTTTATCCTTGTTATCGCGGGAATTGTCGTCCAGCATCGTTATATGCCTACCAAGGAACAGGCGGACCTGGATGCTTATTTCAGCCAGGTAACCAGCGGGGATGCGTCCCAGACGTCCGCGCAGGCAGCCGCATCTTCATCCGGTACGGAGGAGGCCGCTGCTTCCGGCAATGCGTCCATCTTTTCCGATGACAATATGGCGGTGGTGGTAGACCAGTACCGGCTGGGCGCGGGCGCGTTTACATCCGGTGGCCAGGTCTATGTCGCCCTCCCCCTTGTCCAGGAATTCCTGAACGGGCGGTTCTATTGGGACAGCAGCTCCCAGATCCTGATTTATACGACGCCAACGGACGAGATCAAGGTCAACATCGGGGAACAGCAGTATTACGTCTCGAATACCCAGAACCAGGTGGATTATACGATTTTAAAGAGCGTGTCCGGGACAGCTTATGTCAGCCTGGATTTTGTAAAGAATTATACGGACCTGGATTATAAGACCTATGACAATCCCAGCCGTGTCGTCATTTCCTCTGATTTTTCGGAGCATACTTACGCAAAGGTGAAGAAAGCTGCCGCGGTCCGGATAGCCGGCGGCGTAAAGAGCCCGGTCCTTACAAAGGTGAAAAAGGGGACGGTGCTGACTGTCCTGGGGACAGAAGGCAAGTGGACGAAGGTGCTGGCAGATGGCGGGTTTACCGGATATATCAAATCCTCTGCCCTACGGGCTTCTTACACGGAAACGCCCCAGCGGGATTTCCAGGAGCCGGAATACACTTCCATCCATAAAGATTTTGATATCAACCTGGCCTGGCACCAGGTGACCACCCAGGATGCCAACGCGAATATTGATTCCGTGCTGTCAGAAGCCAGCGGGGTAAATGTCATCTCCCCGACCTGGTTCTCGGCCAGCGATAACAACGGGAATATTTCTTCCCTGGCAAGCTCCGATTATGTAACCGCTGCCCATGAGAAGGGCGTGGAAGTCTGGGCGCTGGCAGGCAATGTGGACAGCAGCGGCGTGGACATGACCCAGGTATTTACGAATACTTCCAGCCGGGAGCAGCTGGAGAGCCAGCTGATTTCCGCCGCCATCGAATACAAACTGGACGGCATCAACCTGGATTTTGAAAACTTGAGCCCCCAGGTAGGAGACGCTTACATCGAATTTATCCGTGAGCTTTCCATCCTGTGCCGGAAGAACAACGTGGTGCTGTCGGTAGACGTGGCGCCCCAGCTGGCTTCTACTTCGTTCTATAACCGAAAGGAAATGGGAGTGGTGGCGGATTATGTCATCCTGATGGCGTATGACGAGCATTACGCGGGATCGGAAGCGGGTTCCGTTTCGTCCCTTCCGTGGGTAAAAGAAAGCGTCCAGAACATGCTTTCCATTGTGCCGGCGGAAAAACTGGTGCTGGGCATTCCGCTTTATACCAGGCTCTGGCAGATCGCGTCCGATGGCACGGTCAGCAGCAGCGCCTATGGCATGCAGGATATCCAGGACATCCTCAACGAGCAGGGGGTTACTGCCACCTGGGATGATACGACGGGGCAGAATTTTGCCCAGTATGAAGAAGACGGTAATACCTACCAGGTATGGATTGAGGACGCGGATTCCATCGGGAAGAAGCTGGAAGTCATGCGGGACAACGGCCTGGCAGGCTGTGCCAGCTGGAAAGTCGGATTTGAAACGTCGGACATATGGGGCGTGATCAGCAGTTATGTAAACTGAAGAGGACATAAAAAACCGCGGCACCTGCAGGATTGCAAGTGCCGCGGCTTTTCTGGCATTCGCTGTAATGGATGCATTTGCGCGGATTTTGGCCAGGCTGTGCCGGCCGGGGCAAAGCCTTCGGGCCGTGACCTTTGGCTGCCAGGGCAGGACCGAAAGCAGTCCCTGAATCCGCCGTCTGCCAGCTGTTTATTCAGCTGCCTGCTGGTCTGCTTTTTCAGCCTGTGCTGCCAGGTCCTCAGCCAGGAACTGGTTGATGGCATCTACAAGGGCCGTCGGGTCAATGCCGTGTACCATGGCTGCCTCTTCGATGGTCTCCATCTGGGATGCGCCGCAGCCAAGGCAGTGCATGCCGATGTCCATCAGGATGGGGGCGATATTGGCATCGATCTGGAGAAGCTCGCCGATCATGGTGTCTTTTGTAACTGAAACCGTATCCATGTTGTGTACCTCCTGCGAAACTAGACAGAAAAGTGAAACTGAAAATAAACGGAAAACCGGTTTTTTCCGATGCCCTTTCGAATCCTGTGATAAGGACAGGGGCTCTTCGGACCGGGACCTTTTTATCTTGTAGCTTGTAATTATAATCGCTATATCCATAAATTGCAACTGCAAGTTGATGTGGTATAATACGTAGGACTGAGGCAGGAGCCTGCCTGTGCAGGCAGTAGAGAAAGGACGTCCAGGCCGCCAGAATACGCGAAAGCGCACGGACGTAACCGCTTCATCGTCTTTTGGATGATGGAAGAAATAAGCAGGCTGTTTTGCGAAATGCGTGGGCACGACCGGCATCTGGCCGGCAGGGATATGGCCGCAGGCCAAGGCATCCTTTTACAGGCAGCAGCAGGAAAAGAGGAATTCATGAAAACCCTTGTCATTAAAGAAAGCGATCCGGATTTTGCACAGGAAATGGAACAGGCGGCACAGGTCATAAAAGACGGCGGCCTGGTGGCGTTCCCTACGGAAACCGTTTACGGGCTGGGTGGGAATGCACTGGATGCGGAAGCTTCAGCCAAAATATACGCGGCAAAGGGCAGGCCCTCTGACAACCCGCTGATCGTGCATATCTGCGACCCGGAGGATTTGGACAAGGTTGCAGTGGCAGACGACCCGAGGGTGCGGAAACTGGCAGATGCGTTCTGGCCAGGGCCGCTGACCATGATATTAAATAAGAAAGAAATCGTGCCAAAAGAGACTACGGGAGGGCTGGATACCGTGGCGGTACGCTGCCCGAACCATCCGCTGGCACTGGAACTCATCCGCCGTTCCACAGGGTTTATCGCGGCTCCTTCCGCCAATACTTCCGGAAGGCCGAGCCCTACAAAGGCGGAGCATGTGGAAGAAGATTTGTCCGGCAAGATCGACTGTATCATTGACGGAGGAGAAGTGGGGATCGGGCTGGAATCCACGATCCTGGATATGAGTGAAGAGATACCTACCATTTTAAGGCCAGGTTATATTACCCCCCAGATGCTGGAAAAGGTAATCGGGAAGGTAAGGATGGACCCGGCGCTTATGACGGCAGGAAAAGGGCAGAGGCCAAAAGCGCCGGGCATGAAATACCGGCATTACGCGCCGAAAGCCCAGATGTACCTGGTAAAAGGGGACAAGGACGCGGTAGTGCGCAAGATCCAGGCCCTTTGCCAGAAGGAAAAAGAAGCAGGCAGGAAGGTCGGGATCCTTTGCAGTGATGAGACAAAGGGCTGCTATCCCTATGGCACTGTAGTTGCGTTAGGCAGCCGGGACCACGAGGAGGAAATCGCCCGCAACCTTTTTGATGCCCTGCGTTCATTTGACCATATGGATACGGACGTGATTTATTCGGAATGGTTTGAAGCTCCCGGCATCGGGATTGCCGTGATGAACCGGATGATGAAGGCGGCCGGCCACCAGGTCATTGCAGCAGAGTAGGAGAAATAATGGAGCCGTACAGGAAAGTTCTTTTCGTAAGCGATACGGACACCTGCCAGGCTCCCATGGCAGCCGCCCTTTTTAAGAGCGGACCCTTGTCAGAGGAGCTGGAAGCGGACAGCCGCGGCATTGTCGCGCTGTTTCCGGAACCCATCAGTGAAAAGGCAGAAGCCGTCATGATCAGCAAGGGGATCCATCCCCTGGACCACAAATCCACTCCTCTTAAGGAGGAAGATTTCGCGGAGGACACGCTGGTCCTTACCATCACGAAAAAACAGTATATTGACGTGGCAGACAAGTTCGGCGACCACGATAATGTCTATTCGCTCAGTTCTTTCCTGGGCGTGGACCAGGAAGTGCCAGACCCTTACGGGCAGTCTTTAAAAGAGTACGGGAACTGTTTTGAAACACTGGCTTTGTTTATCGAAGAGCTGGAAAAGCGCCTGACAGAGGACGACAGGGCTATGCAGCAGAAAATCTTGGCCTGGGAAGGGCAGCAGGAGCTGCTGCACCTGCGGCAGGGAAAAGAACCCTTGGGCGGCAGTGAGACGTCAGGACAGGGCAGCCAGGCCGGGTCGGACGAAACGGCTGAAACAGCCGCAGGAAGCCAGACAGGGTTGGACGAAATGACTGAAACAGCCGCAGGAAGCCAGACAGGGTTGGACGAAATGGCTGAAACAGCCGCAGGAAGCCCGGCGGGACCAGCCAAAACATCTGAAACAGCCGGAGCATCCGGCAGCGGGATGGAGATCCCAGCCGGCAGCAGCCAGGCCGGGAACATGCCGGATGAGGGCCAGGCGCAGGAAGGCCGGCCGCAGCAGAAAGAGGCAGAAGATGGGAGATAAGCGGACAGATTATATTTCCTGGGATGAATATTTTATGGGAGTGGCTTACCTTGCAGGGATGCGTTCCAAAGACCCCCATTCCCAGGTTGGGACCTGCATTGTCAGCGAGGATAATAAAATTTTGTCCATTGGATACAACGGTTTCCCCAGGGGATGCAGCGACGATGTATTCCCATGGGCCAGGGAAGGCGCCCCGCTGGAAAAGAAATACCTTTATGTCACCCACAGCGAATTAAACGCGATCCTCAATTACAAGGGCGGGAGCCTGGAAGGCGCGAAGCTGTATGTCACGCTGTTCCCTTGTAACGAATGCGCCAAAGCTATTATCCAGAGCGGTATCCGCACGGTGATTTATGACAGCGACAAATACCGGGACCAGGAGTCCAGCATTGCTTCCCGCCGCATGTTTGACGCGTCGGGCGTGCGCTATTACAGGTACCAGCGCACCGGGCGGAAGATCGAGATCCAGCTGTAAAGATTGGCTGGATAAAAGAAAAATCCAGAAGGGGCCGTGCGGTAAGGACGCACACTGTATGTGCAGGCATGGCCCGTATTACCACCCTCCGGGTGATTAGATAGAATGGAAACGCCGTGCGTAAAGCACGCGGGACACGGATATAGCCATCCTTTTCCGGGGATGGCAGAGGAGAAATGATCCATGAAAGTACAGGACCACATCGAATATTCCATGAAAAGGGTGCAGCGCATGATTGCGAACGCGCCTGTGGCACAGGATAACGAGGACATCATCCAGGTCAGCAAAAGCAGCCTGCTCCATTGGATCGAGGAAATCAACAAGTGCATCCTGGAGATGGAAGATATCTACGAAGTTACCGACCAGGCCCAGGAAAGCGCCCGGATCCGCACGCAGAAGCGCTGCGACCGGATGCTCAAGGAGACCAGGAAGACTTCCGATGACATTTACGCATCTTCCCTTTTATATATGGAAGATGTCATGAAAACGCTCTACCGCCAGATGGACCAGTTTAAAGAGGAAACCAACGCGGCGGAACGTGCTTTTGCCAGGAGTATTGACGACCGGATGGCCCGGATTGAAAACAACCATAAGGAATTGAAGCGCCAGATGCAGAAGACCATCGACGACCAGACTTATGAGATCCTGGTACAGAAGATCCGTACCGGGTTCGGGCTGGAGGACGATGAGGAAGAAGAAGCCCCGCAGGAGCCGCAGCCGGAAGAAAACCCGCTTCCCTGGAGGGACGTGAATTTGTCCAAGCCGGTGCCGGCTCCGGAAATCAAAGTGGATGAGCAGGCGCTTAGGGACATTGAGGAACAGTCCCTGGAGCTGGAGACCGGCAGGGACAGCTCTGCCCAGGTAAAAGTCCATATGGACGCCAAATATTTCCACAGGAATGGCAAAAAGGCAGCCCCGGATGGGCAGCAGGGACAGACGGCCGTCCAGGATGCCCAGAGCGGGCAGGAGGTCCGGGACGGGCAGGATGTCCAGGGCGCAGAGGATGTCCAGGACCAGGATTACAATGCAGGCCAGGAACAGGATGCCCAGTACCAGGATAACGAAAGCGGGCAGCAGGACCAGGCAGAAGGGCAGGCGCCGGAAACTGCGGACGGGCAGCAGGACGGCCAGGATAAAAAGGCCAAGGGGCGTAAAGGCTGGAGGAAACGCCGCAGCGTAGATTACGGCGCGGCCCAGAGGGCAGCCCAGGAAGGCAGCCTGGAAAATGAGGACGGCGGCCAGGTATTGGAAGAAGACCCCAATGGCGCGCTGAAATAACGGAGACAACGAAGCAGGTGCTTTTCTTGTCAGGTATATAGATTGATAGTATAATTAAGGTTACATAATTGTGCCTGCCCAAAGGACAGGAATGATTTTTTACGGCCCGCAGGAATGCGGGCATTTGACGGATAGATCCAGGAAAACAGTTCGGATAATTTCGGAGGTATGGCATGGTAAAACTCTACGACGGCGGTGCTTATCTGGTAAATGGCACAACCCTGGTGCCGGATGGCCCGGAGGCAGAGAAGAAGGCTGCACAGGCGGCAGGCGCGGCGCAGGTTTCGAAAGAAGAAGCGGAAAAAAATACGATCACGTACGGCATCCTGAAGAAACATAACACTTCGGAGGATATGGAAAACCTCCGGATCAAATTTGATATGCTGACATCCCACGATATTACATATGTGGGCATTATCCAGACGGCACGTGCATCAGGGCTGGAAAAGTTCCCGATCCCGTACGTCCTGACCAACTGCCATAACAGCCTCTGCGCGGTAGGCGGCACCATTAACGAAGATGACCACATGTTTGGCCTTACTGCCGCAAAGAAATACGGCGGGATTTACGTACCGCCACACCAGGCAGTCATCCACCAGTTTGCCAGGGAAATGCTGGCAGGCGGCGGGCGCATGATCTTAGGTTCCGACAGCCATACCCGCTATGGCGCGCTGGGCACCATGGCCATGGGCGAAGGCGGGCCGGAGCTGGTAAAACAGCTGCTTTCCAGGACTTATGACATCAGCCGTCCGGACGTCATCTGTATTTATCTGACCGGCGAGCCGGCTCCGGGCGTAGGACCCCAGGACGTGGCACTGGCCATCATCGGCGCTGTATTTGACAAGGAATATGTCAAGAACAAAGTCATGGAGTTCGTAGGGCCGGGCGTTTCTTCCCTGAGCGCGGACTTTCGGATCGGCATTGACGTCATGACCACGGAGACCACCTGCCTTTCCTCGATCTGGAGGACGGATGAAACCATCCGTGAATTCTACCAGACCCATGGCAGGGAAGGGGACTACAAGCAGTTAGACCCGGGCAAGGTAGCCCATTATGACGGTGTTGTAGAGGTAGACCTTTCCACGATCCATCCGATGATCGCCATGCCGTTCCATCCCAGCAACGCTTATGAGATCCGCGAGGTCAACAAGAACCTGAAGGACATCCTGGCAGAAACCGAAAAGCGTGCCAGGGTAAGCCTGGGCGACAAAGTCCATTTCTCCCTGCAGGACAAGATCCACGACGGGAAGCTCCTGGTAGACCAGGGCATCATCGCCGGATGTGCCGGCGGCGGCTTTGAAAATATCTGCGCCGCGGCAGACCTGCTGCAGGGGCATGACATCGGCCATGATGAATTCACCCTCAGCGTTTATCCGGCATCCATGCCGATTTATATGGAACTGATCAAGAACGGGACGGCAGCAAAGATCCTGGAGACCGGCGCTGTCCTGAAGACCGCGTTCTGCGGCCCGTGCTTTGGCGCAGGCGATACGCCGGCAAACGGCGCGTTTTCCATCCGCCATTCCACCAGGAACTTCCCCAACAGGGAAGGCTCCAAGCTCCAGGAAGGCCAGATCGCATCCGTCGCCCTTATGGACGCCCGTTCCATCGCGGCTACGGCAGCAAACCATGGCATCCTGACGGCGGCAGACGAGGTGGATGTAACCTATTCCAACCCGAAATATTACTTCGATGCCAATATTTACAAGAACCGTGTCTTCAACAGCCGTGGCAAGGCAGATCCTTCCGTAGAGCTCCAGTTCGGGCCCAACATCAAGGACTGGCCGGAAATGCCCGCGCTGACAGACAACCTGCTTTTGAAGGTCGTCTGCGAGATCCACGACCCGGTAACTACTACCGACGAGCTGATCCCCTCCGGCGAGACCTCTTCTTACCGTTCCAATCCGCTTAGGCTTGCCGAGTTTGCCCTTTCCAGGAAAGACCCGGAATATGTGGGACATGCCAAGGAAGTGCAGAAAGCGGAAAAGGCCAGGGAAGAAGGGAAAGACCCGGCAGAAGGATATCCGGAGGTTGGTCCGGTCTGGAAAGCCCTGGAAGGGAAATTTGGCATCAAGAAAGAAAATACCGGCGTCGGCAGCACTATTTTTGCCGTAAAACCGGGCGACGGCTCCGCCAGGGAGCAGGCCGCAAGCTGCCAGAAGGTACTGGGCGGCTGGGCAAATATTGCCAATGAATATGCGACAAAACGTTACCGCAGCAACCTGATCAACTGGGGCATGGTACCGTTTTTGATTGACAAGGGAGAGCTTCCTTTCCAGAAGGGAGATTACCTTTTCATTCCGGAAATCCGGAAAGCAATCGCAGACAAGAAGACGGACATCACGGCATACGTGGCGTCTGAAGATGACATGAGGCCGATTACCCTGCATTTGGGCGCCCTCACCGATGATGAAAGGGAAATCATCGAAAAAGGCTGCCTGATCAATTATTACAGAGGATAAGGCAGGGAAAAGCCTTAAAGACGAGGGATTAACAGTTATGGACAGAGCGGAATACCGGGAAAAGCTGCAGCGGATCCGGGACCTGGAAAAACAAGGGAACTATTCGCTGGCGGCCGATGAAATTGAGGGAGTTAACTGGAAAAAAGTAAAAAGCGCTTCCACGCTTTGCAACGTCGGCAAGATCATGGCAAAAGCAGAGCGTTATGAAGAGGCAAAGCAGATCCTGCTGATGGCCTATGACAGGGCCTCCGTAGGGCGGTCCATCGTGCATGAGCTGGTGGAAATCGCGCTGGCAGAAGGCAACCTGCAGGAAGCAGAGGAATATTTCAGCGAATACCAGGAGATTGCCCCCAAGGACAGCAAACGGTATGCGCTGGAATACCAGATGGCAAAGGCGCTGGACAAGCCGTTAAAAGAGCAGATCCGGATTTTGGAAGCGCTGAACAAGAAAGAATTTTCAGAGGAATGGCTTTATGAACTGGCCGTCCTCTACCACAAGGCAGGGGAAGACGAAAAATGCGTCAAAGCCTGCGACAACATCGCTTTGTACTTCGGGGAAGGCGAGTATGTGGCAAAAGCCCTGGAGCTGAAAGCCATGCACCAGCCTTTGACCGCGGTGCAGAAAGAGCAGAAGAAGGAAAATGAGGAAATCCTCCAGGCGGGACCGCAGAACGATTCCCCTCAGCTGGTTTACGGCGGGGAAGCGGTTTCCTTGGATACGCCGGACGAGGATGCCCAGATTGATTCCATGAACCTGCAGGCAGAGCTGGCAAAAGGCATGCAGCAGATCATGGATGCAAAAGACCCCTCTTCTGTAAACACGGCCATGGGCGAGATCAAGAAGGCAGTCAAAGACAGCAACCTGCCCCTGGAAGAGCCGGAAATTGAAAAGACCATGGTCTTTGACAGGAAGCAGAGAAAGCAGCTGGCCAAGGAAACCCAGGATACGCAGGAGCAGCAGGAAGCTGCAGCCGGGGAAGCAGGATCGCAGGAAGACGCTGCCCCGCAGGATGTAGACAACGCCCAGACCAAGAGGGTGGATACGGATGGCGTGCTTTCCGGAGAAGCGGAAGGCCAGGACGGCGCAGACAATCCGGATAACCAGCAGCTGCAGGAAAAGCCCCAGAGCCAGATGAGCATGGAAGAGCTCCTTCGTGACTGGGAAGAAAAGCAGAGGGCCAACGCGGAGCAGATCGAAAAAGTAGGTCGGGAAGAACTGGAAGCGAGCCGTAAGAAAGCGCTTATCGCGGCACAGAACCTCCTGGACCAGATCAGCATCCTGAACCAGAAGCAGGAAGAGATGGATGCCAACCGGAAAGCCCAGGAAGCAGCTGCCCAGGCGGACAACGACGCGGCGGTAATAAGTGCCGGGCAGGATGAGATGCAGGTACTCCCGGCAGATGGGACAGGAGCCCAGGCAGTACCGTATGAAGAAGCCGGGCAGGAGCAGCAGGAAGCTTCATATGAAGAGCCAGATCTGGAGACCCCGTATGGAGATGCGGTCCAGGCAGCCCCTTACGAAGAGGCTGGGCAGGAGGCTCAGGCAGCTCCGTATGAAGAAGCTGGGCAGGAGGCTCAGGCAGCTCCATATGAAGAAGCTGGGCAGGAAGAGCCCCAGGCAGCAGGATACGGAGACCAGGAAGCCGCAGGACCGGAAACCATCCAGGAAGAAGCCAGGGAAGAAGACGAAGCGGAAGCTTCCGAAGAAGCAGCCCAGGAGACGGACGCGTTTTCCGACGGGTTCCTGGAAGCATCCGCCAATGCGGAATCTGCCGCCCAGGCGGCCCAGGAGCGGGCAAATGCAGGCACGGACTCATCCCTGGATGATGAAATCATTAACGAAGCGGACCTGACCGCCTCCATCGACAAGGATGCCGTCCTCAGGATGCTCCGCGAGGGCATTTCCAAGGTGGAAGAGCCTGGCAGCCGCGGCCTTGGCACAGTGGAAGATGAATCCGCCAAGACCCAGAAAATCAGCGAGATTTCGACCGCGATCCAGCGTATGGCGGCAGAGCAGATGGATGCCCAGCAGCCGAAAGCGGCAGATAAGAAGAACCGCACCCCGGATGTGAAAAAGCTGGTCCAGGAAGCCAGGAGGGAAGCGCGGAACATGCGCCTTACCCCGGAACAGAAGAAGGTCTTTACCTACTTTACCGCGGTAGACGGGATGGAAGGGCAGATCGTAAACGTTTTAGGAGACCTGCGCCGCCAGAAGAGGGATGGCTCCTCCATGGCCGGCAACCTGGTCGTAACCGGCGAGCCCCGCTGCGGCAAGACCCGCCTTGCCATGGACATGGTCAAAGTCATCCAGGAAAGCCTTCCTCATGACTCCAAGAAAGTGGGCAAGATCCAGGCAGAGTCTTTGAACGGGAAGAGCATCGCAAAGGTATTTAAGAGCGTTTACGGCGGCTACCTGCTGATTGAGAATGCAGGCCAGCTGGATCCGGCAAAAGCCAAGGAACTGGATGAAGCCATGGAAGGCGAAACCGGCGGCCTTATGGTGATCCTGGAGGATACCCGCAAAGGCATCGCGAACCTTTTGAAGGATGACATTTCCTTAGCGTCGAAGTTTACCGAAAGGATCCGCATCCCGGCTTTCACCAACGACGAGCTGGTAGGCTTCGGAAAGGTTTATGCAGAGGAGAACGGCTATGCCATTGACGAAATGGCAGTCCTTACTTTGTACGAACGCATTGCAGGCGTTGTAAAAGCCGGCCAGGCTACTTCCCTGGAGCAGGTAAAGGACATCATCGACGATGCCATTACCCACGCGGAGAGAGGGCGCCTTTCCATGACCATGCGCTCTATCTTCTCCAGCCGTAAGGACGAAGAGGAAGAAAAGGTACTGGTGGAAAAGGATTTCCAGTAAGGGTTTCCAGGAAAGAAACAGGATTTGGGAAGCGTCTTTTCAGCCTTTGGCTGGCAGCAGGATGAGGGTCCCCAAGGGGCAGGTCCTGCAGGCAGGGCTTAGGAAAAAGCGGACCTTGGAGATCGGAAGACCGGCTCTTGACATATGATTTGTATAATATTTTCCCCGGAATGAGCACATTCCGGGGATTTTTTATGCCATTTTTGAAAAGGAATCTGACATTTTCTACAAACCGGCAGATTATGGAATCTGTCAATGGATTTGGACGCTACCCGATGCTAGAGTATGGACAAAGGACAGAAAGAGGCGGTATCGATGGGCGACCGGCAGGCGTTATACGCGGTATCAGCCCTGCTTCCGATCCTCGCAGAAGCAGCCCGGATGGACTATCTGGAACAGCGGGTGGAGAAAAAGCTTCTTTATTATGGTTTCTTTGCCGGTTTCCTATACCGGCTGGCAGCGGGACATCTTTTCCCGTGGTGGCAGTCCTTCCTGGGGCTGTTTCTTCCAATTGTATTTCTATTTCCGTTGTACCTGGCCCATGTCTTAGGGGCAGGGGACCTTAAATTATTTTCTATGATTGGATGTTTTCTTGGTTTCCCTTTGACGGAGGAACTGGTCTTCTATTCGTTTCTTTTTGGGGCGGCAGCTGCCCTGGTGCAGGCTGTGTGGCACGGTAGGAAACGGGAGAAGGGGCAGGAGTTTGAAGGACGGCAGAAATCTGCAGGAGTGGAAAAGCCCGCCGGGAAACAGGAAGAGCGTATCTTACAAAGAGATGGGAGGATGCGTGGCCTTCATCGAGGGGATGCCCGCCACTCAAGGCAAAACTGGAGGAGGCAGAGCTTTGTCCCGGAAATTTTCGCCGCGGCGGTGCTTTTCGCTGCCTGCAGGTTCTTCCGGATTATCGGGTGATTGGGGAAGACGGTGTAAGGACGGGAAGGTATAGCACAAAGGCGAGGCGCAGCTTAAGTGAAGCGCCGGTGCTTTCAATAGGCGGGCAGGGCAGAGACAACCCTGAAAGGCTGGCAGTGAAGCACCCGGAAGGGGGGTACATCAAAGTGTATCGAAACATGCGTGGAATCTGGAATGCAGGGGCAGGAAACGCGGCTTAAACGGGAAGGAGGAAGCAGGAAGGCAGGATGGAGCATCTTGTAATCGTTATATATGCAGAAGAAGCTGCATATGTAGAAGCATTGTGCGGTTATTTCCTTCAGGAAGAGCCGTGGAACCGGCTGCATGGCTTTACAGAAGAAGAGGCAGCCGCCTGTTTCTGCAGGAAAGAGAAAGCGGATGTGCTCCTGGTGGAAGAGGGGCTGCTTACGGAAAGCCTGGAAGGGCTGCAGGTGGGGCTTTTGGCTTTGCTCAGCCGGGACAAGCCGCAAGATGCAGTAGATGGAAGCCGGGGATACCCTAAAATCTACCGGTTCCAGCCGGCGGACAGCATTTTAAGGCAGGTGCATTTCTTATACCAGGCGCCGGAAAGGGAAAAGGCGGCGGAGTCATCGTCCAAGGTGGTGGGCGTTTATTCACCGGCAAAGGACCCGGGGCAGACCATATTCTGCTGGGAACTGGCAAAGGGCCTGTCACGTGGCGGCTGCGGGGAAAATAAAATCCTGTACGTCGGCATCATCGAAAACGGCGGCTTTACGGATTACCTTGAGATGGAAGGGGAAAGGGATTTGTCAGACCTGCTGTTCCTTTCACAGAGCCGGGAGGGGGAATTTTCAGGACTGCTGCAGAGCTGTGTATTGGAGCGGAACGGGGTCTATTTTGTGCCTCCCATGGAGCAGCCATTGGATATCCTGCTCCTGGACAAGGCAGTGTGGAAAATTTTTTTGGAAAAGCTGTGTTTCCAGTCGGGGTATGACACCATTGTCCTGGACATCGGGACTATGTTCGCTGCTTTTTGGGAAGCCCTGTCTTTGTGCAGCAGGATCTACCTCCTCCTCCGGAAAGGGGAATATGCCGGAGCGCGGCAGAAGCATTTTGCCAGGCTGTTTGCGGCGGAGGGAAAAGGGCTGGAGCAGAAAGCCAGCCGGATTTACCTGCCGGAGCAGATGGAATCGATTGCGGGCAAAGGGTTTGTCCGGGAGCTTTGCGGGCAGGAGGTGGAAGATGGAGAAACAATACCTGCAGGAGCAGATCCGCTCTGAGCTGCTGGGCAGCATGGACCTCTCCAGGGATTTAAGCGATGAGGAGATCCGGGGCAGGATCCGCAGGAAAGTCATGGAATCCGGGAGGCGGGAGCATTGGACGATCCTGGAAAAGCAGCAGATGGAGCGGGATATTTTCGATTCCATCCGCCGGCTGGATGTGCTCCAGGAACTGGTGGATGACCCGGAAGTATCGGAAATCATGGTAAATGGGCCAGGGCATATCTTCCTTGAAAAGGGCGGCAGGGTCATGCGCTATCAGAAGACGTTTTCTTCGCCGGAAAAGCTTTTGGACGTCATCCAGCAGATCGTGGCCCGCTGCAACCGGGTGGTCAATGAGACGATGCCCATCGTGGATGCCAGGCTGGAAAACGGTTCCAGGGTCAACGTGGTGCTCCCGCCGGTGGCGATCAACGGCCCGATCCTGACGATCCGGCGTTTTCCGGACCATCCTTTTACGATGGACGACCTGGTGGCTAACGGGACACTTCCGGAGGAAATAGCGGATTTTTTGGAAAAAATGGTTATCTGCCGTGAAAATATTTTCGTCAGCGGAGGAACCAGCAGTGGGAAGACCACTTTTTTAAATGTGCTGGGGGATTTTATTCCCAGGAATGAGCGGATCATTACGATTGAGGACAGCGCGGAGCTGAACCTTCGGAATATCCCGAACCTGGTGCGGCTGGAATGCCGGAATGCCAATCTGGAAGGGCTTGCGCCGGTTACGATCCGTGACCTGATCCGGACAGCCCTCCGGGAGAGGCCGGACCGGATCCTGGTAGGGGAGGTGCGCTCCGGAGAAGCGGTGGACATGATCAGCGCCATGAATACCGGCCATGACGGGTCCTTAAGCACAGGGCACGCCAATTCCTGCCAGGACATGTTAAAGCGCCTGGAGACCATGTTCCTTATGGCGGTGGATATGCCGGTGGATGCCATAAGGCGGCAGATCGCGGCAGGCATCGACTTGATGGTGCATTTGGAGCGGACAGGAGGTGGAAAAAGGAAATTGGTATCCGTAGAAGAGCTGGTGGGATACCAGGACGGGGAGCTGGTGCTAAACCCGATTTATACCTACCGGCCAAAGGAGGATGGGCATGCAGAATATTGGGAAAAGGCGGGCTGCCTTGTCCATACCGAAAAATACAGGAAATGCTTCCCTGGCGAGAAAACAGGTACTGATCCTGGCGGCTGAATCCGCATTCCTGGTGGCATTACTGGCGTACCTGTTTTTTGACAGGTTATGGACGGCAGTTTTCCTTTTCCCTTTGGGAGTGTTGTTTGCCAAAAAACAGGCGGAAGTTTTGGAACTCCAGAGGCTCCAGAAAAGGAAGGAAGAATTCCGGGAAACCCTGTTATGCGTCGGGAGCGCGTTTGCCGCGGGCTACTCCATGGAAAATGCCTGGAGGGCTGCTTGCAGGGAAATGGAAAGCGGCTATGGGGAAGAGTGCGATACCGTAAAAGCCCTGCACCGCATGGTGCGGCGGATGGAAATGAACGAAAACCTGGAAACGGTGCTTTCCGATTTTGCGTCCTGGAGCGGGCTGGAAGAAGCAAAGGAGTTCAGCCAGGTATTCTACTACGCGAAGCGCGGCGGAGGCAGCATGAAGAAAATCATTTCCGATACCATTTCCCAGATCACGGAGAAACTGGAAGTGGAACGGGAAATCCGGACGGCGATTTCTTCCAAACGCCTGGAGCAGCGGATTATGAACGTGGTCCCCATCGGGATCCTGCTCTATTTAAAACTGGCATCTCCGGGGTACCTGGCCCCGCTTTATGACAACGCGGCAGGGATCGTGATCATGGCGGTTTCTTTAGGAGTATATGCCAGTGCCTGGCTGCTTTCGGAAAAAATCGTACGGATCGAGGTATAGGAAGCCGGAGTGGGAAGAACCGGAGCGGGAAGAACCGGAGCGGGAAGAACCGGAGCGGGAAGAACCGGAGCGGGAAGAACCGGAGCGGGAAGAACCG
>CADBRV010000046.1 GCA_902797185.1 uncultured Lachnospiraceae bacterium
AACATTGAGGTTGCTCGTATTTTGAAAGTTCACGTGAAACGTTGAAGCTATGCTTTATTTGGATGTTTCAGGTAAACCTTTCAATCTGCTTTCCTGATGTTTTATGTGAAACATTGAGGTTGCCCTTATCTTGATATTTCACGTGAAACGTTGAGTCTGTTCTTTATTTGGATGTTTCAGGTAAACCTTTCAATCTGCTTTCCTGCTGTTTTATGTGAAACATTAAGGTTATTCTTATCTTGATAGTCCACGTGAAACGTTGAGGCTGCTCTTTATTTGGATGTTTCACGTGAAACATTTAGGAGTATCTATATTTTTTCAGCTTTCCCGGTATTACTCTTTTATTACGTTCTGTTTTTTTCTATATTCGTGACGCGGACGCATCAATAAAACAATACTACTACACGATTAGCTAAGAAAAGGATACAAAACTTGCTTTATGGCTCCAATGTTTCACGTGAAACATTGTAACTTTCTAAATATAGTATTTCTTACAGTAAGATCTCTTAACCGTTCTGCCTTCTTCCGCCGTTAAAGACCGGCATCACCTTGAATTTTCTTCCGGAGTCGAACCGATACCATAAAGAGGGATTTCTTGTATAAAAAGAGCACCAGATGTCTTCTCCGACGTTTTTTGATATTCTTTCCTTAAAGGGTTCCCAGACATGATCCGGTAAGCAAAGAAGATCTACTAAAAACACTCGTTCTCAAATATATCAGATCATCTAATTTTGCCTTTGCGATATGCTTTTCCGATTCACTTTTTCCTATATTTCGAAACTGCAGGCAAGCTTTTCATTGATTCTTTACCTATTAAGGATCTAAGTTCATCATCCGATCAATCATCATGAAGTTCTTCCATAATCGTGAAATCCACTATCTCAGAAATCAATTTCTCTTTCGACTCTGCCATTTTCTCCAGGAACTCAAAATATTTCTTCTTTTGTCGCTCGTCTTTTTCTTTTATTGCTTTTTCAACTAGCGGCACAAACAAATAAGAAAAAAGATGTGCATGCCAGTTTCCTTATCAATAACATCTTCCTCAATAAGATGATCCTATTCTATTTTTACATGTGGCATTTCATTACATGCCTGCTTGATAAGAGTTTTATCGTCCATATCATTCGATCTCTCCCCAATTTATCAAGTCATTCTCTTAACATCACTTTATCTGCTTCCAGAATGTCTTTCCATAGCGTTTTCTCAATTTGTATGATCAGGTCCGATACTACTGTCCTTGACTGCTGATTTTCCGACCGGCGAAAGCCAGGCTTTTTTTTAGGAAAAAATATTATAGTAGAAAAAAATTGACATCAGGATTGCCTGGATGATGAAAAACGATTCCTTCCTCTGATACTCCCTTTTCCATATCAAAATCACATATCTTGAGATGCTATTATTCTTGGAATGAAAAATTCCTGTTTCATATGAAACAGGAATAAACATAGAACGTTTGTTCGACTCTCAGAGAAGATATTGTTTTTATTGTTGGTATAACTACACGAAATTATACAAAATCTCTCAATCGCCCATATTTATTATTTTTACTCTTATTTTGCACAGCATTTATTATCATCTTAACTTGCGATCGGTTTCTTCGCAGGAATGCCTGCTTTCCTTGGAAAGTTTTTCGGCGTAGGTTCCTTTTTCTCTACTACCACCAGGATCCGTTCCATGTCAGAGCCGGGAAGGAGGAAATGTTCTTTCCTTGCCTTTTTTCCGCCCAGAATTCGAATGGCTCGGGAGGCATGGGCGATTTCTTCATCCGCCTTTCCGGATTTATAAGAAACGAAGCTGCCACCTACTTTTACCATCGGCAGGCAGAGCTCGCTCAATACGGACAGGTTTGCCACTGCCCTGGATACGCAGAAATCAAACTGCTCCCGGTAAGCCGGATCTTTCCCCGCGTCCTCTGCACGTGCATGCAGGAAGCTGACATTTTCCAGTCCCAACTCAGTTGTTACTTCTTCCAAAAAGGTGAGCCGTTTCTGGAGGGAATCCAGAAGGACGACTTCCAGGTCCGGGAAGGCAATTTTCAGAGGAATCCCCGGAAAACCGGCGCCGGTCCCGACATCAATTACCTTTTTAGGGGCATCCAAGTCCAAAACGCGGCAGACCGAAAGGGAATCCAGGAAATGTTTCTGGAGTACTTCTTCAAACTCTGTCACGGTGGTCAGGTTCAGGACTTTGTTTTTCTCAACCAGCATCTCATAATAAGTGACAAACTGTTCTTTCTGCTGTTCAGAAAGGGTAACTCCCATTTCAGAGAGCGCATCTAGAAATTCCGGTGTGAGTTCCTTCATATTTACCTCATCTTTACTCGTCTTATCTGCTTTACGCCTTTTCCCAGCAAAGCAATTCTTTCTTCTACAAGGCAATCCTTTTCCCGGCAGGCAATTCCGATTGTGGTAAAGAATGTTACTTTTCCTCGTTTTCCCTCTTCTGCATCTGCCTGCGCTGTTCCAGGAAGATCAAAAGCACCGAAATATCCGCAGGGGACACGCCGCTGATGCGGGAAGCCTGTCCTACGGAAACAGGTCGGTACAAATTCAGCTTTTTCCTGGCTTCCAGGCGAAGCCCCTGGATGGTTTCATAGTCCAGGTCTTCCGGCAGTTTTTTCGATTCCATCTTCTTAAACTGCTCTACCTGGCGGATCTGGCGCTTGATATAGCCTTCGTATTTAATATTAATATTGACCTGCTCGACCACTTCTTCCGGCAGAGGCTTCCTGTCCGGATCCAATCGAGCCACCTTTTCATAATCCAGCTCCGGACGGCGGATCAATTCGGACAAGGTAGCGGCAGTCCCCAGAGGCTGGGAGCCCAAGCTTTCCAGGATTTCCGTGGTTTTCGGGCTGGCGCCTAAAGAGACATGGTCCAGACGTTCGATTTCCTTATTTATGGCTTCTTCCTTTTTACGGACATGCTCCATGCGCTCTTCCGAGATCAGACCGACGCGGTATCCGTATTTGGTAAGCCTAAGGTCCGCGTTATCCTGGCGGAGCAGGAGACGGTATTCGGCACGGCTGGTCATCATACGGTAAGGCTCTGTATTTTCCTTGGTCACCAAATCGTCGATGAGGACGCCGATATAAGCCTCGGAACGGTCCAGGACCAGCGGTTCTTTACCCAGGATCTTCATGGCCGCGTTGACCCCGGCTACAAATCCCTGGACAGCGGCTTCTTCGTAGCCGCTGCTCCCGTTGAACTGGCCGCCGCTGAAGAGCCCTTCGATGTTCTTAAACTCCAGCGTATGCTTGATCTGCCTCGGATTGATGCAGTCATACTCGATGGCATAGGCGTTGCGGACGATTTTGGCATGCTCCAGCCCCGGGATCGTATGGTACAGGGCATACTGCACGTCTTCCGGCAGGGAACTGGACATGCCGGAAAGGTACATTTCATTGGTACTGCGGCCTTCCGGCTCCACAAAGAGCTGGTGGCGGTCCTTTTCCGGAAACTTGACCACTTTATCCTCAATGGAGGGACAATATCGAGGTCCCGTCCCTTTTATGGTCCCGGAAAAAAGAGGCGACCGGTCCAGGTTTGCCCGGATGATCTCATGGGTTTTCTCATTGGTATAAGTCAGCCAGCAGGAATCCTGCTTGATCTGCACCGATTCCGGGTCCGTCGTAAAGGAAAAAGGCACGACCCTTTCATCCCCGGGCTGCTCCTTCATCTTGGAAAAATCGATGGACCGCTTGTCCACCCTGGCCGGGGTGCCGGTCTTAAAGCGCACCATCTCAATGCCATTGTCCACCAGCGACTGGGTCAAATGGGTGGCTGCCTGCATGCCATTTGGCCCGGTAGGGATGATGACCTCGCCAAAAAGGCATCTCGCGTTCAGGTAGGTCCCGGTACACAAAACCACGGCTTTTGCGTAAAAGGCGGCCCCGGAAATCGTATGGACGCCTTTTACTTTCCCATCTTCCACGATCAGGTCCGTCACTTCCGCCTGCTTGATAGAAAGGTGGGGCGTATTTTCCATGGTCATACGCATCCGCCTGCTGTATTCCGCTTTATCCGCTTGTGCACGGAGGGAATGGACAGCGGGACCTTTGGAACGGTTCAGCATTTTGGACTGGATAAAGGTATGATCGATATTTATGCCCATCTCCCCGCCCAAAGCATCCAGCTCACATACCAGATGCCCTTTGGAACTGCCGCCCACATGGGGGTTGCAGGGCATAAAAGCGATGCTGTTGATGCTGACAGTAAAAACCATTGTTTCCAGGCCCAGCCTGGCGCAGGCAAGTGCCGCCTCGCAGCCGGCATGCCCGGCTCCTACTACGACTACGTCATAATGTTCTTCAATTCCGGCCATTTTTATTTACCCATGCAAAACTTGCTGAAAATCTCATTAACCAGATCTTCTTCCACGGTTTCCCCGGTGATCTCGCCCAAGGACTGGTAAGCATTCATCAGGTCAATGGAAAGAAAATCCTCCGGCATCTGGTTCTCGATACCTTCCTTCACCAGTTCCAGGCTGCTCCTGGCTTCCTGCAGCGCCTTTTTCTGGCGCTCATTGGTGATATAAACCTCATCATTAAAGGAAATATCCCCGTTGAAAAACATCTCCTCGATCTTTTTCTCCAGAAGGGACATGCCTTCGCCCTGCTTGGCGGAAATCGGGAGCACCGGATAGGGGAGCTTCTGCTTTAAACTCTCCTCCGTCACCACTGGCGGAAGGTCCGATTTGTTCAAAAGCACCAGTACCGGTTTATCCCGCAGGGAGGAAATAATCTCCTCATCATTTTCATCCAGCGGGATGCTGGCGTCAACCACATATAATACCAGGTCCGCTTCTTCCATCTTTTTCATGGCAAGGCCGACGCCGATCTGCTCGATCTTGTCCCCGGACCTGCGGATGCCGGCGGTATCCAGGATATTCAGAAGGATCCCTCCCAGCTGCACCTGGTCTTCGATAATGTCCCTGGTGGTCCCGGCAATATCGGTAACGATCGCCTTTTCCTTCCCGGTCAGCATGTTCATCAGGGAAGACTTCCCGGCATTGGGCTTCCCGACGATGACTGTGTTGACCCCTTCCTTTAAGAGGCTGCCATTGCGGTAAGAAGAAATCAGGGCATCCAGCTTTTGGAACAAATCCACCAGGATAAGGCTCAGCTTTTCGGGATATCCCTCCAGGGAATAATGTTCCGGGTCATCCAGCGCCGCCTCGATAAAAGCGGTCTGCTCCAGGATGACAGAGCGTAAATCATCGATCTTTTCTTTGACAGAGCCTTGCACCTGGGAAAGGGAGCTCTCCCGGGCAAAATCCGTCTTGCTGTTGATCAGGTCCGCCACCGCTTCCGCGGAGGAAAGGTCGATCCTGCCATTTAAAAACGCCCGCTTGGTAAATTCGCCGGGCTCTGCCAGCCGGGCGCCATTTTGAGTCACTACTTCCAGGACTTTCTGCACGACTTTCGGGCCGCCATGGCAGTCCAGTTCGACACAGTCTTCCTTGGTATAGCTGTGGGGCGCTTTCATCAGGAGTGCCATTACCTCATCCACTTTGCGGTCCCCGTCCATGACAAAGCCGTAATGGATGGTATGGGTATGGCACTTGGACAGCTTTTTTCCGGATTTCATGCGGAAAACGCGGTCCGCCGTTTCCACCGCCGAAGGGCCGCTGATGCGGACGATGCCGATGCCGCTGGGCGCCATGGCAGTCGCGATTGCCGCTATCGTATCATCAAACATGGCTTCTCCTTCTTTCTCAAAAGTCCTGCCAAAATCATGCTTTAAGTCCTTCCGGTGTACCAAAATGGACTTTAAGCAGATATGTATTATGGTAATGTATATGCCTTCCAATAGAAAGAGGACACATCGATACGGAAGGAATGTTTCTCTCTTCCGGAAAAAAAATCAGGAAAGTTCCGGAGAACTTTCCTGATCCTAATCTGCTGCTGCAGGCTGTTTTCATCGTCTGCAGAAAGGCTTTATTCTTCAGAATCGTCCTCGTCTTTCAGAGTCACGATCACATGGCGGTAAGGCTCTTCCCCTTCACTGTAAGTAGTGACATAGGGATCATTCTGCAATGCAAAATGGATGATCCTTCTTTCGTAAGGATTCATGGGTTCCAAAGAAACTGGACGCCTGGTCTTCTTGACCTTGTAGGCAATGTTCCTGGCCAGGTTTTCCAGGGTTTCCTTCCTCCTGGCACGGTACTCTTCGGTATCCAGCTTGACCCTGACATAAGAATCGCTGTGACGGTTTACCACCAGGGAAACCAGGTACTGGAGGGAATCCAGTGTCTGCCCCCTCTTGCCGATCAGGATGCCCATGTTGCTGCCGGAGATTTCCACATCCATGGATTTCCCGTCTTCTTCCATCTCGATGCGGATCTGCGCGTCATCGAAGCCCATATTGGCAAGCACTTCTTTTAAGAAGTTGCCGGCACATGCCACAAGGTCTTCCCTGCTCTTTTCTTCCGCATCCGGACCAGTGACTTCTTCGGTGACTTCCCCTTCCTCGCCGCCGGAAACGGAACCCTGCATTTCCTCTTCCAGGGGTTCTTCTGTATCCGTCTCAGGAACTTCTGCTTCCTCAGCGTTTTCAGGAGCGTCTTCTACCATTTCTTTTTTCCAGACACGGATAAGTGCCGGCTTGTTGCCAATGCCCAGAAAACCGGTGCTTCCTTTTTCCAGGACTTCATATTCGATCTGGTCACTGGTAACGCCTAACTTGACCTGGGCATCTTCCAGCGCGTCTTCTACTGTTTTGGCGGAAACTTCAATATAATCCATGACTTTTCCTTTCCGGACACCGATCCGTTACCCTTTTATTCGTCCTGCTGGGAATTTTCCCCCGCAGGGTTTCCTGCTGTCTCAGAAGGCTTTGCTTCTCCCTGGGTCTCTGCTGTATCAGCGGGATTTGCTGTTTCCTGCTGTCCGGCAGCCTGGCCCTTTTCTTCAGGAGTATTTCCGGACTTTTCATCCTGTGCTCCCTGGGAAGTACTTTCCTGTCCCTGCCTGCCGCGGCTTCTACCTCTTCCATGGCGCTGGGACCTGGAACTGCTCTGCCTCTCTTCCTCTTCCTTGCGGGTATTCCGTTCGTTGAACTCCTTGACCATGGCAGCCCTCTGTGCCATAGAGCCCTTTACCGCGCCTTTCTTGATGGATTCGGCTTCTTCGAGCTTTTCATCCCTTTCACGGCTGCTCATGGATGAGCTGCGGATGGTCCTGGTATTGACCCTTCCGGCTGCCTGGATGCGAGCCTGGTTATAACCCTGCTTTTCCTTCTTTTTGGCAATCTTTTTCTGGTTCTGCTCGATGATGGCATCGATGTCCATGTTGTCAAAATGACGGTTCAGGATGATCATATAAATGCTTCGGATCACGGCACCGGCAATCCAGTAGATACCCAAGCCGACCGGCAGCGTGATGGCAAAGAATACAGACATCAAAGGCATCATGATGTTCATGGTCTTCATCTGCTGTGCCATGGCATCATCAGCGCCTGTGGACTGCTGCGGTGCAAGCTTGTAATTCCAGTACTGGGTAAGCCCTGCCAAGGCCGGGATCAGAATCGCCAAAAATACGATCAGGTACTGTCCTGCCTTGAACCCGTGTACGATCAGGTACTGCGGGGAGTTCGTTACGTTCAGCAGGCAGAAATTGTTGATCCGGTTGAAATTAGTCTGTACAGACGCGAAATCCACGTTCGGGAACGCGTTGGACAGGGCGCTCCAGTTGTCCGGAGACAATTTATAGAGGATATCTACGATACGTTTCGGGATCACTGTATTGGACAGGTCCGAAATAGCGGTAGACTTTACGCCAATATTCCTGAGGTTGATACTAAAGGTGCTGACAACGGAATCAAAAGTAGATTTATACCCGCTGGTCCCCATAATGCCGTCTACTGCGGGCTGCAGGACATCGCGGACCTTATGTACATAGGCCGGGATGTTATAAATAACCCTGTACAACGGGAACAGGATCAGGATCGAAAGAAATGCCTGGAGACAGCTGCCGGTAGGAGATACGCCATATTTTGCGTAAAGCTCCCTCTGGGCCTCCATCATTTCCTGCTGGGCTTCCGGATCCCTCCGGTCTTTGTACTTCTGCTGGAGCGCTTTGAGCTCCGGGTTCATCTTCTGCGTCAGCCTGGAAAACTTCTGCTGTTTATATGTCAGCGGAAGCATGGCAGTGTAAATGATAACTGTCATAACGATGATCGTGATACCGATGTTCTCAATACCGATCGCCGTCAGCCCGTTGTAGAGCAGGTTCATGAACATTCCCATCAGGATGGCGATCCATCCGAAAATCTTCATGGGACCGACATAGGCTGTCGCAAGTATTAAAGTCGACACGCTACTACCTCCAATTCCTCCCTTTGCCAAAAAGGCAGCGATGCAGGCCATGTCTTCGCGCTTGGCACGCTTCTGCAAGGCATAATCCGGCTAATCCCTTTGACCTGTTTCATCACCCGATCATGATGAAATATCCATGCCTTTACAAATACTGCAAATCGAAACAGCATGGCTTCTTTATATTATGGGACTGGGTCATACCCTCCATGTGAAAATGGATTGCATCTTAGAATTCTCCATATTGCGAGCGCCGTCCCGATAAATGCCCCATGCTTCTGGATCGCTTCAATCGCGTAATTGGAGCAGGTAGGGTAATAGGGGCATTTTGTCGATTTCATCGGGGAAAGGTACTTTTGATATAAGCGAATACAGAAAATTAAAAATCGTTTCATTCTTTGCCAGCTTCTTTCCTTCCGATTAAATAGAGGGACTGGCCATGATAACGCCTGTATGGCACAAAGCCCGTCCGCTTCGCCGCCAAAGAGCGGTGAAAAAATTACGAAAGCAAATGTTGTTTTCCCGCAAGATGAAGCATAGCCCTCTCAATTTCAAAAAAGCCGGCATCCTTAGCGGCATTCCTGGCGATCACGACAATGTCATAACCCCGCCGGAAAGAAACCTCGTGCAGCCGGTAAGCCTCCCGCACAAGCCTGCAGAAATGATGCCGGACCACGCTGTTCCCGATCTTTTTGCTCACAGAAATACCGAGCCGGTTCTGATCCGTCCCATTTTTCAGAACATACATGACGAGCTGCCTGTTTGCCAGCGATGTTCCCTCCTGGTATACCTTCTGAAAATCCTTATTCTTTTTGAGTGACTGTGAAAACTTCATCTGCAACCACTGGTTTTTTCTATAGTTTGAAAAAGACCACACGAAGTGGCCTTATGATCAAACTGTAAGTTTATGTCTTCCTTTTAACCTTCTGGCAGCCAGGACTTTGCGTCCGCCTGCAGTAGCCATCCTGGCGCGGAAGCCATGGACTTTGGCCCTATGCCTTTTCTTCGGCTGATATGTCATTGTTCCCTTACGCATGTCCAAACACCTCCTTCTCTATTTTATATTCCGCTCGGACCGCGGTTTATTTCATACAAAAAAATGTATGTTTTGAGAAAACATCATTTCCAATTATATTAGTTAACCCCTCTAGAGTCAAGCAATTCCGGGACTTTTTTAAGTTTCCACACAAAGGGTCTGCTTTACATAATTATTCACATTTTGTGGGTAACTTGTGGAAAAGTTGTTGATACAGTATGGATAATTTACACTTTTTCCAAAATACGCCCATATTTCCCCGTATTTTGCATTTTCGTCCACATGGCAGGTTATCCACAATTTAAGAAAGAATTGAAAAAAAGGCGGAAAACTAGTAAAATAGCATGTGGATAAGTATTTTACAACTGGAGTTTATTATGGATAAAGTCATTGAGAAATGGAAAGAAATTTTGGAAACTGTTCGCAAAGAGCAGGATCTTCCACAAATTTCCTTCGACACCTGGCTAAAGCCCCTGCAGCCCTATATGATTTCGGACAATACCCTGTATGTCCTGATCCCGTCTGAGCAGCAGATGGCCAAAAATTATATTCAGAAAAAATATTCCCTCCCGCTGAAAATCGCCATCGCAGAGGTCACCGGCCTGACCTACAACGTCGAAATGATCCTACCGGACCAGGCGGAAGAAAAAAAGAAAGATGAGCGAGAATCTTCCTATAATAATGGGCAGGAAACAAAAAGCCATGGCGCGGCCGATTCTCTGAACCTGAATCCGAATTATACCTTCGATACTTTCGTCGTTGGCAGCAACAACCGGTTCGCCCATTCCGCGGCACTGGCTGTGGCGGAATCTCCGGGAGAAGTCTACAACCCGCTTCTGATTTACGGAGGCGTGGGACTGGGCAAGACCCACCTGATGCAGTCCATCGCCCATTATATTAAGGAAAACAACCCTTCCTCCGTGGTACGATACGTCTCCTCCGAGACCTTTACCAACGAGCTGATTGACTCCATCCGGAACGGCAACGCCAACGCCGTCAGCAAATTTCGGGAAAAATATCGGAATATCGACGTGCTTTTGATCGATGATATCCAGTTCATCATCGGCAAGGAAAGTACCCAGGAGGAATTCTTCCATACCTTTAACGAACTCCATACCGCCAAGAAGCAGATCATTATCTCCAGCGACCGCCCGCCAAAGGACATGCAGATCCTGGAAGATAGGATCCGTACCAGGCTGGAATGGGGCCTTATCGCCGACATCGGGGCTCCGGATTATGAGACCAGGATGGCCATCCTCAAGAAGAAGGAGGATATGGACAATTTCTACCTGGACGAAGACATCCTGAATTATATTGCCTCCAATGTCACCGACAACATCCGGGAACTGGAGGGGGCTTTAAACAAGCTCCAGGCTTTTTCGAAGCTGGAAAACAAGAAGATCACCATCGATATCGCCGTAAGGGAGCTGAAAAACATCATCTCTCCGGAAACGCCCACCGAAATTACGCCGGACTATATTTTTTCGACGGTCTGCGACTATTTCCATGTTTCCAAGGCAGACATTATCTCCTCCAAGAGGAACGCGGAGATTGCCCGCCCGAGGCAGATCATTATGTACCTCTGCCGGAAAATGTGCGACGTCAACTTAAAGAGTATCGGCGAGCTCATGGGAAACCGTGACCATTCCACCGTGCTACATGGCATTTCCAAGATCGAAAAGGAAGTAGAAGAAAATGAGACAGCCAGGGTGCAGATCGAAACCCTGGAAAAGAAGATAAAGCCGGATATGAAATAGTTTTTCCACAAAAAGGCATCCCTATAAACTCTGTTCCAGAGAGTTATCCACATGGATATCCAGGCGGAAGATGTCCCGGAAAATGTGGAAAACCGCCGTTTTCCGAAATTATACACATATTCACATTCCCTATTACTACTAAGGCTAAGAGAATTAATTAATTTTATGTATATATGTTACATCTCAAAGAGCAGCCCTTAAACAGGGAATTCTTTGTGATACACAAACCGTATCATCTATAATATACCGTAAGGATGGAACCGCTTCAGCGGGAGGATTCCTTGCGATGCACCAGCCGCATCGTCTAATGTTATCGCCTGAAAGGCGATGACGCAGGCCACGCCTTCGTGCGGAGTGTGAATTTGCATGGCGTGGCTTACCCGTAATGTCCCGCCTGGCAAGGCGGTGACGCAAACCGCACTCCAACGAAAAGCGTGATGTTTTATCACGCGGTTCTCCTTAAGGACGTTTCGGAATACAGCGTTTGTTTATCGGGCAATTTGGAATGCAGCTTTTGTACTT
>CADBRV010000047.1 GCA_902797185.1 uncultured Lachnospiraceae bacterium
CGGAGCCCCAGGTTATACAGGACGCTGTCCCATTTTAACTGGTCCTTCGGGACCAGGCACTCAAACCCGCTGAAATACAGTTCCTTTCCGCCTTCCAGGTTCTCCGCCACGTCCTTGCGGAGCATATGGTGGGCAGGGACCTGGTAAGTATCCCCATATGGGTCCTGCAGCAGCAGATACTGCTTGAGCCCCACCTGGCAGCCCTTGGAGGGCATGCAGCACCATCCGGTGATTTCCACCATGCCTTCCTGTGCCCTTCCTCCCTGGACGGGCTCCTGGATGACATGGTCGTAACTGCCCATGACTTCCTCTGTAAAATCCTGGGGCATATCCACCTTTTCGATCCGGTCCGCATTTTCCTTTGGCACGACGATCGTGCTGAAAAAGCTAAGGTTCTTATTTAAGAAGGGGTCCTTTCCCTTCAGTGCCGGGTGCCTTTCATAAAGAGCGGACAATTCTCTTAACAGGCGCAGGTATTTTTCCTCATCCATGTCGTCTTTCCCACGGCTGAGGGATTCATAATGGTAAGCGGCCACGTCATTGCGCAGCACATTGTAATACCCTCTTTCATAAAGGGTGAAGCAGAGGTCCACATCATTATATGCCACCGGCAGGTCTTCCCTGAAACGCCCTGCTTCGTTGAATTTTTCCTTCTTTACCATGAGGCAGGCACCGGTTACGACCAGCGTATTGAAGACGACACGGTTCATGCCCATGTACTGGGTGTTCCCATCCTCTGACCCTAAGAACTGGTGGACAGGGCCTCTGCCCTCTTCATTTGCCACCCCGTCATGCTGGATCAAGGTGGTTTCCGGGTAAAACAGCTTTGCGCCTACCGCGCCGGTCCTGGGCTGCTGCGCCTGGCCTAAAAGCCTGCGGAGCCATCCTGCCTGGATGATTTCAATATCATCATTTAAAAACAGCAGGTATTCTCCTTTTGCCGCTGCCGCGCCCCTGTTGCACATCTTTGAAAAATTGAAATCCATCTTTTCATAAAGATATGCAGCCTTCTTATCCGCAAGAAATGCCTCCATTTCCTGCCTGTTTTCTTCCCGGCTCCCGTTGTCTACTACGACGATTTCATAATCCGGATAGTCCGTAAAGCTGCAGATGGAATTAATGCAGCGCTCCAGCACTTCCGGATGGTCCTTCGTGGGGATGATGATGCTTACCAGCGGGCTGCCCACCGGTTCATAGACCGGATAGCACTGGTCCATCTCATCAATATATTCCATCTTCGCAGGGATCCTGTTCCTGCGCAGGTAATCCTCTTTTGCCGCCATGGCCGCCATAGCCGCGTAATTCTTCGAGGACATGGCAAATGCCACGGATTCCTTCCTCTCCCGCCAGTGGTACAGCACCTTCGGGATATGCCCTACCCTGCTGTCAGAAGAATATTCCATGAACCGCAGCGTCATGTCATAATCCTGGGAACCGTTAAAAGCGCTGCGAAGGCCGCCCACCTTCTTCACGATGGATGCCCGGTAAATCGCCAGATGGTTCGTATACATCATGGACAGGAACAGGTCCGGAGACCAATCCGGCTTAAAGTTCGGCATATGGCGGATTTTCCCGTCCTCGGTGATTTTATCTTCATCGCTGTAGATAAAATCCAGCTCCTTATTTTCATTGAGCTTTGCCGCGAACTCATAAAGGGCGTCATCCCCCATCACGTCATCACAGTCCATAAATACAATGAACTCGCCGGATGCGCGGTGGATGCCGTCGTTGGTGGCGGCAGAAATATTGCCGTTCACCTGCCGCAGGATGAGTTCCACATGGGGGTTCTCCTCATAGGATTTGAGCACCGGCACGACGCTCTCCCAGGAGGAATGGTCGTCCACCAGGATCAGCTCGAACCTGCTGTAGGACTGTGCCAGGACAGATTCGATCGCTTCCCGCAGCTGCCTTGAGTCCGTGTTGTAAACAGGGATCACCACAGAAAAGAAAGGTTGGTACGCAAGCTCCGGTTTTTCCGCTCCCTGCTTCTCCTGCTGCCAGTACCAGCGCTCGTAGTTGCGGATGCTGGTGCCGTCTTCCAGATGGTATTCCGAGGGCTCTTCCGGCGGCCATGCCATCCCGATCTTTTCCGCGTATTTTTTCTTTAATTCATCTGAAATATCCGGTCGTTTGAAAACAGCCTCCGGCCAGTAGGCTTCAAACAGCCCGCCTTCTCCCGTGCCCGGCTGGGAGAGCATCTCCTCTGTAACATAGGCCACCCGGGTCGCATTTTCCTTCTTCCGGGCAAAGCCGTCCGGATCCTCGATATCCCCGATCCTGATGGCTTCTTCTTCCGTGGGAAGGGCGATAAGCCGGTTCAGGTGCCCGATGGAAAGCCCTACCCGGTAGGATACATCATACTTTCTGGCAAAGCCAAAGCCTGCTTTCAGATAATCCACAATCCCCTGGAGGATATCATCCTTATAGAGCTCTTCCTTCGTATCTTCCAGCTTCACGGTGCCTGTTTCATAATACAGGACCGAAGCATGGGGCGCGGAGAAGAACAGTTCATAAAGCACCGGGTGCTTTTCCACCTGCCTCTGCAGGGAATAATTCCGGTAAAAGTCAAAGGCAAAGGCTTCATAATGCCTGCCATGGAGCTGCCTGCGGCTCTTTTCCGAATTAATAATGCCAAAGTAATAGAAAAACGGCCTCACATCGGACCCAATGGCTTCCAATACCCTGTCCAAAAGGAACTGGGAACTGCCGTTCCAGCCACAGTCAAACACCACCGGGTTTTCTTTTAAAAGGCCTACCCGGTCAAAATATTCCCGGGCGTTTTTCCTCTCATATTCGCACCGTTCCAATACCGGCTGCGGGTTCAGGTAATAAAGCTTCTTAAAATCTTCGATCCTGCCGGTATCCGTTATTACGTCATCAAAACTGTCAAAGCCCGCTTTGTCCAGATGATGGAATTTTTTCCTGGGGATGCACAGGTAGTCCAGGATCTCCCCTACCGTCTGCCCGGTCACGAACGGCGGCAGCTGGCGGACCGACTCTTCATCAATGGAGCGGATGCCCGCTAAAAGGAGCGCCCTGCGGGAAGCATAGAGGTACTGCACATTCTCGTACCCCATATCCTTCAAGATATGGCACAGGTTCCATCCATCCCTGGAAAGGCAGAAAACAGGCTGCTTTTTATCCTTGATCTTGTCCGTCAGCCAGAGGGAAAGACCCATATAAAGCGGGCCGCCTACTTCGGCTCCCAGGTTGTACCAGAAGCTTTTCCTCTGGTCAAAGACATATTTATAAAGCCCCTGGTCCATGTCGGAATCCGCCACGTCCTTGAGCTTGTCCAAACCAGCCTGGCATTTGTACACAAACGTCTGCATGCCAAAGGAAGACGGGTATTCCCCGTCATCTCTGGCATTGTCCCCGATATGCAGGAAATCTTCAAAAGGGACCCCTTCCTTTTCCTGCACTTCCCGGAACAGTTCTTTATTGAACTTGGCTTTGTGCTCGTCCGCGGAACAATACACCTTGCCGATGCCGGTAAAGCCTTCTCGCTCCAGCACCTCTGAAATCGTCTGGGCGAAAAGGTACATGTCGCTGACCACGATGACCCGCTTTCCGGAACTAACCGCATAACGGAAGACATCCACCATCTCCCGGTTTGCCTTCAGGGCGTCCTTTTCCATCTGGATTTCACATTCCTTGACATCCATCCAATGGCCGCAGAGGTCCTTCCGTTCCGAAAGCACCTCGTAAATCTGGTCGATGTCGGCATGAGGATACTGGTATTTCCCATATACCCGCCGGCTTGCCTCGTCCTGGGCCCATTTCCGTACCAGCCGGAACCCCGGTATCTGGAACTTCTGCCCTACAAGGTCAAAAATGGTTTCCGGCGTGTTGACGATACGGAACAAAAGCGTATCGAACACGTCAAAGGAAACCACCTTCGCCTGGTCTATTTTCTTTTTTAATTCCTGCTTTTCCACAAGGTCCATA
>CADBRV010000048.1 GCA_902797185.1 uncultured Lachnospiraceae bacterium
CTTCCAAAGTGCGGGATATTATTCTGCATGCTATGCGAAAAAGTGCGGCCTTTCTGCATATATTTCCTGCTGACAGAGTTTTTCCTTATTTCTGCTTTTTCTTATGCGGCCCGGATTCGTTTATTTTTTTCCGGGCGACTTCCAGGAAACGGGCCAAAGAGGGGGAAAGGTTGTCTTTCCTCCAGACCATGGTGATATGGTGTTCCAGGTCTTTGTCCAGGATCGGGACATGGGGCAGGTTGAAAGCAATGGAATCTGCCACTACCTGGGGCAGGACCGCCACGCCATTGACGATATTAAGCTGCATCAGCATATCCGTCATGGAAGAAAAGGGATTTTCCTTCGAGGGGTTGCTGACGACCGGGTTGGCAAAATCGTAAGGGTGCCGTACCAGGTAGATCGCGTCCCGTCCGAAATAAAATTCTTCATCCCGCAGCTGGTCCATATAGACGCCGGATTTTTCATAAGCCGCTGCCCAGTGCTTGCGGCTGCAGACCACGTTGAACGGTTCCTTGCAAAGGTCCATGGTTTCGTAGGCCGGGTTGTCCTGCAGCCAGAAGGAAAAGGTGATTCCCAGGTCGTAGTCGCCATGGTCCAGCTGGGTGTAAATCTCATCATAGCTGGATTTGTTAAAGAAGATGCGGAGGTTCGGATATGCCTTGGCACAGTATTCCTGTAAGGAGGAAAGTTCCGGGATATGGGCAGGGATCGTGGCGATTTTCAGCTGCCCGCTGGTCCCCCGGCCTGCCGCGGCTACTTTTTCCTTCATCTGGTCGATTTCTTTTAAGATATCCGCTGCTTCTTTCTTCAGCACTTTGCCGGCACTTGTAAGTTCTACGTTCCTGGAGCCGCGGATCAGGAGCGGCACGCCAAGCTCCTCTTCCAGCGCGGCGATCTGCCGGCTGATAGTAGACTGGCCCACGTAAAGCTTTTCAGCTGCCGTGGTGAAGTTCAGGCAGTCTGCCACTACCAGGAAACGTTCCAGCTGTTCTATCTTCATAATATTGATAAATCCCTTCCATAACAATCCTAATAAGGTTTCTGAATTTGAAAAAAGAATCGCGAAAAGCAATTTCAGATTCTATGCATTTTCTGCATAGAAAGCAGATAGGAAATCCTTACATGCAATTCTATCATCCTGGCATAGGTTGTTCAATATCTATCGTAAAGAGGGACCCGCTGAAGCAGGAGGAGCCGAATAGCAGCATGCAGGCATATGCGTAAAAGGGCTTTGGAAAAGCGATAAATAGCTTTTCCAAAGCCCTTTTACGCATATGCCTATTTGCGATCCCGGAAAGACCTGATAATGTCCTGCAATGCTGGAGAGACCTTGGCAGCATAGGAACAGGTTTATGCTCCAGAAGGGCATAGAAAAAGGCATCCTCTTTTCGGAAGGATGCCTTTCATAAGGCCGTTATGAAATGTGCAACGCTTATACAGGGGTGGCTTGCACCATTATCCTATCGGCGCGGGCATTACAAAATAGAGGAAACCGGCTCATGACCTCTTATTCTTCCGGGTTCGTCATTTCCCGAAGCGGCACTGTCTTGCGGAGCAGGATGGCAACCAGGATGGCGAAGATGACCATGAACCCTCCGGCGGTCAGGAAAGCACCTTTAAACCCGGCGGCATCAATGATGGCGCCGAAGACGGTCATGCCGATGGCCATGCCAATGTCAAATCCCAGCCAGTAGGTGGAAGAAGCGGCACCGCTGCGGCTTTCCGGCACCATCTTCATCGCCATGGCGTTGAAGGTAGGTGCCAGCATGGCGTTGAAAGCGCCGAACAGGAAAGCGGAAAGCACGAATGCCCATTCAGACAGGGTAAAGCCCATCAGCAGGTAGGAAGTGACGTTTAAGGCAATGGCGATGAGCGCCACGTTCCTGGGCTTTAAGGCATCGAATTTGGAGCCGAAAGCAAAACGGACCGATACACCAACGATGGCATCGATGATGTAATAGATGCCCACCGTTTTGAACTGGTACTGGGTGGCAAAGACAATCATGTAGGTCCCTGCGCCGGACGCAAAGGAGGTAAACATCATCATCAGTGCCGGTACCAGAGCCCGTATTTCGATAAAATCACTGATGTGTACGCCCTGGGGTTTTTCCCGGTGGAAGGAAGGGTCGATTTCCCGGATTTTCTTTTCATAATTTAAGCTTCCGCCGACCAGCGCGGCTGCAATCCCCATGAACCCGCCGATGACCAGTGGCAGCTGGTAATTCTGGGAGCCGCTGGATGCGGCACCAATCCCCATCAGCGCAAGGCAGAGGGTCGGTGCCAGGGCGCCGGTAATATTCTGGTGCAGGGAGTAGTAGCCGATGCCCTGCCCTACTTTGTCCCGGGGAAGGACTTCGGAAGCCGTGGCATTGGAGGCGGTGGAATTTAACGCGTTGCCGATGCCCTGCACGGTTTTGAAGACCAGGAGCATCACCATGGTCCTGGAAAAGCCCAGGAAGAACAGGGACAAGCCGACAATGGTGCCGCCCAGCATCAGGGTGGTCCTGCGCCCGAACCGGTCGGTAATATAGCCCGCAAAGAAACGGCAGCAGACTGAGCCGATGGTAAAGAAGGTGCCTAACAGCCCGCTGTCCGCGGCAGACATCCCCAGCCCGTTAATGACATAAAGAGGCAGCACCGTATTGGTGATGGCCATTGTAAACTGGCACAGGAACGCATAGCATATGATGCGGATAAAGCTGCTGTTCCAGATTTTGGTAAAATAGTCTTTTGATGAGGCGCTTCCCGCCTGTCCGTTTCCCATCTTTTTCCCCCTTTTTATTCCTGATGCATCGACCAATGCCTTTTCCATGCTGCATAAAATGCCATTGGGAATTTTTTTACCTATTTAATATAAATGAAATACTATATCTCTGCTATTTTAAAACAAATGAAATACTATATCTCTGTTATCTGCCCCGGCGGTCTCTAGGGTTTCCATGGATCCGGCTACGGCAGCCTATTACCTATTATATCGGATGGGGTCGGCATTTTTACATCCCGATTGTGGATAAAACAATGCTTTTTTTATGCGCTTTTATATCGTAAGGAGGGGACCCGCTTCAGAGGAAGGATCCCTTGCGAAGCACCAGCCGCATCGTTCGGAGGACGATTTGGGGATGGGCTGCCCTCTATGCTAAAGATGAATCGCCGTCAGCATAGATATGCATTGGACATTACAGGTAAATATTCTTACAATAAAGAAAATAGATAGCGTGCTGTCTATTTGGCAGTTGGCATAAAAAGTACTTATTTATAAGAAAGAAGGGGAATCATGAGCAGATTTTTTCCAGCGCTCCAGAAACCGGTGCGCATTGGGGATACGGTGCTGAAAAACCGCATGGTTTTTCCGAACGCGTCACCCCATTTCCTGCAGGGACCGGAGGAATATCCGGCTGAGGGATATCGGACTTTCATGGCCAATATCGCTAAAAACGGCGCGGCCATCGTGACCATCGCGGAGTGGGCGGACCCCCATGACCGGACGGTGACAGAAGCGGATTTCGGGCATATGCAGTATTTTGATATTCACAATGCTGCCTGCCAGAACTATATGTCCCAGATGGCAGACGAGGTCCATTTCTATGGAAGCAAGCTGATCGTAAGTACCGACATTAAATATCCGGATGGATATACTTTAAATGGCGGACCGTCCTTCGGGCCTCCCGGAACACCGCATAAGATGACGAAGCCGCTGCCGAAGGAAATGATGCCCCAGGTGATCGACGCTTTTGTAGACAAAGTGCGCAAATACCGCAACCTGGGTTATGACGGCGTGACTATGCGTCTTGATATGATGATGCAGCCATCTCCCAAGGAAAGGGAAGACGAGTACGGCGGAAATGTCGTAAACCGTACCAGGCTGGCGCTGGAGTGTTACAGGGCGGTGAAAAAAGCCCTTGGGAAGTCCTTTATCACGGAAGCCCAGGTGGCAGGCGAGCAGCCCATGGGTTATACTGGGGAAACGCCGAACGGCTATAAGCTGGAGGATACCATCGCTTTTGCAAGGGAAGCACAGGACTGCGTCGATATCCTGCAGATCCGGGAAAAGGATATGACCATTTCCCATCCTACCGGATATACGTTCCACAAAGGGGAGCACCCCACCATCGGATATGCCAGGGCGATTAAAGATGCCGGTGTCACCGACATCCTGCTGGAGCCCATCGGCGGTTTCCAGGACCCGGTAGAACTGGAAGGATACCTCGAAGAAGGCGTCTGTGACATGATCGGCATGGCCAGGGCATTCTTCTGCGAGCCGGAATATGGCAAGAAGATTGCGGAAGGGCGTGCGGACGAGATTACGCCCTGCCTGTGGTGCAACAAGTGCCATGGCACGATCCTGGCGGAGAAGCCGGACCCATGGATTACGGTCTGCAGCGTGAACCCATACTTTGGCATTGGCGACAAGGTACACCGCCTGATCCAGAAGCCGGACCGACTGAAGAAAGTCGCTGTTATCGGCGGCGGCCCGGTGGGCATGCGCGCCGCTATTTTTGCCGCACAGCGCGGGCACAAAGTGACGCTGTTTGAAAAATCCGATTACCTGGGCGGCCAGCTCCTGCATGCGGAATATTTCAGCTTCAAGTGGCCGCTGAAGAATTTCAAGAACTGGGAAGTCCATGAACTGGACCTTCTTGGAGTTGACGTACGGATGAACACCCAGCCCGCCCCGGAAGATATCCAGAAAGAAGGCTTTGATACCGCCATCGCGGCAACAGGCGCTTACGCAAAGCTGCCGGGCAGCATCAAAGGGCTCCGGGATGAGAACGGCAAGCCACTTGTCTGGACCTGCCATGATGCTTTCGGCAAAGAAGCAGAACTGGGACGCAGGGTCGTGATCTGCGGCGCTTCTGAAACCGGTATCGAGACTGCCATGTACCTGTGTGAGAACGGGCATGAAGTCACCCTGCTGACCCGCCAGAAGGAAATCGGCCATGACTGCTCCAAGCTGCATTACATCACCATGGCATGGGTAAAACCCAACAACGATGGCACAGGCAGAGGACATATGGCGCCTGCATGGGAGAAATATGAGGACCGCCTGCATGGCATTACCGAAGTAACCACCAAGTCTGTAGACGGCGGCACCGTTGTCTATGAGGACAAGGATGGAAACGAGCATACCATCAAGGCAGACTCCGTCCTGATCTGCGGAGGCAGCGCGCCGGAAGTAGACGAAGCCCTGAAATATGCCGATGCGGCAGACCAGTTCCTGATGGTAGGCGATTGCAACGGCAGAGGCAACATCCAGAAAGGCATGAGGGACGCTTTGGCAAAGGTCAATATGATCTGACAAGCCCCGGCAAAATGCTGAAATTTTCAATTTGCCGGCTGTTTTTGGAAATATGCCGGAACGGGAAATCGTTTTTCCTGTCCATGAAAAATGAAAGAAAGCCAGTGGAAGGTTTTTAGAGGACCTTCCACTGGTTTTTTTTATGCATATAGAGGGTGGAAAAGGGACTCTGTTGTCAGACAGCAGAGAAAATTCTGACTGGGAAAAAGAGGCAGGAGGCAGGAAGAAGACCGGCAGTCTGCCGTCTTGTGGGAAGGGAGGGGATGGCAGTACCCTGAAGGCAGGAAAAGCAGAATTCTGAAACCATATCTATATATCGTAGGGAGGTCCCGCTTCAGCGGGAGGATTCCTTGCGATGCACCAGCTGCATCTGTCATTTGCGAAAGGCAGCGGGAATTTTTCCAAAATATTCCCATCACCTGTCTGCCGTGTCCCATTCGAGATACGTTCACCCCTATAGGAGGCATGCCATGGAAAGCAGGATCATTGCCGGCAAGTATGTACTGCTGGAAGTGGCCGCCGGAGGCGGCATGTCCGTGCTTTACCTGGCAAAAGATTTACGGCTCGGGAAAGCCTGGGCAGTTAAGGAAACCAGGAAAAACTATGGAGAAGGGAGCGGCAGCGCGCGGGTGCAGGGAATCCGCACGGAAGCGCGCCTGTTATCCCGGCTGGATCATCCCGGCCTGCCCCATGTGGTCGATTTCTATGAGACGGAAGAGGCGCTGTATATCGTAATGGATTATATCCAGGGGTCTACACTGGAAAGCCTGGTGCGCGCCTGTCTTGAGGAAGAAGGAGGGAGACCGGCCGGGGAGAATGCCTGCCGGCTCCTTTCCCTCTGCCCCCAGTGGATGCTGGAACTGTGCAAGGTCATGGAGTATCTGCATGGGAAGGGGGTTCTCCATCAGGATTTAAAACCTTCCAATATCATGATCCGCAGGGACGGACGCCTTTTCCTTCTGGATTTTGGGGCAGCGGCAGAAATCGGGAAAGACGGCGGGGTCAAGCAGGAAAAAAGCGGGACCGGGGAAGATGGAGTTCGGTCCGGAAAAATAATACGGAAAATGGGTACGCCGGGGTTTGCGGCGCCGGAGCAGATGCAGCCCGAGGGCAAGGCCGACCAGCGTACGGATATCTATGGGTTTGGCAGGCTGTGGCTGTATGTATACCAGGAACTGGGGAAAGCTGCCCATCAGGAAAAGGAAATAACAAAATGGGAAACGCTGCTGCAAAGCTGCGTTAGGGAAACCCCTAATGAGCGCCCGGGTTCGTTCCGGCAGCTGGAAAAAGAGATCCTGCGGATGTGCAAAGAAACAGTGGCGCCAGATAGAGGGGCTGTCCAACCGGACAAAGAAATCGCGGCTCCGGGGAATAGGAGCATCCAGCTTGAAAACCAGGCCGGAAGAGCACGCCGGAGGCAGGGATGGAAGCCTTTAAGAAAGCGAGGAAGGGGGCTTTCAAGAGGGCAGGACAAGGAACTTTCAAGAGGACAAGGACAGTTTGCCAAAGGCCAGGAGGAAAGCAGCATCCGGAAAAAGAGGGCTTATGGCGGCAGGAGCAGAAAGGGCAGGGCAGCCGCTGCACTATCTGCCGTATGCATCCTGGTTCTTCTCGGCGCAGGGAATGCCTGCTGGAGTTCCTTCCAGGTCAAGCAGGACCTTCTGGATATGGAAAGGACGATAGACCCGGTAAAGAAAGCGGGATATTTAGAACATGCTATTTCTGTAAAGCCGGAAGAGGTGGATTTATGGGATCAGCTATTCGGGATAATAAAGGAGGACGGCGCCTTTTCCGAGGAGGAACAGGCACTTTTGACACGCATGGCGCAGCAGTATGGCAGCAGGCTGGAGAAAGGGCAGGAAGGCTGGATCGATTTTTCGATCGGATGCCTGTACTGGTTTTACCTGCCGGAAGAGCAGCCCATGGGATTTATCCAGGCCAGGCCCTGGTTTGAAGAGGCGGCGCAGGACGCGGGAGTAGGCAGCAGCCTTGCAGAAGAGGCGGCGCTCTATGCTTCGCTGGGGAGCTTTTACCAGGAGATTGCCATGGATGTGGCGGAAGGAAAGGAAAGCGGCAGGTATCTGGACTGTTTTGAAGGGCTGCAGGACCTGTTAGGACAGGTGGAAGAGAGGGAAAGTTCTCCACTTTTACACCTCGAAATATGCCGGATCTGCCTGTATTCTGTGGAAAACTATGCTTCCGGCATGGAAAGGGACGGAATTTCAAAGGAAGAGATAGAAGCATTTTTGGACCGGGTACTGGAGCTGGCAGAAAAAGAACCTTATGACAGCGAAAAAGCCCGTTCCTGCAGGACACAAATCCTGGAGGAGGAAGGATTGGCAAGGGAAGCGGTGGAGAGAGTGTACGAAGGGAGGAACCCATATGCGGAAGAAATGCAAGTGGAACCTGGAAATGACGGCACTGTCCCTGCTTCTGGCAGGCAGCCTCCTGATGGCACAGGGAAGTGAGGTTGCCAGCGGGGCTGCCATGGATGCCTCCGGCCAGGCATCTTCCGATGCGGCTTTAGAGAAGGCGGAGGAAAGCGCGGATGCGGTACCGGACGGGAAACAAGGAGGCATCACAGCTTCCGGGGATGCGGATGGCGAAGGAAAAGGAAATTTGTCTGGGGAAGAAGGAGCCGGACAGGCAGAGGACCTGGGAGACGGCTCCGAGGAAGAGGGCAGCAGCCAGGGAGACGGCTCCGAGGAAGAGGGCGGCAGCCAGGGAGACGGCTCCGATGGAGAAGGAAGCAGCCAGGGAGATGGGGCTGGTGAAGATGGAAAAGGCACGGAAGAGGATGGGACAGCCCA
>CADBRV010000049.1 GCA_902797185.1 uncultured Lachnospiraceae bacterium
GTTTCTTCCGTTTCCGGCTTTTTCAAAAGCCCCAGCTGTCCGAGAACATCCTCTACGGTAGCTACTGGTACGATCTCCAGCTGCTGCTTTACTTCTTCGGCCACATCCCTGAGATCGTCGATAATGTCCTTCGGGATGAAGACTTTCTTTACGCCAGCCCGCTGTGCGGCCATGAGTTTTTCAGGCAGCCCACCGATGGCGTTGACGCCGCCCTGCAGGGATACCTCGCCGGTCATGGCTACTTCCGGTGTGACAGGGATGCCTGTTACCAGGGATGCCAGCGCAGTGGTCAGCGTGATGCCGGCGGAAGGACCGTCTTTCGGGGTAGAGCCGTCCGGCACATGGATGTGCAGGTCGTTCTTCTCGAACATTTCTTCCTTGTCCGGATACAGGTACTTCACCAGGCTGATGGCGATCTGTGCGGATTCCTTCATGACATCGCCCAGCTGCCCGGTCACGGTAAGCTTGCCGGAACCTTTGGTAAACATGGTCTCGATGTAAAGGATCGTGCCGCCTACCTGGGTCCATGCAAGGCCGGTGACAATGCCCGGTTTTGCCTTGTCTTTGACATGGCGCCTTGGGATCGGGTTAAACTCCATGTAATCCCGGAGGTTGTCCGGTGTAATGACAACGGTCTCGGCTTTGGACATATCTACGGCCTGGATATCGGTATTGCCAGCTTCATCCGAGGTTTCCGGTGTATCCGTTCCAGCCGGTGCAGCTTCTTCGCTTTCCGCAGTTTCTGCTGGAGCTTCCGGAGTATCAGCCCCATTCTCTGTAGTCCCTTCGCCTTCCGCGGGTTCTTTCGGAGATACTTGGGTGTCCGTTCCAGCTGGTGCAGCACTTTCACCTTCAGCAGATTCTTCCTGAGGTGCTTTTGGAGCTTCCGGAGCATCAGCTCCGTTCTGGACAGCATCTTCGACTTTGACTGAAGCTGCAGGATTTGCGCAGTTTTCGCCGGCCTGCTTTTCCCCCTCGCCTACCAGTTCAACGGCAGCGCTGCGGCAGATGGAATCCAGGCGCTTCTTCAGGCCACGGACACCTGCCTCCCTGGTGTAATCAGAGATCAGGGTATCCAGAGCTTCATCGGTAATCTCCAGCTTGTCTGCCGGGATACCGGCATCTGCCTCTGCTTTCGGAAGCAGGTGCCTGCGGGCAATCTGGAATTTCTCCGTCGGCGTGTATCCCTGGAACTGGATGACTTCCATCCTGTTCAGCAATGGCTCCGGAATGGTATCCAGCGTGTTAGCCGTGCAGATGAAGAAGACATCGGACAGGTCATAGGGCACGTTCATGTAGTGGTCCGTGAAGGAGAAGTTCTGCTCCGGGTCCAGCACTTCCAAAAGGGCGCTGGCCGGGTCGCCGTTGTAGGAGCTGGAGAGCTTGTCGATCTCGTCCAGCACCATGACCGGGTTGGTTACGCCGGCTTTGGCGATGCCGTCCATGATCCTGCCGGGCATAGCGCCGATGTAAGTCCTCCTGTGCCCGCGGATATCTGCTTCATCCCGGACGCCGCCCAGGCTGACCCTGACGTATTTGCGATGGAGGGCACGGGCGATGCTCTGCCCGATACTGGTCTTGCCGGTACCGGGGGCGCCTACGAAGCAGAGGATAGAGCCGGACTGTTCCTTCTTCAGGCTCAGGACAGCAAGCTGCTGGATGATCCTCTTCTTTACCTTTTCCAGGCCGTAGTGGTCCTCGTCCAGGATCCGCTTGGCCTCGTCCAGGGAAATGTGCTCCGGCTGTGCCTTGCCCCAGGGAAGTTCTGTAACGAAATCCAGATAGTCATAAAGCATTCCGGATTCCGCGCTGTTCTGGCCTTCCTGTTTCAAGCGGTTCAGCACTTTTTCCGCTTCTTTACGGGCATCCGGGTTCATATCCGATTCCTGGATCTTGATTTCAAACTTGCGAAGGTCGGAAACCTCTTCCGGATGCATGTCGTCTAGTTCCTTCTGCAGGTATTCCAGCTGCTTGCGGATGGCGGATTCCCGGTAAATCTTCTGGTAATCCTCTTCCTGGGCGCTCTTGGCTTCATTGTTGACCTGGATCATTTCAAGGTTTTCATAAATGATCTTTTCCAGCATGTCGGTCCGCTTTGCCAGGGAGTCCTCCGCCAGGATGTCATATTTTTCCTTGTTGGAATTGACCATCCATGGGGAGAGGGCTGCGGCCGCGTCTCCGAGGGAATTCCAGGAGGTGACATAACCCCGGACCGTGGAGCCCCACTGCTGGTTTTCCAGATATTTGATGGAAGCGCTCTTAACGGCTTTCAGTTTCTGGGCCGCCACTTCGTGGTCCAGGTCCTGGATGTCTTCCCGTTTGGAAATCGTCAAGTCGATGCTGTGGTCGTGGTAAACAACCACTTCTTCAATGTTGACCCTGTTCCTGGTATGGATGGCAACCACTTCGTTGGAAGAGTTGACCTGGGTGATAACGCCGGCAATGCCGATAGGGTAAAAGCTGTCAGCGGTCATTTCATCGCGGTCCTGGTTTTCCTTTGCCACGATCATGGTGACTTTGTCGCCTTCCAAAGGCGCCCGCCCGCTGTAGAGGCGGTAGTAGTCTTCCTTGAAGTACACAACGGTATCCGGAACGACTAATGTATTATATATAGGTAAAACTGCCATTATTTTTCTCCTTTCCATGGGATATTAGCACTCAAACAAGAGGAGTGCTAATACTTTGGTAAAATGCTATCACTTCCATAGGTATGTGTCAAGCCTTTCAAGAAAAAAAGATTGTGTGCAAGTGTATTTTATCAAGCTGAGGATGGAAACTTGTGGAAGGCTGCCCTTTGTTATAGATTGCGGCCTGTAAGGTAAAATGCTATACTCGAGCTGAAAGCGGAACCGCGGTAAGGAGAGCCGCGCCATGAAAGATCACGCTTCGCGTGAGGGCGCGTCCTGCGTCACCGCCTTGCGAGATAAAAAGGTGGAAAAATGAAAGAATTTTTTAGAGATTTAAAACTGAATATTTCGGTGCCGGCAGTATTGACGATCGTACTTGGCATCGTGCTGATCATGTACCCGGGCGCAGTTCCGGTGATTGTCTGCAAAGCCATCGGGATCATCCTTATTATTATGGGCATCGTCGGCGTGGTTACCGGCCTTGTCTCAGAAGATAAGGGATATATGTACCTTGCCGGAAGCATCATTGTTTTCCTAGTGGGGCTTTGGTTCTTCTTAAAGCCCAAAACCGTGCTCAGCCTGATCCCGATCTTTATGGGCGTCCTCCTTTTCGTGCATGGCATTGAGGATTTCAAGCTGGCGAGTGAATCAAAAGGTAACCGCTATCGCAAATGGGGCATGGTAATCCTCTTCGGTGTCATTAATGTGGTACTTGCGATTGTCTGCATCGCGGCAGCCTTTGACGTATTCAAGATCGGCATGGTCATTATCGGCATCGCCCTGATCTATGACGGCATCTCCGATATCTGGATTGTTTCCCGGGTGGGCAGCAGTGCCCGGAAGTTCCGCCGGGCGTATAAAAACAGCCAGCCTATCGATGTGGATTATGAAGAGGAAGATGTGGATAAGGATAAGGAATAATTGGCGGAAAAGTGGAAAAGAAGGATTTTTCCATTCCAGTTGGTCCATCCTGTGAGAAGCTTTCCTGCAGGCTCTTTTTGAAACGGGCATGCCGCCTGCTTATATAGAGGCTGGAAAGAAGCGGCCTGCATCAAAAGGGCAGGATAAAGGCGAAAAAAGAAAACCGGTACAGTATCTTTGGAGTGAGTATCCTCTGAGGAATGTTGTACCGGTTTTTGTTTACTTGTTTCTTCCTATATAAGAAGTTCGGATGTCTTTCATTCGCAAGGAAATCCTTTCCGATCGGAAAGATAATACCTTCCCGCACTTATTGGAAAAATTATTTTTCCACAGTGTTTTGAAAGAAGTTCCCTTCCTGCTGTTATTTCCTGATTTCCAGAAGTTCGTCTACGCTCTTACGCGGCGGCATATTGCCCTGCTTAATGGGGTATCCCATAGCGATGCAGGAGGCAACGGTCTTGTTTTCCGGCAGGCCAAGGATTTCGGCAATCTTGGCATCATCGAGGATGCCTAATATAACGGTGCCGATACCGAGCCCTTTTGCAGCCAGGCAGAAGGTCTGGGCAGCGATGCCGGCATCAAACATTTCCCAGGTGTCCTTTTTGGAGGTGGAGAAGGAACCGTCCGCCTCACAGCCGCTTTTGCCCTTTTCGGTTACAAGGACGGCCAAGGCATGGCAGCGTTTGATGGTCTTGCAGTTGAATTCGTAACCGCAGACACCTTCTTCTGCAATCCTGGATTTGAGATCCTTGTTTTCTACCACCAGCCAGGAAACGCACTGGGTATTTTTCCAGGAAGGAGAATAGGAGGCCAGCCTTACGATTTCACGCAGGTCTTCATCCGAAATTCCCTGGTCGGTGTATTTGCGTACGCTCCTTCTGGTTTCGATCGCTTCATTTAATTCCATAGGTCTTTCTACTCCTTTAATTTTTGTGAATGTTCAAGACGCTTTTTCATCATTTGCGGCCGATCCTTCTTCTGGCCGCTTTTTCCTAAACTTACTGGCTGTTTCCTCGCTTTTTCCAGCGGCTGCGGGAAGCAGGGCCCCATTTTTGGCCAATCTGCGGTACTTCTCACTTTTCCCGGTGGCTGCGGGAAGCAGGAAAATTGTGGCGCACAGGCCTCTTTTCCTTTCGACCAGTGCTTTAACAGGCAGTTTTTTCTTTCTGCCATCCGGGGACAGGCTTGCCGCATGGAGGCAAGATGCTCCGGGCATTTCCCTTTCCGTTATTGGGAAAGCTGCTCCTTGATAAATGCCAAAGTGGCATCTGTCTCCCGCTTCAGGGAGCCGTTTTTCTGCAATACGCCCCATCCCCCGGAGGAAGCCATGCTGGAGAAAGCCACCTCGAAAAACGCATGGGGCATGTCCTTTGCCAGGCGGGTATGGACTTTGACGCCTGCCTTTTCCAGGTTCCGGGCGTATTGTTCGCCTTCTGCCCGCAGCGTGTCCTTTTCACAGAAAGTAAGGACGGCTTCCGGCAGGGAAGCGTATTCCTCAGGCGATGCAAAAAGCGGAGAGACCAGGGGGTCTGACGGGTCGGCATCTGCCAGATACAAGGTGTTGAACAGCCTTGAGGTGGGCAGCTCTTCCGGCGGGTCGCCTTTCTGAGCCGGGTCAGTCTTCAGATCCAGGAACGGGTAATTGAGGACCTGCCGGCGGATCTTTAAAGAACCGTCCCGCGCTGCCAAAAGGCAGGAAGCGGCGGCCAGCGTGGCGCCGGCACTGTTGCCGAACAGGGTGATGTCTTCCCGGTCGAAATCATAGGTTTCCCTTTTATCGCACAGGTACAGGATACTTTCGTACACGTCATGCAGCGCGCAGGGGAAAGCATAATCCGGCGTTTTGCGGTAGCCGATGGAGAAAATATTGATGTCCAAAGCATCCCGCATGGCGGTCCACATAGCATCATCCACCGCGCAGCCCCCGATCAGGAAGCCGCCTCCGTGCATGCCAAAAAGCACCGGCGCGTGTGGGCGGGAAGATGGATAAAAGACCGCTTCATTTTCCCTGCCTTTTAACGGGATCCGGATCCGGGTGCCATGGGGCTTGATCCTGGTATTCAGTTTTGTGGTAGCGCGCCCTGTATGCAGGAGCGCTTCGATTGCTTCCTTTTCATTTTTTACTTCATTCGTATCCATGCCTGTATTTTACCGCAGAATAGAAAAGGATGGAACGCGGGTTTAAGGAAAATCTGTGAAAATAGCAGCGCTGTGGCTGCCAGGCAGAAAGGCTTATTCGCTTCTATGAAAGACGAAAGCGGGCATTTGTACATGAGGAATGCCGGGCACCAGGCAGCATAAGGAATGCCGGGAGCCAGCGTACTGTCGAAGGACCCGTCAGCAAGATAAAATGAGGACGGATTGCTTTCCTTGCAGGTGGCAAAATAACATGTTAATGTAAAAGAAAAGCCACTAGGCGTGTTTTCTGGAGGGCTGTTTTCGGGACAACATGTCTTGGGACAGGATAACAGATTTAGGAAAGAAGAGGTTTATCATCATGCGATATGAAGGCGCAGTTTACCGTCCGCCCAGCGAAGCCTACAGCCTGATCCTGCAGGTGACCGTGGGCTGTAGCAACAATACCTGCACGTTCTGCAATATGTACAAGGCAAAAACCTTCCATATCCACACCGTGGAAGAAGTGCTCGAGGACCTGCAGGAAGCCCGTGACATGTATACCTATATTGACCGGATTTTCCTGGCAGACGGGGATGCCCTGGTTTATAAGACAGAAGACCTGCTCAAGATCCTGGATGCCATTAAAAGGCTGGTTCCGGAGTGTCAGAGGGTCAGCAGCTATGCTACGCCCAGGAGCCTGCTGTTGAAGAGCCAGGAGGAGCTGGACCTGCTGCATGAGCATGGCCTCTCCATGCTGTATCTTGGCTTGGAATCCGGCTGCGACGAAGTGCTTGCCCATGTCCATAAAGGGGCTACGGCGGCAGAGATCGTCCTGGCAGGGCAGAAGGCAAAGAAAGCCGGGTACACCTTGTCGGTAACCATCCTTTCCGGCCTTGGCGGGGTGGAAAAAACCAGGGAACACGCTTTGGACACGGCAAAAGCCCTCAGTGAGATGAAACCGGACTACATCGGCGAGATGACGCTGAATATCATCCCGGGCACTAAGCTTTATGAAGAGTATAAAAACGGCACCTTCGTAATGCCGGGACCGGTGGAAATACTGGAAGAGACAAAGCGGATGATCCAGCATATCGATGACGAAGGGGCTGTATTCCGGTCCAACCATGTGTCGAATTATGTTAACATCCGGGGCACATTTAACGAGGGGCGGGATGACATGGTGCGCCAGATCGACCGGGCCATCTCCAGCGGAAATTTCCGCGTGCGCCATTATACGAATATGTAACTTACGTTATCTATGTTATAATCAAATTGGAAAATCGTGCAATGGGGTACGTATAATATGCGCAGGCACGAGGAATCCCCTGCAGTCCATCTCACACAGACGTACAGGCGGTGTGAGGGCAGGAAGATGCCCGGCTTTCAGAAGCAAAAAGGCGGGCAGAGGTTAACCAGAATCATCCAAGAACCATTGTAATCAGGAGGAACAAAAATGGGCGATTTAAAAGGTGCCTGTATTATCGGGCAGTCCGGCGGTCCTACCGCGGTCATCAACGCAAGCGCGGAGGGCGTCATTGAGACGGCGCTGGCATCGGAGGATATTACGCAGGTCCTGGGCGCGTCCCATGGGATCAAGGGCATCCTTGCAGACCAGCTGTTTGACATGGGGAAAGAAGCCCCCAAGGAGCTGTCACTTTTAAAATACACGCCATCTTCTGCTTTAGGGTCCTGCCGGTACAAGCTGAAGGACTCCGACGAGGATGATACGGATTATAAGAGGATCCTGGAGATTTTCCAAAAATACAATGTCCGCTATTTCTTCTACAACGGCGGCAATGATTCCATGGATACCTGCAACAAGATTTCCAAATACATGCAGAAGGTGGGCTATGAATGCCGGATCATGGGCGTTCCCAAGACCATCGACAATGACCTGATGGGCACGGACCACTGCCCGGGATACGGGAGCGCGGCAAAGTACATCGCCACCAGCTGCATGGAAGTATGGCAGGATGCCCATGTATACGATACCGGCCAGGTCACCATTATCGAGATCATGGGCCGCCACGCGGGATGGCTTGCCGGTGCCAGTGCTTTGGCCACTTATGAAGGATACGGCCCGGATTTGATTTACCTGCCGGAGCGTGATTTCGACATGGACAAGTTCCTGGCAGATGTGGAGAGGATTTATAACGATACCGGCAAATGCTTTGTGGCAGTTTCCGAGGGCATCCACTATGCGGATGGCACCTTTGTATCGGAAGCAAAGACCTCCGCGACAGACGGGTTCGGCCATGCCCAGCTGGGCGGCCTGGCAGCGTACCTTTCCAGCGTTGTGAAGTCCAGGATGGACGGCGTGAAGGTCCGCGGCATCGAGCTGAGCCTGCTGCAGAGGTGCGGCGCGCATCTGGCTTCCAAGCAGGATATCATGGAAGCATATGAAGCAGGCAAGGCAGCAGTACAGGCCGCCCTTGCAGGAGAGACCGACAAGATGATCGCCTTTGACCGCGCTTATGACGCCCAGGGGCAGTACATCTGCAAGATCAAGGAAATGCACCTTTCCGAAGTAGCCAACTATGAAAAGAAGGTGCCGCTGGAGTGGATTAATGAAGAGGGCAATGGCGTAAAACAGGAGTTTATTGATTATGCCATGCCGCTGATCCAGGGCGAGCCGGATACTCCAAAGGAGGATTCCCTCCCGCGCTTTGCCAAACTGAAAAAGGTCTTGGCCAGTGGGAAATAAACTGCTAAGCTACGGAAAACCTGCGGTGGAAAGCAGGAAGCCGCGCTTTGGAAAATAATCATAAATCAGCAATGGGGATGGCTGTAATGAGGCGCTTTTAAAAGAAAGCGGCCCGTTACAGCCATTTACACGGTAACGGGACGGCAGGTAACGATGAGTGAAGAAAGCATATATGGAAAATACCAGGGCACTTTGTATAAGCTGGAGGAAGACCTGATCGGCCTATTCGAGAGCTATAAAAGGCAGGAGCTGGAGCAGACCGGAATCAAGGTCTATGAACATCTTTCCAGCCGTATCAAGACAGAGAAAAGCATGCGGGAAAAATGCGGCCGCAAGGGGCTCCCCCAGACGCCGCACAGTGCCCTCAGGGAGCTGAAGGATGCCATAGGGGTCCGCCTGGTGTGCGATTTCGTGGATGATGTCTATAAAAACGTGGAATACATCCGCTCCTTCGCAAACTGTACAGTAGTGGAGGAGAAGGACTATATACGCCACGCCAAGCCCAACGGCTACCGGAGCTACCATATGATCCTGGATATGCGCACGCCCTATGAGGACGTGGACGGGAACGTGCCGGGGCATTATTTTGTAGAAGTGCAGATCCGGACCATTGCCATGGATACCTGGGCAAGCCTGGAACATGAGATGAAATATAAAAAGAAAGTTTCCAACCAGAAGCTGATCGAGGCGGAGCTGAAACGCTGTGCGGACGAGCTGGCTTCCTGCGATATTTCCATGCAGACCATCCGCCAGATGATCCGGGAAAACGCGCGGGATGAGGAAGAGGAAACGATAGGAGAGGGCAAGTGACATGAAGCTGCTTTTAGCAGAAGATGAAAAGGAAATGCAGTTCGCGCTGGTAAAGGTCTTTGAGCGGCAGGGCTATGAAGTGGACAGCGCGTATGACGGCGAAAAGGCGCTGCAATTGGCAAAAAGTGGTACCTATGACTGCATGATTTTTGATATTATGATGCCTAAGATGGACGGCCTGGAAGTGCTGCGCCGGATCCGGGAGGATGGCAACGTGACACCAGTTTTGATGCTTACGGCAAAAGCCGAGGTGGACGACCGGATCACGGGGCTGGACGCGGGGGCAGATGATTACCTGACCAAGCCTTTCGCGATCCGGGAGCTTCTGGCCAGGGTCCGTTCCCTGACCCGCCGGAATACGTTTTACACGCCCCAGGAACTTTCGGTGGGCAATGTGACGCTGCATATCGGGAGCCAGGAGCTAGCAGCGGAAAATACCATCCGCCTGGCAAATAAAGAGACTAAGCTGATGGAGCTGTTGATGTTAAACAGCGGGAAAAAAGTCACGACCCAGGTAGCTTTTGAGCGGGTCTGGGGCGATGACGCGGACGCGGATCCGGAAGTGGTCTGGCTTTATATTTCCTATCTCCGCCAGAAGCTGGAATCCGTGGAAGCCAATGTAGAAATCAAGGGCGAAAAGGACAAAAGCTACTGCCTTTGCGTAAAGGCACAGGAGATGGCGGAGGCATAAGAAAAGCAAAGGAGGGCAGTATATGATTACGAAAATGCGCAGGAAACTGATCCTGGTTACGGCATCGGTTATTTTTGCCATACTGATGGTCGTTGTACTGCTGAATACCTTTGCGGATTACCAGCAGCTTTACTCTTCCATGAGCCAGGCAATGGACTACATCCTGGAAAATGAAGGCGGCACCGGGGATAAGGATTTCAGTATGCGGGATATCTTTGGTTCCCAGCTGGGAAAGGATTATCTGCATTCCATCTCCTACTTTACGATTTTATCGGATAAGGAGGGGCAGGCTTCCGGGCTGGATACGGAGCATATTGATACGATTTCCGATGATACCGCGCAGCAGCTTTCCGAACAGGTGCTTTTGGAAGACGAGGACCATGGCAGGGAGAGGTATGGCAGACGTGTCTATTTGTGGAAAAAGGCACCGGAAGGCGGAGGAACCCGCCTGGTAGTGGTGGATATCACGTACAACATCAGCTCCTTGCGGGAAAATTTCGTGTTTTCCGTGCTGATGTCTGTTTTTGGCGTAGCGGCGTTCTGCTTTGTCCTGCGTATTTTTTATAAACGGGCACTGGCGCCGTTTATCCGAAACATGGAGACCCAACGGCAGTTTATTACCAATGCCGGGCATGAGCTGAAGACACCGGTGGCCATCATCAATGCCAACGCGGAAGCTTTGGAAATGATTGAGGGGGAAAATGAATTTACCACCAATATCCAGCACCAGTCTGCCAGGCTGGCCCAGCTGATCGACAACCTGATTGCCCTGGCACGTCATTCGGAGCAGGAAAACGTGGTTTTGACAGACGTGGACTGCACCGAATTGGCAAAGGAAGCAGAGGAATCCTTCCGCACTTTGGCGGAAAATGCGGGAAAAGGCTTTGAAGCCCAGATGGAGGAAAATGTCCATGCCAAGGCGGAAAAGCGGGGGCTTCAGGAGCTTATGAACATCCTTTTGGACAACGCGGTGAAATACTGCGATGAAGGAGGAAAGGTCCGCATGGAGCTCTCTTCCAAGGGCAAGGGGATGCAGCTGAAAGTCATGAATGATTACGCGGCTGGGGAAGGCGAAGATTATTCCCGCTTCTTCAACCGGTTTTACCGGGGCGACCAGTCCCACAGCAGCCGCAAAAAAGGCTATGGGATCGGGCTTTCCATGGCGCAGACGCTGCTGGAGACGTTCCACGGGAAAATCACCGTGAACTGGAAGGACGGCGTGATCTGCTTTACTGTCCTGATTGGGAGATAAGCGGATCCCTCCTTACGATTAAAAAGGATAAGGTTTTTAGAATTGTTTATACGGAAATATGGAAAACGGATTTTCATATTATCAGCGGTATTTATTGTATCGTTCTTGATCTCTTTTTTCCTGGTGAGGGGCACCCATTCCCAGGATGCCACCAGGGCGATGGAGGATGCGTCGTTCCCGATCCTTTCCTTTACGGTGGATGACGAGCAGGTAAACGGCTGCCATGGCTATGCCCAGGAAATGGACGTATCAGGCCTTCGCCCGTCGGTGACGCCGGTGGGCAGGAAACTTTCCGTGCCGGTGCAGGTGGATACTTATGGCGCGGATGTTTCGAAGATGGGCTTTAAGCTCGCCAGCCTGGACGGAAAAACGCTGCTCCAGGAGGAGGACGAGGTACCCTTTTCCCAGAGCGGGGATAAATTAAATGCCACACTGAAGCTGGACGATACGATGGAAGACGGCACCGAGTACATGCTGGAAGTTATCCTGACTTTAAGCAGCGGGCGGGATATATACTATTATTCCCGCGTCACGCCCCAGGCGTCCTTCCCGGTGTCCACTGTGCTTTCCTATGCCATGGATTTCCATGACAAGACCTTTGACCCGGACAAGGCGGACGAAGTGTCGGAAGTTCTGGAAACCGACGGATCTATGGAAGATACGGACCTTTCTGAAGTGACGATTAAATCCGGAGTGGACGAAGTCATGTGGGGCGACCTGGACCCGACGGAATCCGGCGATGTCCAGGTGGACATTGACGAGCTGGCGGATGGTTACCAGTCTGTGACCTTGAAGTACCAGGTGGCGGCGAAAGACAGCGATGGGGCAGACCGGTACTATAACGTCAATGAGTATTTCCGGATCCGTGTCTATCAGGAAGATATCTACCTGCTGGACTATGGCCGGACCATGGAGCAGGTGTTTGACCCGTCTACAGCGGATACATTTGCCGGCAGCCAGGTGCTTCTGGGCATCCGGGATAAAGAGGTAAATTTCAAGTCCAGTTCAACGGGGACGCTGACGGCGTTTGTGCAGAATGGGTCCCTATGGCTTTATGACCAGGGCAATGAATCGATCTCCCTGGTGTTTGGCTTCGGGCAGGCAGGGGACCTGGACCCCAGGGACACTTACGGGGAGCATGATATCCGGATCTGCAGCATGGATGACAGCGGTTCCATGCAGTTTCTGGTTTACGGGTATATGGACCGAGGCCCCCATGAAGGGCAGGTAGGGGCGGCGCTGTACCGCTATGACAGCAGCTCCAAGGTCATCCAGGAAGAAGCGTTCCTATCCGCGGACTGCTCTTACCAGGTGCTTAAAAATGAGATCGGCACCCTTTCCTATGTCAATTCCCAGGGGGATTTCTGCATCGACCTGGACGGCTCCATCTACGCGATTTCCCTGGAAGACCAGTCTGTCACCACTTTGGAAAAGGGCGTGGATGAATCCTCCATGGCTTTCTCGGATGACGGCAGGTATCTGGCCTACGTAAAGGAAGGGGAAGCGGACAGTGCCACATCCCTCTATTTCCTGGACCTGGACAGCGAAAAGGTGCAGGCCGTTTCCGCGCCGGATGGCAGCTATATCCGCCCGCTGGGCTTTTTAGGGGAAAGCCTGGTATACGGGCTGGCAGACAAATCGGATGTCACCGCATCTTCTTCCGGCGATGCAGAGGGTGGAACGGTATTCGCAATGAATACGCTGGTCATTGTGGACAGCAGCCTGGATACGATAAAGACCTATGACGAAGGGTCCTACTATGTAGTTTCCGCCAGCAAGGAAGAAAATGCGCTGAAGCTCTCCCGGGTGACAAAAGAAGATGGCGGGTACAAGACGGCATCCGATGACAGCATCGTGGATTACGACAGTTCCGGTGATGCGGACAGCGTGACAGTAACCACATCTGTGGCGGACGTTGAGCAGTCCCAGGTATATCTCCAGATGGCCGGGGAAAATGACGACACGACGCCCAAATTTTTGACCACGGATATTGTGGATTCGGAAATCATGGAGACACAGGGGCTTTTGGGCACAGATAAAACCAGTTATGTGGGCTATGTCTATGTCGGAGGAGATGTAGTTTATGCCGGCAGGAGCCTTTCTTCCCTTATTACGAAGGCAGGGGATTTGAAGGGGACCGTGGTCCTCAAGGACGGCACCATGGCATGGAACCGCAGCAAGGATTCCGCTTATGTCCTGTCCGGCGTCGCCCTCCCGTCCGATGTTAGCACATCGAACCAGATGTACCGGGCTTTGGACACCCTGCTGGAATATGAAGGTGTGACGGAGAATGTGGAGGATTATGTGGGCAGCGCTTCCGCTGATGCCTCAGGCGAGGCGCTCTCTTCCCTGGATACTTCCGCTTCTTCCGCGGCATCCATCCTTTCCGCCATGACGATGAAAACAGGCGGGGAAGTGCTGGATTTGAGCGGATGCACCGTGGAACAGCTGGAATATTATATTTATGAAGGCTATCCGGTCTTCGCGATCCTGCCTTCGGGACCGGTGCTGGTGACAGGCTACACGACATATAACCTGGTGGTATTTGACCCCTCATCCGACAGCGGAACCACATCCCAGGTATCCTTGGATACCGAGGAATCCCAGTTCCAGGAGGCAGGAAGCCAGTTTGTGGTGTGGATGAAGTAGGCAGGGGGAGCAGGCAGCTAGAGCAGGCAGCAGGGAGGAGTGCCGTTCCAGAAGCCATGTAATAGAAGAAAAAAAGCGGATCCCGCCTTTCGCTGCCTGCATTGCCGGCAGCAGGCAAGCCCTTCCTGGCATAACCCTGCCGGGCAGAAAGCAGAAGAGACCGTCCTGTTTGGATCGAATTTGAAAAAAATGAAAAAAGCACTTTACAAAACCGGGTAATACGTGGTAAACTAATCAAGCGTCAGAAATGACGGAATCGATGCGTGGCTCAGTTTGGTAGAGCGCTGCGTTCGGGACGCAGAGGCCGCTGGTTCAAATCCAGTCGCATCGA
>CADBRV010000050.1 GCA_902797185.1 uncultured Lachnospiraceae bacterium
CCAGGTAAACTGCATATTTCATAGCAAAGTATACCATAAAAATATATCTGAAACTACCGCCAATTTCGTTACTTGGCCCTGTATGAACCCCACAGTGCCTGAAAAACAGGAGGCAGCCCTCGGTACAAGAAGCTGTTTCATGAAAGGAAAAGACAGAAAATGACATAAAAAAACAGGCGGGATAAGATCCCGCCTGCCTTGGATATTCTGGAATTAGTTATTGATAAGCTTGTCGCCTTCGTTGTTCCAGCTGTACAGTTTACGGATTTCTGCACCGACTTTCTCAGACGGATGTGCAGCAGCCTGTTTACGCATAGCCTGGAAGTGTACCTGGCGTCCAGCGGACATATCCTGAAGGAATTCGCTTGCGAATGCACCGCTCTGGATATCGGCAAGTACGGCACGCATGTTGTTCTTGGTCTCTTCGGTGATGACCCTCGGGCCTGCAACATAATCGCCATATTCTGCGGTGTTGGAGATGGAGTAACGCATTCCTGCAAAACCGGACTGGTAGATCAAATCTACGATCAGTTTCATCTCGTGGATGCACTCGAAGTATGCGTTCCTCGGGTCATAACCAGCTTCGCAGAGTACTTCGAAACCAGTCTGCATCAGTTTGCATACGCCGCCGCAAAGAACAGCCTGCTCGCCGAACAGGTCCGTCTCGGTCTCGGTCTTGAAGGTGGTCTCCAGGATGCCGGCACGTGCGCCGCCGATGCCTGCGCCATAAGCCAGTGCAAGGTCCCAAGCTTTTCCGGTAGCATCCTGTTCTACAGCTACCAGGCACGGAGTACCTTTGCCAGCCTGGAATTCGGAACGTACGGTATGTCCCGGTGCCTTCGGGGCGATCATAGCTACATCTACGTCAGCCGGCGGAACGATGCATTTATAGTTGATGTTGAAGCCATGTGCGAACATCAGCATGTTGCCTGCTTCCAGGTTCGGCTCGATGTCTTTCTTGTACATGTCAGCCTGCTTCTCATCATTGATCAGGATCATGATAATGTCAGCCCACTTAGCGGCTTCTGCAGTCGTGGTAACGGTAAGGCCCTGGTCCTCTGCCTTCTTCCAGGACTTGCTTCCTTTGTAAAGCCCTACACGGACATCACAACCGGAGTCTTTCAGGTTCAATGCATGCGCATGTCCCTGGCTGCCATAGCCGATAATTGCGATTTTCTTTCCTTTCAATAAGGATACGTTACAATCTTCCTGATAGAAAATTCTTGCTGCCATTTCTTTTCTTACCTCCTGTTAATCTTCTATTCCTGCATCACCTGCGCCGCGGGAAAGGGCGGTAGCGCCGGTACGTGCCAGCTCGACAATGTCGTGCTCGCGCATCAGCTCTAAAAAAGCTTCCAGCTTGTTTCGGCTCCCTGTCAATTCAATGATCATAGAATCTAAGGAAACATCGATGACCTTGGCACGGAAAATATCAACGACAGACATAATGGCCTGCCTGTCTTGTGGTGATGCCTTCACCTTCACCATGATGAGCTCCCTTGTGACGGACTCGTCACGCTCCAGTTTCTTAACCGAAACGACATCTTCCAGCTTTGCCACCTGGTTTTGGATCTGCTGAAGGACCAAGCCGTCTCCGCTTGTCACGATTGTGATCCTGGTGTAACGTTCATCTGCCGTCACCCCAGCGGTAATGCTGTCGATGTTGAACCCACGCCGTGAAAACATGCCTGCCACGCGGCTGAGCACACCGGATGTATTATCTACAAGAAGAGATAAAACTTGAGTCTTCATTCTTTCTCCTTCCCTTGCGGTTGCTATAACTATACTACGATTTATTGTGGCGTACAATATTAAAACCGCTCCTATCTTATACATTATTCTTATAGTTGTCAAAACCACAGGTTATGACTTTTATATTTTCTATCATCTTTAGTTATATTATTATCGGATTTACACATGAATTGGTGGAAAGTTTTCTAAATTATCAGATTGGATGGTCTTTATTTGCCTCGTTTCTAAGAATTTTGAAAACGATCAGGTAAACAACGATGATAACGATGGCAAAAACAGCCATGGAAAGCCCTGTGCCGATCATGCTGGTGGCATCATAGATCCCATGCAGGAGCATGGAGCACACGATGGCCATAAAGATATTGGCCCGTTTGCCTAATATATTTCCCCGGTGTGCCTGTTCCTTTGCTTTTCCATAAAAAATGCCCATTAACACGCCGAAAGCAATATGGCCTGGGATGGAAAGGAATGCCCGGAAAATGCCGGTCGTAATACCATAGCCAAAAACATAAAGGACATTTTCCAATGCCGCAAAACCGCCGGATACCGACACCGCATACACGATCCCGTCAAATTTGAAATCAAAATTCGGGTCCGCCCAGGAGCCCTGGTACAGCATGACGAACTTCATGCCCTCTTCCACCAGGCCTACTACAAAGAATGCATAAACAATGGTATAAAGCGGGGTTCCGGACTGCAGCGGCGTGTGGTTAATGATAAACGTGCCGATTTTTTCCAGGATGATGGCAATGAAAGCTGCTGCACAGCCATATCCCACCAATTTCCAGATCAAAGCCGGAGGCTCCGGTTCTACCCGGTCCATTTTATAAACATAATACATCAGCAGGATGGCCGGGACCAAAGCGACAAATAAATAGATCCAAAAAACAGTCATTACCGGAAGAATAAAAAACATGCGCCCTCCTTTTTCTTTTGGAAGCAAAGCACTCTGATATCGATCGCAAGAAGGAACCCGCCTCAGCGGAGGGATGCCTTGCTATGTGCCAGCCACATCGTCCGCCCTCTCGCCTGGACGATTATTCCAAGGTCAGACCGCGATGGTATTTCCTTCTTTCAACTGTCCTTCATGTGCCTCTTCTTTTTCCTGGAACAGGATCATGCCGCCTTTTTCCTGAAAGCCGGTATTCCAAAGATGTTCAAAATCCATCCAGTACCACTTGCCGAAGGATACTGCTTTTACCTGGAAAGAATCTTCCTTCTGTTCATAGCCGGTCAGGAGGAACCAGTGCCATTCAAAATCATCCAAGTCTTTTGCCTTGTGTCGGAGCAGGAGGTAAGGGATCGGATATCCCCCATCGATCTGCCTACGGACCGCTTTTTCTGCTTCATCCAAAGTTTTTTCCCCGGGAAACGGGGTAAGCAGCATGGGGTTGCCGCCCCTTAAGCCCTCATACTTTTTAAAATCCCTGATATACATATCCAGCGTATCTACGCCGCGAAGCCCCGGGCGGAAATACTGCCTCATCATTTTGCTGGAGTAACGCAGGTAATCACGTTCGCTCAGGCTGTTTTTATCAAACGGATAAAGGTTTGTCCCCCTGTAAAGGTCAAACCAGATACAGCTGTCACAGGCAGTTATAGCCGCGCATCCCGCGAACTGGACCATACGGTCAGGGATCGAGTTCTGGTCTCCGCCATATTTACCGCCAATTAAAAAATAACCAAGTTCTTTTTTCATAACCTGTACCTGCCTTTTATGTATAGTTGCCTAATCTACCTTATTTTATTCTTTTGGGCTGATAAGGGCAACACGAATTTTTAAAAATCACCTGTCCTGCCCGTGCTCTTCACGGCATCACGAAGCATGGATTCCCGTTAAACGTCCGCCACCGGATGGGGACATGCAAGTTTTTCCCAGGCCGATTTGTGTGATGTACAACGGCGCTAAACATCATTTTTTCACCGGCCATCATCCATCAAACGGATTCTCATTAGGGCATGGTATCCGCCCTTTTTCCAATCAAAAAATCCCTCCCGGCATTACGAAACCGGGAGGGGAAATGCAGCGCATCTATGGCAAAGATGCAGCGCGTATGTGGGCAGATGCCACAAGGAGGTTTTTCATTCATTCATCGTTATTCATCGTTTATAAGGAGCAAAGAAGGCCGTGCCCGGATGCGGGCCGCATGCCCTATCGCACTGGCCTCCTGCTTTTGTCCCTCTGATTATTTATTGGCTTTCTTTTCAGCCAGTGCCTTGAATGCTTCATCCAGGTCTTCAATGATGTCATCGATATTCTCAGTACCGATGGAAAGGCGGATGGTGTTCGGACGGATGCCCTGGTCAAGCAGTTCTTTCTCATTGCACTCGCTGTGGGTGGTAGATGCCGGATGGATGACAAGGGACTTCACATCAGCTACGTTAGCAAGCAGGGAGAACAGTTCCAGCTCGTCAATCCAGTCTTTTGCGGTACGTGCATCCCCGTCAATATCGAAGGTAAAGATACTGCCGCCGCCGTTCGGCAGGTATTTCTTGTACAGTGCCTGCTGCTGCGGGTCTTTGGAAACTGCCGGATGGCTGATAGAAACCACTTCCGGACGGGTCTTTAGGTAATCGATAACCTTCAGGGTATTTTCGGTCTGGCGCTCTACACGCAGGGACAAGGTTTCAAGGCCCTGCAGGAAGATCCATGCATGGATCGGGGAAAGGGTTGCGCCCTCATCCCTCAGGATAATGGCACGGATATAAGTTGCGATGACTGCCGGCGCGGTATCTTTTGCGAATACAAGGCCGTGGTAAGACGGGTTCGGGGTGCTCAACCATGCCCATTTGCCGCTGGTATAGTCAAAGTTTCCTGCGTCTACGATAACGCCGCCGATGGTAGTGCCATGACCGCCAATGAATTTGGTTGCGGAATGTACCACGATGTCAGCGCCATATTCAATCGGGCGGATCAGGTACGGGGTAGCAAAGGTATTATCAATGATCAGCGGAAGGCCATGCTTATGTGCCAGGTTTGCCCATGCTTCGATGTCAACTACTTCGCCGTTGGGGTTGCCCAGGGTTTCGATGTAAAGTGCCTTGGTGTTATCCTTAATGGCATCTTCTGCTTCCTTAAGGTCGAAAGCATCTACGAAAGTGGTCTCTACGCCATAATCAACCATGGTATGTGCCAGCAGGTTGTAGGTGCCGCCGTAAATATTCTTTGCGGAAACGATGTGGTCTCCTGCTTTCGCTACTGCCTGGAATGCATAAGTTACGGCAGCTGCGCCGGAACCAACAGCTACAGCGGCAACGCCGCCTTCCAGAGCTGCGATCCTCTTTTCAAAGATATCTACAGTCGGGTTGGTAAGGCGGCCGTAAATATTGCCTGCATCCTTCAGCGCAAACCTTGCTTCTGCGTGGTCACTGTTGCGGAATACGAAGGAAGAAGTCTGGTAAATCGGTACTGCACGTGAGTCTGTAACCGGGTCTGCCTTTTCCTGTCCTACATGGAGCGCGAGGGTTTCAAATTTCAGGTTTCTTTCTGCATAAGGTTTTTTTGCCATAGTCTGTTTCTCCTTCTGATGATTCTTCCGGCCAAGGGCTCCATGAATGACGACGTCCTTTTCTTCCGGGTGCTATATTGAGGTTTATTCTTATTAACTAGTTATCCTACTTGCATAGTATGATTTGCTGTTGAAAGTATAGTAGCACATCAATAAAAAGAATACAACCCCTTTTTCTAATTTTTTCTATATGAATATAGGGATTAGACCATGTAACATAAAACGGGCTTCTTTATTTGTTCCCCTCTTTTGCCTTGTTGACATCCGGGATCTTGCGGATATCGTAAGGCGTAGTCTGGTAAACGTAATAGTTGAGCCAGTTGGAATACAAAAGCCCGGAATTGGCCCTCCAGGTCAGAAGCGGCCGTTTCGTGGGATCGTCATTTTCATAGTAATGTTTCGGGATATCCGGGTTTTTCCCTTTCTCTATGTCACGATGATATTCGCCATCCAATGTCATCCTGTCATATTCCGGATGGCCCAGTACAAAGACCTGGCTCCCGTCCTTTTTCATTACAAGGTACAGGCCGGCTTCCTCCGATTCTGCCATAATCTTGAGCTCCGGATGCTTTAAGACGTCTTCCTTACGGACTCCGGAAAAGCGGGAATGAGGCGCGCAGAAAACATCGTCAAAACAGCGTACCAGGGGTTCCTTGCGGTTCAGCACCCTGTGGCTGAAAACGCCGGACAGTTTCTTTTCATAGGAAAATTTCGAGATACCATAATAATAGTACAGCCCGGCGAGAGCCCCCCAGCATACGAACATGGTACTGGTAACATTTTCCTGGGCCCAGGCGAAAATTTCCTCGATCTCGTCCCAAAAGTCCACCTGGTCATAATCCATCCGCTCCAAGGGCGCACCGGTAATGATAAGCCCATCCAAAGCGACTCCGGACTGGATCAGTTCCGGCACCGTCATATAGAATTTATTCAGATGGGACAGGCTGGTATTTTTCGATACATGGGTCTCCAAAGTCAGAAGGGTCACGTCCACTTGCAGCAGGCAGTTGCCCAGAAGCCTTAAGATCTGGAGCTCCGTATCCTCTTTCACGGGCATCAAATTCAAAATCCCGATCTGCAGCGGACGGATGTCCTGATGGAGGGCCCGGTATTCGTCCATGACGAAAATATTCTCATGTTCCAGGATTTCTTTTGCTGGAAGGTCGCTTTGTACTTTAATTGGCATGCTGTTCCTCCTTCCGGACCATCTGCAGCAGCTGCTCCTCAGAGAGTACAGGGATGTCCAGCTGCCTTGCCTTGTCCATTTTGCTTCCGGGGTTTTCCCCCGCCAAGAGGTAATCCGTCTTTCCGGATACGCTCCCTGTTACTTTGCCCCCATTCTTTTCGATCAGGGACTTCGCCTCGCTCCTGCTCATGCCGGGCAGGGTGCCTGTCATGACAAATGTCTTTCCTTCAAAAATAGAAGAAGATGCTTCCTGCTGCCCCATCTCCATGTTGACGCCGGCATCTGAGAGTTCTTTGAGGATCTCCTGGTTCTCCTCCTGGGAAAAGAAAGAAACAAGCATGTCCGCCGTAGTTTCCCCTACGTCCGGGATATTGGTAAGCTCTTCCCTGCCTGCCTTTGCTAAAGAGGCAATATCCGGGTAATGCTGCATGATCCCCTTAGCGGTAGCAGTCCCGACATTGCGGATCCCCAATCCTGCCAGGAGGCGGTCCGGGGAATTGCTTTTCGAAGCCTCAATGGCGGCAAGCACTTTGTCTGTATTTTTCTCACGTCCAAGGATCCCCTTTTCGACCAGTTCTTCCCGGTGGTCTTTCAAATGGTAAATATCCGCGCAGTTATGAAGGTATCCTTCTTTTACCAGGGCATCTACCAGGGTGCTGCCCAGTCCCGCGATATCCATGCAGGGACGGGACGCAAAATAGGAAATGGTCCTGGAAAGCTGTGCCGGGCAGGAAGGGTTGACGCAGCGGATATCCGCCGTATCCTCTTCCCGCACCAGTTTCTGGTGGCAGACCGGGCACCTGTCCGGGGCCTGGAAAACCTCTTCCGGCTCTTTTACGCAGCCGTTTAACTTCGGGATGATTTCCCCGGATTTATAAAGCTTGTAAACACCTCCGATGCCGATCCTCATGGAACGGATGTAATCCTGGTTATGGAGGGTGGCACGGGATACGCTGGTACCGCAGAGCCGGGCTGCCTTGCCGGTCTCTTCGTCGTGGAAAATGCCGGTGAAGGTCAGCTTGCCGGTCCTGCCCACGGCCACCTCGATATCATCCATGACCACATTGCGCTCTTCCGGCGGGTACTTATAGGCAATATGCCCGTCGGAATATTTGCTTCCGGCAGGAAAATCCTTGCGGTATGAAATCTGGTCGATCTTTACTACCGCCCCGTCAATATCATAAGAAAGGCCGCCGCGCCGCTCCCCGATCCGGTCGATTTCAGCAAGGACTTCTTCCTTCGTGGTGCACCTTTTATGGCTGGTAACCGGAATCCCTAAGGAATGCAGGAAATCCAGTGATTTTACCTGCCCTTCCATTAATTCCGCAGGGCCGTCCTGCACGTTAAATACAAAATAATGCAGCCCCCTTTCCTTGATGAGGCCCGGGTTCAGCAGCCGCAAAGTCCCTGCCGCCAGGTTCCGCGGGTTGGCCGCCAGAGGTTTTCCTTCCTCTTCCTGCTTTTTGTTATATGCCTCAAAATCCTGGTGTGACATATATACCTCTCCCCTAAGTTCCAGATACTGGTACGGGAGGGGCAGGGATGCTTTTACGTCCGGGATAGCCAGGGCATTCTCAGTAATAACGTCCCCTTCAAAGCCGGTCCCCCTGGTTTCCGCCAGAGAAAGCTCCATTTCCCCGGTTTCCGCCCCGGAAGGGTGGTAACGCAGCGCCATGCTCAGTCCGTCGATCTTCTCTTCTACGGAAAAAGCCGCATCGGGATGGGTTGCTTTTACTTTGTCAATCCAGGAACAGACCTCTTCTTTGGTAAAGACATCTTCAATGGAAAGCATGGGCACATGGTGGGTGACTTTCCCGCCATCTTGGGAGAGTGCCCTGCCTCCCACCCGCTGGGTTGGGGAATCCGGCGTCACCCACTCCGGATGCTCTTTTTCCGCTTCTTTGAGCTGGAGCATCAGCTGGTCATATTCATAATCACTGATCTCCGGGGCATCCTGGTTGTAATAAAGCTCCATATGGCGGGTGATGGTTTTCTTCAGTTTATCATATCCTGCTTTTTCCATACTGTTACATCAATCCCCATTCTGTCTCAAAAGTTTTTCAAGCCCTTCCCATTCTGCCGGAGTCGCATCCCGGTATTTTCCTGTTTCCAGACCGTCCAGTGTGATATTCATGACGCGGATCCTCTCCAGTTCCCTGACCCGGTAGCCCAGCGCCTCACACATACGCCGTATCTGCCGGTTGAGGCCCTGGGTCAGGATAATACGGAAGGTCCTGCGGCCGGTAGCCCAAACCCGGCATTTCCGGGTGACCGTATCCAGGATGGGCACCCCCTCCCTCATATGGTCGAGAAAATCCCTTGTCAGGTCTTTGTCTACCGTAACCACGTATTCCTTCTCATGATAATTGGAAGCTTTCAGGATCGCGTTTACCAAATCCCCCTGGTTCGTTAAAAGCAAAAGCCCGGTGGAATCTTTGTCCAGCCTGCCAATCGGATAAATGCGCACAGGATAATTTATATAATCGATGACGTTTCCTTCATAATGCCCGGTGGTACAGACAATGCCCTTCGGCTTATTAAATACGAGCAGGACTTTCTCTTCCACAGGCGTTACAGGAATGCCATCCACACAGACGGCCTGGCCGGTGGAAACCTTTTCGCCCATCTGGGCTTTATGCCCGTCCACCGTGACACGCCCCTCCTCCAAAAGCGCGTCTGCCTGCCTGCGGGAGCAGTATCCTGCCCGGCTCAGGTATTTATTGATCCTTTCCTTTTTCTCTTCCAAATTCCCCCAGCCTTTCCTATTTACAGGCCAGAAAGCATTGATGCCAAATGTACGCTGTATGCATAAGCATGGCCCGCTTACTGCCCTTTGGTGAAATATTAAGTGGACAGCCGCCGCATTGCAAATCGTCCTATATCACCGCCCTGCCTGGCGATGATATAGAAAAAAGACGAGCCTCGCCATTATAATCCGCACTTCGTGCGGTGGCGTGGCCTGCATCATCGCCTTACAGGCGAAACGGCTGACGATGCGGCTGGTGCATCGTAAGGGATCCTCCCGCTGAAGCGGGCCTCTCCGAACGATATAAAAGGATAAACAAGCGGCCATGCCGAAGCATGGCCTTTTGCTTGTCTCATTATTTTAACAGGTCTGTCTTAATATAACCGCTTCCGCCGTCCCATGTAACCTTGGTCCAGCCCTCCTGGTAGCTTTGTACTACTGTTACGGTCGTGCCTGGATAAAGCAGGGTGGCATTTGCCGTATCACTCATGGAAGCACGGGCGTTGATCGCGCTCTCCAGATACACCTGCGTCCCTTCCGGCACATAATCTGTCGTATAGGTGCTTTCAGAAGAGCTGTCCGTGGAGGAATCCGTAGAGGATATATCCGTAGAAGATGCGTCTGTGGAAGTATCCTGGGAAGAGGTATCCGTCTGCGCACCCTGGTCCGTAGAAGATTCGTCAGTAGAAGCATCCGTACTGCTTGAGGATGTATCAGAGGAAAGGTCTGGTACCTGCCCGGACTGGCTCCAGTTGTTCACCGCGTCAGGCAGGGTGGATGTCATCATGGTGTTCAGCGCGGAATCCGAATTCAAAGCCTCATTGTAGCTGGTCTGTACTTCCGCAAATACCGCCTGCATGTCTGCGGAATTTTCATAATCCTGCAGGAATGCCAGGACGGAAGAATCTGTCGGGTTCTCCTGGCTGGAAAGGTTAAACCAGCTGTACAGGTTGTCGATGTAATAGTTCCCATCGTCACTGGTGCGCACGTAGAAAGTCTCAATTCCAGGAGCCGGGGTGGAAATCCCGGTAAAATACATGTCCATGGAAACGGAAATAATATAAGAACCGCTTTCCATTCCCGGTTTGGAATAAACCGTAATATTGTCATAATGGTCCACCAGCTGGCTGACCAGGCTGATGTACTGCTGCTCCTTCTGGGAAATCGGCGTAGCAAGGGAAGCCAGCGTGGAAATGTCTCCATTGGCATATGCGTTATAGTAGTTCGTCATCAGCGTATTAATGCCTTCCACGGCATTTACCTGGTAAGCGACGGACGAATCCGCAGAAGCATCCGAGGAAACCACTGCCTGCTGGTCTCCGGAAGCGGACCCGGAAGCATCGGAAGAACTTTGTGATTTTCCGGGAAAACCGCTGCATGCAGCAAGCCCGCCTACCAGGCACAAGCTTAAGAATACAGCTGCCGCCTTCTGCAGCTTCTTTTTTTGCATCATGATCATACCTCCTATACATTTCATCACCAAACAGGTGGTGAAGATGGCCGTGCCCACGCATACAGCGTATATTTTGATGGCACGGCTTTCCAGCCTCCCTGCAATGCGGGTGCTTTTTCCTCTCTGGACCCGCTTCAATATAAAAACAGGGAAAACGAAAGGGGCTGGCATAATAATATGCAGCCCCCGCTCATCCATTTCTTTGGATAAAGTGCATCCGACAGGAATCGAACCCGCAGCACCGGAACCGGAATCCGGCGTTTTATCCATTAAACTACGGATGCATGCTTAGCTATAATAACATAAGGCCATTCAAAATGCAAATTTTGGTTTCTGCCAGGTGCCCCTTCACCCTTAAATTTCCAGCCGCATGCGGATTTCCTGCACGATCTGCCCCACCGTCTTATGGTCGGTCCGGATATCCAGAGTCTTTGCCTCATCGTAGAATGGCTTCCTGTTTTTCATCATGCCGGAAATATATTTGACATTCATATGCCCATTTAAAAGGGGCCTGTTCTTGGAATGGCGCACATGGCGGTAAATGGTTTCCGCTTTTGCATTTAAGAAAACCACTTCCCCGCTTTTTTTCATAATTTCGATATTTTCCAGTTTGAGGATGATGCCGCCGCCGCAGGAGACAATAACAGGCTGCGGGTCTTCCGCAATCCCCCTTAGGCACTCCGTTTCCATCTGCCGGAAAGCATCCTCGCCCTCTTCTTCAAATATATCGGCGATTGTCTTGCCCTGCTGCCGCTGGATCTCTTCGTCCGTATCAATCCAGCTGATGCCGGTCTTTTTGGAAAGCTGCTTTGAAACCGTAGACTTGCCGCTCCCCATAAATCCGATAAAGTAAACCTTCCTGTTTTCTCCGCCCGCTTCACCGGCTTTCGATTCTTCCAGGCATTCATGCAAAGCTTCCTGCGCCCTGGCTACTGTTTCCAAAGAGATTTGTCCCGGCGCGGAAGGCGGCCCGGCCGTCACAAAGGTAAGGGCGGAGCCGGAAAGCTCCCCCACGAGGCGGGATGCAAGCCCTTTCTTGCCCATAGCGATGGCGATAAGGGGCTTGTCCGGATATTTCTTTTTCACAGCGGCGGATGCCTGGAGCAGGCAGAAGGTATCTTCTTCGCTGGAAGGCATAACAGCGATCTTTGCGCAGTCTGCCCCTTTTTCGAACTGGGAGGAAAGGATTTTTTCCATTTCTGATACAGAAGGCGTCTTCTGGAAATTATGGAAAGAACAGAGCACATAGCAGCCCTTCTCCTGGAGCTTGTGTACAAAAGCTGCCGATTTTTTCGTCCTGCGGGTCTCAAAATCGATAAAATCCGGTACCCCGGTGCCGGCAGCTTCCAGAAGCAGGGGCAGATAAGTCTCGGGATCCGTATCCCCACGCCCTCCTTCTGCCTTAGTGCGATAGGTAAATAGGAAAATCGTGTCTGACAGGATATCCTGCAGTTCCCGGAGGACCTCTACTACCTCCCCCGGATGGCCGCTGTCTTCAAAAAAGTCAGCCCTCCATTCCACTGCCTGGACTTTTCCTCCCACCAGGTCCTTTATTTTTCCTACGATGGAACCACGGTCCCGTTCTGTAACCGATACGCAGAGCACCGGCATGCCGCTCCCAAAAGACTTTCCTTTGATTTCCATATGAAGCCTCCTTTGGTTCCAAGTATAACAACCGCCGATGGCCCCTGCAAGGATGGACACCACACCTGTTTGATATTCCATCCTGCGGCCTAGGCATTTTACATCCAGCCTGATGAAAAAAGCCTTTCTCCCACAAATCGTCCTCTGCATCCAAAGGCCGGCTGTCCGCCTGCCCCTCCCCAAAGGCAGGATCGGGTGATGGACCGGTTCAAGTACGCCAGGTGTACGCGCCTCCCTCCCCAAAGGGCAGGAGCTGTTATTTGACATTCCAGTCCACGGGCAATAAGATGGTTTTAATCTGTCATCTCCCGCAGGATAATGACGCAGGCCATGCCCACGCTGCAGGAGTATTTTAAAGGGCACGGCTTTCCATTTCATTGACTTTTCATTATTTGGAGGATGAGGAAGCAGGCCACGCATAAAATCGCTTCATTCATCTGCGCCTCTTCCGAATCTGTTTCTTTTCATGAATCAGCATCAGCATAATAAAAAGGAGGATCCTTATATGCCATCTATCTCAGGACACACAAAATTAGCAGCCCTCTTAGGAGACCCTGTACATCACAGCCTCTCCCCGGCCATGCACAACGAAGCCTTCCGGCTGCTGGATCTGGATTATGTATATCTGGCATTCCGGGCGCCCAAAGAGTCCTTTGAAAAATCCCTTATGGCTTTAAAAGAACTGGGATGCGTGGGATGCAACATCACCATGCCGGGGAAGGAAATGACAGCTTCCCTCTGCACCCGCCTTTCCAAGGAAGCCGCCCTCTCCCATTCCGTCAACACTGTCATTTTCCGGGATGGTGAACTAGATGGTTATTCCACTGACGGATATGGCTTTATGAAAACCCTGGAAAACCATGGCATTAACCTGGCAGGAGAAAAACTCACTGTTTTAGGATCCGGCGGCGCTTCCACTTCCATCTGCGTCCAGTCTGCAGTGGAAGGGGCCAAGGAAATCGCCATCTTCCGGAGGAAAGGGTCGAAATTTGAAAAGGCTGCCTCCTTTGCTTCCATGCTGGAAAAGGAAACCGGCTGCAAAGTCCATGTAGAAGACATCCAGGACTATGCCCTGTTAAAAGAAACATTATCACAGAGCGCCGTTTTAGCGAATGCTACTAATGTGGGCATGGGACCGCTGGCAGGACAGTCCCTTGTCCCGGACGCCGGCTTCTTCCATCCCGGCCTTTTCGTATTTGACGCCATCTATGAACCCCGCCAGACAAAGCTGCTGCAGATGGCTAAGGACAGCGGCCTTGCTTGTTCCAACGGCCTTTCCATGCTGCTTTACCAAGGCGCAAAAGCCTTCTCCCTTTTTACCGGGGAAGAGATGCCGGTAGAAGAAATCCGTAAAAAGATTTTCCCGGATGCATAAGCAGAAAATCCAAAAGCATGTTTTCCTGATGCATCAGAAAAAATCCCGAAAAAGTTACGCCGGAAGTATGCAGAAAGCGGAAATAAATATACTGAAACAAAATGCCATCTGCTGGATCATGCTGCATAAAGAAAGCCCTCAAACAGGTATCGCTTAAAATGTCCTGCTTGGGGGCTTTCTTCATACCGGAACGGATATGGCGGCATAGCTTTCCATTACCTTACGATGTACCAGCCGCATTGTCCGAAGGACAATTTGCAATGCGTCGTCTGTCTTTTATAACCGGGCTGTCAAAGCGGCACCACCTGCATGTGATGCCTGCTTCTTCTCCCGGGTAATGATACGTTTTCTTTATTTTCCGGATTCGTATCCTACCAGGAATGCTTTCTTATTCAGGTCCGCAAGCTTGGCAGGTACCTTCTTTTCGATCACTTCCAGCCATTTTTCCTTCGGGAAGTCCATATGCTGTGCGGCAAGGCCCAGCACGATGACGTTAAATACTTTGGAATTTCCCAGCTTTAACGCTTCTTCCTGCGCTTTGATCTGAAAGACACGGTAATCCTTTTCCAAATCTTCCATAATGTGTTCCGGATACTGCCTCTGCCCGGTTACAACAGAAATCGGGTTGATCCGCTGGTCGTTCACGACCAGGGCGCCTCCCTCTTTCAGGAAATGGCAGTAACGCAGGGCTTCCAGGCGTTCAAAGGCAATCAGGATGTCTGCCTGTCCTTCTTCCACGATCGGCTCTGCCACATTGTCACCATAGCGGACAAACGTGACGACGGAGCCGCCCCTTTGTGCCATGCCATGGACTTCTGAAAGTTTTACCATATAGCCGGCATCGGTGATAATGCCTCCAAGGATCCGGCTGGTTAAAAGCGTACCTTGTCCGCCAACACCGACGATCATAATATTTTTCGTAACCATCTGCCCTTCCTCCTTAGCGTTCTTTCTTCAAAATCGCATCAAAATGACACAGTTCCATGCAAAGGCCGCAGCCGTTGCACATGGTCGGGTCGATGGAAATCGTCTTGTCTTCGTTCTGTGCCATAGCCGGGCAGCCCGGTTTCAGGCAGGCGCCGCACTTCTTGCACTTTTCCCTGTCCTCTACACAGACATAGGGGAACTTCACGGTTTTCAGCAGCGCGCAGGGAGCCTGGGTGATAATGACGCTGAGTTCTTCCTTCTGGGTCTCCTGGCGCAGGAGCTTGACCAGCCCTTCCTGGTCGAAGGCGTCAATCTTTGTCACATTTTTGATACCCATGGAACGGCAGAGCTTTTCCATATCGATCATAGGCACTGTCTCCCCCATCAGGGTCTTGCCGGTAGCGGGGTTGTCTTGGTGGCCGGTCATGGCAGTAGTGGAGTTGTCCATGATAATGACAGTGCCGGTAGCCTGGTTGTATGCCATGTTCATCAGGGAATTGACCCCGGTATGCATGAAGGTGGAATCACCAATGACGGCAACCCAGTTCTTCACGTAATCTTTTCCCTTGGCTTTTTCAATGCCATGCAGGGAAGAAATGCTGGATCCCATGCAGACCGTGGTATCCATGGCATCCAGTGGGGAAAGGGCGCCTAAGGTATAACATCCGATATCCCCGGTTACATGGAGCTTCAGCCTGTGGATGGCATAGAAAACACTCCTGTGGGGACAGCCCGGACACAGGATCGGCGGGCGCGGCGGGATATCTTCTGCCGGGTGCACGTCAATTTTCTCCCCTAAAAGCTTCTCCCTGAGCATGTTGGCGGAATATTCGCCCTGGCGGGTGAAGAGGTCCTTGCCGATGCAGGAGATGCCCCAGGATTTTACCTGCTCTTCAATCACCGGTTCCAGTTCCTCGAAGATATAAAGCTTGTCTACCTTTGAGGCAAACTCTTCGATCAGTTTCCTGGGGAGCGGGTTTACAAGGCCAAGCTTCAATACAGAAGCATGGGGACAGGCTTCTTTTACATACTGGTATGCGATGCCATTGGTAATAAAGCCGATGGAAGTATCATCATAGGTGGCCTTATTGATCGGGAAAGTGCAGGAATCCTCGCTTAAACGGTTCATCCGCTCTTCCACGGCCACATGGCGCTTCTTGGCCATAGCAGGCATCATGACATTTTTCTGGATATTCTTTTCATAAGGACGGTCTTCCGGCACCGCCCTGTCCTCCAATACGACAGGTCCCTGGGAATGAGAAAGCCTGGTGGTGGAACGGATGATCACCGGCGTATCATAATCTTCGCTCATCTGGAATGCGAATTTGATAAAATCCTTTGCTTCCTGGCTGTCGGAAGGCTCAATGACCGGGATCTGGGCAGCCCGGCCGATCATGCGGGTATCCTGCTCGTTCTGGGAGCTGTAAATGCCCGGGTCATCCGCAACAACAGCGACCAGCCCGCCATTTGCCCCGATATAGCTGAATGAATAAAGAGGGTCCGCTGCAACGTTCAGCCCCACCATCTTCATGGCGCACATGGAACGGGCGCCAACGATAGAAGCACCAATGGCTACTTCCGCCGCCACTTTCTCATTGGGTGCCCATTCGCAGTAGACATCTCCGTATTTTGCAAGATTTTCACTGATCTCGGTACTGGGCGTCCCCGGATAAGCAGAGGAAACCTTGACCCCGGCCTCCCAAGCGCCCCTGGCAAATGCCTCGTTTCCGAGCATGATTTTTGTTTCTGCCATACTCTAACCTCGCTTTACATGATTCATTTATATCGCAAGGAGGAACCCGCTTCAGCGGGAGGATTCCTTACGATGCACTAGCCGCATCGTCCGCCGTCCCGCCTGGTAAGGCGGTGACATAGGACGATTTGGAATGCGGCGTCTGTCCATTCCAATCTTTTCCATTTTAAAATAAAAATCCCGAGATGACAACCTGGAGGGACCGGATCCCGCGATATTCATTCACCTGTGGGTAATAACAAAACGAAAGGCATCTGCTGCCGCGTCCTTCCAATAAGGCTTCTTCTTCCCCTATCCCGTATTTTTCACGGAACTGTGCAAAAAAGCGGTCCGCGTCACCGAAATAAACCCCGTTCATCCTTCCTCCTGTTTCGGTAAGGAGGGAAAAGCGGGCCATGTTTTTTTCTTTCCCGATACGGGCGGCAGATAAAAAGACTGCCTTGTTTTCGGCAAAAAGCGGTTTTTCGTTGTCTGTGCCAAATGGCTCCAGCAGTTCCAGCTGCCCCACCAGCCCTTCCGTGATATAGGAAAGCGGCATCCTCATGTCCATATATTTTTTTACCGCTAAATCGTCCTCTGTCAGGCTGGCATGTTTGTTCAGCGCCTCCCGCAGGGCTGGGATTTTTTCCACTTCCACCGTAAATCCGGCTGCCATAGGATGCCCGCCGAACTGTACGAAATATTCCCCGCAGGCAGTCATTTCATCATACATGGAATACGCTTCGATGGATCGGGCAGAACCTTTTACCTTCTCCCCTGTCCCTGCCGCTACAAAAGTGGGACGGTTATATTTTTCTTTGATCCTTCCTGCCACAATCCCGGCAATGCTGTCCAGGCAGTCCGGAAGGTATAAAAAGTAGACACTGTCATCCTTATGGCCGGAAGTTTCCACCTGCTCGACGGCCTGTTCCACCCCTTTCCGGGTCAGTTCCTTCCGTTCGGCATTAAGCTCCACAAGCTTTTCGGCCCGCCGGGCTGCTTTCACTGGGTCTTTTTCCAAAAGCAGGGACATGGACTCCATGGCGGTCTCCAGCCTGCCGGAAGCGTTGATGCAGGGACCCAGTACAAACCCTAAATGGAACGCTTTTACATCGCCAATTTGATTGGCCCGGATCAGGGCTTTAAGCCCGATGTTTTTTGTCTGGTTCATCTGCCGAAGGCCGTAAGTCACGATGACCCGGTTTTCCTTCTTCAAAGGCATCACGTCGCCTACCGTGGCAAACGCGGCATTTTCCATAAAGCAGTAAGGCTCATCCTTGTCCCTTCCCGCTTTTTCATAAAGGACCTGCAGGAATTTCATAGCGACTACGGCGCCGCAGATATCCGGGAAAGGATAGCGGCTCCCCTGACGTTTCGGGTCCACCACATAATCTGCCTGGGGGAGGATCTCTTCTTTCTCCCCGCCTTCTTCCTTGTAAGGCACGTTATGGTGGTCTGTGACAATGACAGACATGCCCTTTTCCTTCGCGTAAGCGATTTCCTCCGCCGCCGCGATGCCATTATCACAGGTTAAAAGCACCTTTTTTCCGTCTTCCAGGGCAAGATCCACCAGATGGCGGTTTAAACCATATCCGTCCGTCATCCTGTTGGGGATCGCCGTATCTGCCTCAATTCCAAGTTTTCTAAGGCCTTCCTGGAGGATGTAAGACGCGTTGACCCCATCAATATCATAATCCCCGATAATCCGGATGGCCTGCCCTTCCCGGGCCAGCTGCAGCAGCAGCCCCGCCGCTTCATCCACATCCGGCAGAAGGTGCGGGTCCTCCATTCCGGAAAGGGAAGGATGGAGGTACCCGTCCATGTCCTCCGGTTCCACATCCCTGTTGCACATAAGGCGTACCACCACCGGGTCTACTCCCAGCTTATGGGAAAGCCCGTTAAAATCCGTTTTTTTCATCCGCAGGAACCATTTTTCCACCGGTCCCTCCGGCATTTTCCGGTTTGACATATGCCTCCTATTCTTTTTTCAGCATAAATGGCGCGGCCAGCCATGGCCTGTCCCGCCACCCTCTTTATAGCGGAAGGCGGAAGGTTTGAAAAAGCGGCACTTTTCGCAGTGCCGCTCTCTTGTCCCATATTCATTTTGCGAAATCCCCTGCCGTATTTTTTCGGGAATTTCGGAAAGCCTGGCAGCGTATCAGCTGGACGCGGAACCGGACTCGGTAGCGTTGCCGCTTTCATCTACATAAGCAATGTTTGCCGCGTCACGGAGCGTCTGCCACATCTTATACTGCTTTACAGCCTGTTCGAAGGAATCCTTGCCCACTGCCTGCTCAAAAGCATCTACACTAGAGAAGCCATTCTGCTCCAGCATCGTGTCTACATCGTCGTATCCATAGTAAGAAGCATATTCCTTCAGGAAGGCATTGATGCTGTCGTCATCTGCCTGAATTTTTTCCTTTTCAATGATCGCTTCTATGATCAGGGAGTGCGGGATGACATTGTCCTCCAGCTGCTTGTTCAAAGCCTCCATATAAGCATCTTCACTGCGGAAACCATAGACCTGTGAAATATAGTCATCAAAGGAAATGCCTTGCTGCTTTGCGGCATTTTCATCCTGGCTCCTGTAATATACCTGGTAATAAGCCAAAAGCCCCTTCGGCGTCTTCTTTACCTTGCAGACATTATAGACAGCTTCCTGCAGCTTGGAGCTTAAGTCCTGCTCGGTCTGGCTCGCCGCCTGCTGCTGGAGCACTTTCCAGATATAGGCAGTGAATTCATCCGTAGTCGTATACTGGCCGTTGGTATATTCATTTACAAAATCGTCCGTATAATCCGGCACTACTTTCTGGTCAGACTTAATGCTGTTGATGGTTACTTCGAACTGGGCATCCTTGCCTGCCAATTCCGTGTTGGAATAATCATCCGGGAAGGTGACATTGACCGTCACGGTATCGCCTACATTTGCGCCCACCAGCTGGTCTTCAAAACCCTCGATATAGGTACCGGAACCAATCGTCAGGTCCTGGTCTGTCGCGGAGCCTCCGGAGAATTCCTCCCCGTCAACCGTGCCGGTGTAGTCAATATTGACCATGTCGCCGCTTTCCACCTGGGTCTTGTCGCTGTCCGCATATTCTGCTTTGCTTTGCAGGATATTATTAATGTAGGAATCCACATCATCCTTGGTGGCTTCATATTTGGTGGCGGTGACATTTACCCCCATATATTTGCCCAATTTCACACATTTAAGGGCGTCATATTTCGGTTTGACCGGGTTTCCGGAAGCATCCCTCTGTACGTCCGCGCTCTCATAAACAGCTGATGCGCTTTCATCTCCAGACGATGTCCCGCCAGTGGGAGCGCTGCAGGCTGCCAGCGTAAACACCGTGGTGAAAGCTAATACGAGTGCCAAAAGTTTCTTTTTCATTTTCTTACCAAGTACGGTCCTGCCTTATGGTTCGCAAGGCGTGCCATAAACATAGATTACGGCTACGGCACAGGCTGCCCCTTGGGGGATGCTCCATTAAAGCAAGGCGTTTTTCAAGTACCTTCTTCCTTTCCGCATAAAATGCTTTTCATCCATAATATTTAGAATACCACAGTCATGCATAAAAGGAAAGAAATTGATTTTTACCTATAATATATGTTAAAATATTTTCCGCATTACTGCATAAATAGTTGGATATCGGAGGGATAAAACGTGTCATTATTTTGGAAAATTTTATTGATTATCGTGATCGCCCTGGCTGTACTCCTGATCGTCTTTTATTTCCTTGGAAAAAAAGCCCAGAAGAAGCAGGATGAACAGCAGGCCGTCATTGACCAGACAAAACAGCAGGTTTCGATGCTGATCCTGGATAAACAGAAGCTCAAGCCAAAGAATGCCGGACTTCCCGCCATTATGACTGACCAGATCCCGTGGTACTTGAAAAATTCCAAGCTTACCATCGTAAAGGCAAAGGTCGGGCCGAAGATCATGAATTTCATCGCCGACCCGAAGATCTTTGACGACATCCCGGTAAGGAAAGAAGTAAAAGCCACCATCAGCGGCTTATACATCACCGCCGTCCGGGGCATCCGCAAAGACAAAACGCAGGAAGAAGCTAAGAAAGGCTTTTTCGCCAGATTCTCCAGCAGGAATCAAAACGGGGCAAAGAAGAAAGCCAAATAACAAGTACATATCAGAAATAATGCATCCGGCACGGTAAAAGGCTGGATGCATTTTTTATTCCACTTTCTGCATGAATTGCCGATTCGAATTACCATGTTTCGCCCGGGCAACGAAATAGCCCTGGCTTTACTCCCTGATCCGGATTTCAATCTCCAGGGTGCATTCCGCTACAAAATTTTCTCCCTGCTCCAGGCGGTAGGAAGCCTTTGCCAGGACCTTTTCCTTAGATTCCATTACGGATACTTCCCTGCCATAAGCGGAAAAGGACAGGCTGCCATAGGGCGTTATATAAAGGAAAGGTTTCGTTTCCTGCTGGCAGATCTGGACCATCGAGCTGGTTTTTCCTTTTTTTCTCATTTTGATGCCCCGCTCTGAAACCTGCAGGAAGCTTTTTGCCATTTCCCTGGTATCTCCCTGGGGCTCCTGGTAAAGGACATAGTGGGAGCCGTCTTTTAAATAGTAGGAACCTTCCGTTTCCAAAAGGACGGGGTCGCTGAAAGCCTTTCCCTGGCCGTCCCTCTGGATCCCCTTGATCCTGACCCATGCTTTCTTTTCCATTTACTGGGCAATCACTCCTTGGACTCTTTCTTCTGCTTTTTCCACAGGGATCTGGTAAACAACAGAAATTTCAGTCGTAAGGAGCTGCTCCACCTTCTGCATGTTCCGGTCATCGCTCATGTTCAGGCGTTTGCCTCTCTTCTCCCTGCGGTCCTTCTCCATCAGGATCCCTTTGAGCATGGCAATCCACTGGCCAATCTCGCAGGATCGCAGCGCTTCCTTAAACTCTACCCCTCTCTGCTTCTCACTGGAATTATACATCGGGGCAATGTCCTTCGCCCCGCCTAAGATTTCGTCCACTTCCTGGGGCTGCGGCAAGGGCTTTAAAATATGGGTATCATTTTCTACTTTCAGATAAATCATCCCGCTGTTGTCAAAAAGCGGCTGCAGGAAATAAAACTGTGTATCACCTTTCATAAAATCCGGCGTGCCGATCTTGACGACTTTGCAGACTCCTCCGTTTTCATAAACTACGATATCTCCGATTTGAAACATATTTCACCGTTCCTGTCCTGCGTATATAAACAATTGATTAATTTTATGTATATTAGTTCTACATTATTATATCATAAAAGAAACTTTTTATCCATTTTCACATTTTTCTTCCAAACTGTTCACAACCATGTCACAATGATAATAGAAAATATGCATATACTTGCATAGATTGTGCGTGAAGGAGAACACGCGCGGCAGAGGATAAGGAACACCAGTGAAAGGACAAGGGCAATGGACAATGTACGGACTACTTTCGAACGCCATGAAAAAAAATTTCTATTAGACGAAAGGCAGTTTCATGGGTTCCTGGAAAAGGCGGGGCCGTTTCTGACAGAGAATGAATTCCCCACAAGCCGGATCCACAACATTTATTTTGACACGCCGGATTATGAATTCATGCGCCGGTCAATGGAGAAACCGGTTTACAAAGAGAAAATGCGGGTACGCAGCTATATGCCGCCGGATGAAGACACGCCTGTCTTTGTAGAACGAAAAAAGAAATACAAGGGGATCGTATATAAAAGGAGGGTTTCCCTCCCCCTGAAGGATGCCAGGCCCTGGCTTCTGGAGAAAGCCCCCTGCCCGCTTGATACCCAGACCGGGAGGGAAATTGACGCTTTCCTGGCACGTTCGCCCAGGCTTCGGCCCGTACTTTTCCTTTATTATGACAGGCAGTCCTATGAGCTGGCAGGCAGCGGCCTTATCCGCGTCACTTTTGATACAAACCTGCGTTACCGGACAAACTGCCTGTCACTTACCGGAGGGCAGGACGGGACCCCCCTGCTGCCAGAGAATCATTACCTGATGGAATTAAAAATACCGGGCGCGCTCCCGCTTCCTTTATGCCGCCTGCTGGATGAATTAAAAATTTACCCGGTTTCTTTTTCAAAAGCGGGCCTTGCATGCCAGTTGGAAATGGAAAAAGAAAGGAGGCTGCATGATGGAACTGCTATTTGATTCCGTGCTTTTCGATCCGGCCACTAATTCCATATCCATGACGGCGGCCGGCTTTCTAACCTGCACTGCCGCATCGATCGGGCTGGGGCTTTCGATCGCCATTGTGTATATGGCATCCAACAAAAACTACAGGAAAGGGTTTTTGATCACAGTAGCCCTGATGCCCTGCATCGTCCAGACGGTCATCATGATCGTAAACGGGAACCTTGGCACCGGCATCGCGGTAATGGGTGCCTTTTCCCTGGTACGCTTCCGTTCCATCCCGGGCAAGGCGCAGGAAATCCTGACGATTTTCCTGGCCATGGCGGTGGGCCTTGCGACCGGCATGGGATACCTGGGCATCGCCCTGCTCTTTGTCGTGATTACCTGTGGGGTAAACCTGGTTCTTTCCTTCAGCCCCTTTGGAGGCAGGGACGAAAAGAACAACCGGATGCTGAAAATCACCGTCCCGGAAGACTTAAATTATACTGACGCTTTCGATGACATCTGGAAAGAATATACGACGAAAGCCAGCCTCTCTTCCGTCCGTACTTCCCATATGGGCAGCCTGTACAAGCTGGAATACCTGGTCACCCTGAAAGACATAGCGAAGGAGAAGGACATGATCGATGCCTTAAGGACCAGGAACGGCAACCTGGAAATCGTCTGCGGCCATTCCAAGACAGACTCGGAGCTGTTATAAAGGCTGCTGCCTTAAACAATTGAATACCGGCGGGAAAAAAATTTTCGGAGTGCAACTCCCCTGCTATAAAGACTGCCGTCTTGAACCATTGAATACAGGGTATTTAAAAAACTGCCGTCCTGCCCAAGTAAATACAGGATTTTTAAAAAGCTGCCGCCTGCTTCATGCAGGGCGGCAGCTTTTTACTGGTTCTTTCCTTCAGCTGGCTGATATTCAGTTGCTGCTGCAGATATACCGCTACTTCTGGTTGATATGCAGCACGCCGTAGCTATCATCCAGTATGACGTTGATATTGGAATCATCCAATTCCCCATCTACTTCTGATGCATAAAGGGTAATCTGTTCATCCCCATCCGCACTGTCTACAGAGAAGGTAGCTTTCTCCGGAACGTTGATGGTGACATCGCCATAAATCCGGATGGCTGCCTCGCCCGCAAACATGTCATGGAATGTAGAATCATCCATGGAGACCGGTTCCCCGGATTTGTCATTGATGGAAAGGATTGTGCCGGTATTTAAGTTCAGCGTGGAATCCACCAGGGTAATGACTGCCTTTTCGGACCTGGTCACGGTACCGATGGTATCGCCGTTTAATACAGAATTGACCAAGGTCAGGGACCCGGTATCCGTAATCAGGGATGTATTATTTTCAAAGGTATAATCCACCCCGTCAATATAGCTGTTCTCATAATACATGGAAGCATAACCATTAATCTGGCCGCCGTTTGGATAGGCCAGCATGGAATTCTTATTGATGACGGTAGTGGGCTCATCGGACACAAATCCGCCATCTGCCACCGCGTCTTCAAATACCACGTAGCCGCCCCAGAAATCAGAGGAGAACTGGCGGCCATTGGGATTTAATACCGCTGTGCCAGTGTAATGGATCGTGCCGTTATAAACCGTATTGGACATATGCTGCCCTTGTGAGAAGACAACGCCTCCATCCACATGGATTGCCGCGCCAAAACCGTTATAAAGCCCGCCGGCCATGGAACCGCTGCCGTCTGCCGCATCCACCATCAGCTCGCCATCTGTGGTAGAAAGGAGCACCAGGGTATCATGCCCCCATGCAGGCATTACCGCGCCGATGCCGTCCCGGTAAAAGGCATTTGCCAATGTCATGTTATAGCCCAAGGAAGAGGTTGCCGGCATGCCGGAAGCGATGCCCAGTTCTTTCTTGGCATCCGTGTTGTCTCCGGTGGAAGACAGCAGGGAATTTTTAAGCTTTACGATGCCTGATGTGGCATACAGGGAAGTAGGCTTGTCGGTCTTTAAAGAAGTGTCCGTAATATCGGCATCTCCGCTGGCTGTCTCTGCCGCTGTATCCTCAATGACTTGCCCGATATCGGAAGAAGGATCGGAATTGACGACTGCCTGGAAATCCGCATCCGGTGACTGTTTCTGTTCCACATAAGGCTCCACATCCCGGAGGACAGACAGCGCGTTTAATTTGTCCGTCGAGTAGGTGCCGTAATCCGAAAGGTCGATGCAGCTCTTGAGCGCTTCTTCCTTCTCCTGGGCAGTCTCGGCACCAGAGGCTTTCAACTGCTGGGCAACTGCCACTCCATCCTCGTTTAAGGAAGCATACGGGGAAACAAGGGCATTATATACCATCACCATGATGGACTCTTCATCCACCGGGTCTGCTGCCCCGACTTCCGTAACTCCATCTATATTTTCCAGCTTCCCGTCATTGCCGGCCTGGGTATAGATCCCGTCCAGCACGCCGGCATAGATGTCAGCTGATACGGCATCGGAGTACTGGTCGTTACGGAACATGATACCGCTGCAGTCAGTGGGGTCTGTAAACCCGTCCTCTGTCGTATTGATATCTACCACGATCTGGAATTCACGGTACAAGGAGACATAAAGCTCGAAGCGGTAGAACGTATCCCCGAATTCATGCATCGTTGCGCCGCTGTTGGTAATGCCGGACTGCAGCCACCAGTTGGCCAGCCCCCTGTCCTCGTCTGTCAGGTCGTCTAAATCCTCAAAATCCCCGGCTTCAAAAAGTCCCTGGTTGCCGCCGATAAAGACCGCGCTGGTGCCGTTTTTCGGCGCGTACTCCGTAAGGCCCACAGACGTGCTGTCCCTCAGGGATTGGGTATCGCTGTCGACTGCCTGGTTTGCCACAATATAAACCGCAGTCGGATAAGAACCTTTCCCGGTCCCCAGGTAAAGCACGGTATTCTCCGTCCCGGAAAGGCCGGAGATTTCCAATTTGTCCCCGTCAATTTTGGCAGTTACCCCATCCATTTCCTTCGTCATGCCTTTGTCTTCATATACAGTGATGGTGTCCGGGTCCTTGTCCCCAAGGATGAACTCTGCCTTGCTGTCGCCGCTCGCATCCGGGTTCTTTTCAAACATGCCATAATAACCAAAAGACACATCCGTATCACTTGATTCTTCGGTATATTTCGCAAGGGAAAGCATGCCGCTTAAGTCCACTGGCTCTGCCGCCATGCCTCCTCTCCCTCCGCCAGGACCGCCGGCTCCTCCGCTCTCCGATGCCGCTCCGGAAGCGTCGGCTGAGGATGCCTCTCCGGAAGAGGCCCCGCCAGAAGCAGTCCCGCCGGAAGCAGTCCCCGAACTTCCGCCGGATGCACCGCAGGCAGACATGGACAAAACCATGGCTGCCGCCAGCACCATAGCAAGAACTTTTCTTTTCATTTCTTTGCCCCCCTTTCTGCTTTCAATACTTCATTTTGCTGAAAATTAGAGATATGATATTAAATATTATGCATATTACACATAAATGTCAATCATATTCGGTAGATATAGAAATCTTTTTATAGGAACAATGAAATGTCTAACAATATAGGCAGGCTATCTTAAATAAGGCTAACCTTCCCCTTATCCAAGAGATGGCAGGCCGCGCCCTCACGCGAAGCGTGATCTTTCATGGCGCGGCTCTGCTTAAGTACGATTTGGTACGCGTCGCCTGTCCCTTTAAACGATGATTTTTGCGGTGCTCCCCTTTCCAGGGGCTTCGGTTACCACGATCTGGCGGTCTATTTTTTTCTTTAATTCTTCTACGTGGGAGATGATCCCCACCAGGCGGTCTCCCTTCGTCAGCATGGAAAGGGCTTCATATGCCGTTTCCAGTTTTTCCTGGTCCAGGGTGCCGAACCCTTCATCTACAAAGAGGGTGTCGATGACAATGCCTCCTGCCTCTGCCTGGATTTCATCGGAAAGGCCAAGGGCTAAAGACAGGGCTGCCAGGAAAGACTCCCCGCCGGAAAGGGAAGCGGCAGGCCGCTGGGTGCCGGAATAATGGTCCTGGATCAAAATGCCCAGGCCAGTCTGGCCCCTGGAGCTGTCTTTTGCTTTCTCCCTTTTCATCTCGTAGCGGTTGTCCGACATTTTCAAAAAGCGAAGGTTGGCGTATCGGAGTACCCGGTCAAAATAGTAGGTCTGGACATAAGTTTCCAGGGTCAGCTTTTCCCTGCCGCTGGCGGTGCCGCCCATAATGTCGGAAAGGCTGCTGATACCCGCGTATTTCTCTTCTACGCTTTTAAGCTTTGCCTGCTGCCTGCGGACCCCTTCCTGCATCTTCTGGTTGTTCTGCAGCCGGGCGGATACAGACTGGAGGCTGTCCGAAAGGCTCTTTGCCATCTGGTTCTCCTGCTGCCATCCTGCTTTCAAGCTTTCCAGGCTCTTTCCTTCAGATGCCGCGTGCACGCTTTTCTCCAAAGCCTGTACGGCGGATTTTGCCTTGGACAATTCCTGCAGGGCGGCCTGGAAGCCCTGTTCGATGTCCTGCCTGTTTTTCTGCAGGCGGGACATTTCCTGCCGCTCCTTCTGCAGGGCAGCCTTGGCTTCTTTTCCGGAGCCAAAGGGAAGCTGCGCCTGCAGGCTCCCGATCTGCTCCTCAAGGGCAGTTTCCTGTGCTTCCAGGGCAGATAAAGAAGAACCACATTTTCCTAACGCATCCTGCATCTTGGAAAGCTGCTCCCGTGCCAAAGGCAGACTCTTCCCAAGAGATTCCTTTTCTTTGCAGCGCGCCTTTTGAAGGGATATTTCTTTCTCGACCCGGGATAAAGCTTTCTTTAGGGATTCTTTGCGAAGGTCCAGCTCTTTGGATATGGTATCTTCATCCAGTGCTGTTCCAAACCCGTTTCCAGGAGTTTCCTCCGCCATATTTTCAAAATTCTGCACAAGTCCATTCCCGTGATATTGTACAGTTCCGTTTTCAAGCTCTTTACCGGAGATTCTCCCGGATCCATCTTCCATATTTTCCCTGGACCGTTCCTCCAGCCCGATTTTACTGCTTCTTTCGGATACTTCCCGGGAAAGGTTCTCCCAATGCGCCTTTTTCCCGGCACAGGAACGGGATGCCTCTTCCCTTTCTTTATCCTTTTGTTCCAGGCTTCCTCTCAGCCTGCGGACTTCTCCCTCCTGCGGCACTTCTTCCTCCATCTGTGCCGGGGATGGATGGCTGGTGGAGCCGCATACCGGACAGGGCTCTCCTTCCACAAGGCCCTTTGCCAGGATGCCTGCCTGGCCTGCCAGAAATGCGTCCTGCTTTCTTTCATATTCTGTACGCAGGCTTTTGGCCGCCTGCTGCAGTTTTAAGAAAATCCTCTGGCTTTTTTCCAGGTCCTCCAGGGCTGCTTTTTCTTCTGCAAGTTTCCCTTTAAGCTGAAGCACCTCGTCCATCTGGCTCTGGAGGGTTTCTTTTTCCTTTTCCGCCTGATTTTTTCTGCTTTCCGCATCTTCCAGGCTTAAAGCCTTCTTTTCTGCCTCTTCCAGATTGTCTTTTGCCTTTGAAAGATTTTCTTCCAATGAGTTTTTCCGTTTTCTTTCACCGGCTGCTTTTTGGCTTAATTCGGCTTTTTGAGCAACAAGCCCATCCAGCCGGGTATAAGAAGGCAGCTGTGCTTCCTCTGCCGCCACCTTTTCCTGCAGGGCCTTTTCCTGCTCCTGGAGCTTGGGGACTTTCTGGTTTTCCTTTTCTTTTTCCTGAAAGCTTGCCTTGGCATTTTCCAAGGAATTTCTGGCTTCTTCCAGGCTGCGGACGTTCTTTAACCTTTCCTGCTCTTTCCCGATCTCCTTGCTTAACCCGTCTGCTTTTTCCCGGGTCGTATCGATGCGGCCGCTTAACTGGCTGACAGCGTTTTCATCCTCCGTAATAAGCTGGCCGACCAGCTCCAGTGCTTCCAAAGCCGGAAGGCCTCCTTCCCTGGCTTTCTGCACTTCTTCTTCCTTAGGGTGGCCCTTGGGGCATGCAATGCCCCCAAGATAGACGCCGAGGGATGCTTCTACCCTGTCCCTTTCGGAAAGCATCCTGCTTTTTTCTTTTTTCAGGGACTCCTGCAGCTTCTGGTAGGGCTGGGTATGGAATAATTCCCGGAAAATACTGCTTCTCTCTTTCGTATCTGCGCGCAGCAGCTTCTGGAATTCTCCCTGGGCCAGCATGACGATGCCGGAAAACTGGTCTTTGGAAAGGCCCAGCAGCCCCTTTACTTCCTTATCTACATCGGATGCCTTGGTAAGAACCGTCCCGTCGGGCAGAATCATCTGCACCTGGGCTGCCTGTTTCGTCATCCCTCCTCCACGCTTGGAAGGGCGCAGGTATTCCGGGCTGCGGGAAACAGCATACTCCTTCCCCCTGTGGGAAAATACCAGCTCCACCATGGTGGGCGTGCCAGGGTCCGCATATTTACACCGGAACATGCTGCTGTCCCTCCCGCTGCCGCTGGCCGCACCATAAAGGGCGAAGGAAATGGCATCAAAGATCGTGGTCTTGCCGGCACCCGTATCGCCAGTGACCAGGTATAGGCCGCAGCGGCCTAATTTTTCCATCGGAAGCTCCACCCTGCCCGCGTAAGGGCCGAAGGCGGAAAGCGTAAGTTTCAGCGGCCTCATGTCTCCTCCTCCCAGATCTTCCCGACCAGTCCCGAAAGCAGTGCTTCCTGGGCCTTTGATAATTCCTTCCCGCTCTGCTTTTTATAAAAGGAAGAGGCCAGCTCCAGCGGGGATTCCCGCTTATCCAGTCCTTCCTCTTCTTCCATCGGCATCTCGTTTTCCCTGCCTCCGTACTGGAGATGGAGCAGGTTCGGATAAATCAGCCGCATCTTCTGCATCGCCCCGGGCACGTCTTCCTCATCCATCAGCACTGCCTGCAGGTAGTCATCTGTCCTGGTGCCTTTGTAATAGTCCCGGGCTGTAAGTTCTTCATAGGTCCCCTTCATGGTCCGCACTTCATGCAGCGGGCGGAGCGGGATTGTTTTCACCGAAAGGCTTCCCTTTTCCTTCATCTCCACAACGGTAAGGGACTTTTCCTGGTTTTCCTCGGAAAAAGAATATTTAAGAGGCGTGCCGCAGTAGCGCAGCTTTTCCGAACCCACATCCTGGGGACGGTGCAGATGCCCCAAAGCGACATAATCAAAGGAAGAAAACACGCCCCCATCCACGTTGTCCAGGCCGCCCACATTGACTTCTTCCGAATCGCCCAGCTGGGCGCCGGTAACAAATTGATGTGCTAAAAGCACGTTCCTTCCCTGTGGGAGAAGCTCCATCCTGCTGATGGCAGAGCGTACCGCGTCCGTATAAGAATGGATTTCTTCTTCTGGAAAAACCACCCGGACATGGACCGGCTTAATAAATGGCAGCAGATGGAACCGGACAGGGCCGTATTGATCCTCCAGGTCCACTTTCTGGGGCTGCGGGCCAAACTCCCCGGCAATATAAACCCCGCTGTTTTTCAAAAGCCCTGCCGCATAGGAAAGGCGCCTGGCACTGTCATGGTTGCCGCTGATCACCAGGACGTTTATCCCTCTTTGCGACAAGCTTTCGAGGAAAGAGCCGAAAAGCGACTCTGCTTCCGCGGAAGGCACCGAACGGTCATATACGTCCCCCGCGATCAGCACCGCATCCGGTTTTTCCCGGTCTGCCAGGTCCAGGACCTGTTCCAATATATACTGCTGGTCTTCCAAAAGGGAGGCCGCAAAAAAGAGCCTCCCCAAATGTAAATCTGCCAGATGGAAAAATTTCATTTACTCTTCTCCCAGGATCCTGCGTGCCACATAGACGCCGCTGGCGGAAGCATGGGACAGGGAATGGGTCACGCCGCTGCCGTCGCCGATGACATAAAGCCCCGGGTACTCTGTCTCCAGATGGTCATCCAGACCCACTTCCATATTATAGAATTTTACTTCCACGCCGTAGAGCAGGGTATCCTCGTTAGCCGTGCCGGGCGCGATCTTGTCCAGGGCATAGATCATTTCGATGATGCCGTCCAGGATCCTCTTGGGCAGCACCAGGCTCAGGTCGCCCGGAGTGGCATTCAAAGTCGGCCTTACCATGCCTTCCCGGATCCTCTTTTCATTGCTCCTCCTGCCACGCTCCAGGTCCCCGAAACGCTGGACGATGACGCCGCCTCCCAGCATGTTGGAAAGCCTTGCGATGTTTTCGCCATACCCGTTGCTGTCCTTGAAGGGCTCCGTAAAGTGCTTGGATACTAAAAGGGCAAAGTTGGTATTTTCTGTCTTTTTATCCGCCTCTTCAAAGCTGTGGCCGTTTACCGTGACGATCCCGTTGGTATTTTCGGTCACGACGATGCCATTGGGATTCATGCAGAAGGTCCGCACCTGGTCTTCAAATTTTTCCGTACGGTAGACGATCTTGCTTTCATAAAGCTGGTCGGTAAGGTCGGAGAAAATGGCTGCCGGAAGCTCCACCCTGACACCGATATCCACCCGGTTGGAAAGGGTCTTGATGGAAAGGTCCCTGCAGACCTGCTCCATCCATTTGCTGCCGCTCCTGCCAACCGATACGATGCAGCCCGCGCCCACGACGCTGCCGCCATCATAGAAAGCCTCATAGCCGTCGTCATTCTTCAGGATCTTCGTGACTTTCGTATGGAAGAAGAACTGTACCTTTCCCTCCAGTTCTTTATAAAGGTTGGAAAGGACGATATAGTTAATATCTGTGCCCAGGTGGCGGACGGAAGCGTCCAGCAGGTTCAGCTTGTTCTGCATGCAGATCTTCTTGAAGCGGCTCCCGGCCGTGGAGTACAGCTTTGTCTCAGTACCGGCATGGGCTACGTTGATATCATCTACATATCGCATCAGCTCCAAAGCTTTTTTCCTGCCGATATGCTCATAAAGGGTGCCGCCAAAGGCATTCGTAATATTGTACTTCCCATCGGAAAAAGCACCCGCACCTCCAAAGCCGCTCATGATAGAGCAGGTCTTGCAGTTCTGGCAGGTTTTGATTTTGACCCCGTCAATAGGACACTTACGCTGTTCGAGCCTTCCGCCCTCTTCCAGCACCGCGATCTTCCTGCCCGGATCCTTTTTGACCAGTTCATAAGCAGAATAAATGCCTCCCGGTCCTGCCCCGATAATAATGGTATCGAAATAATTTGTCTTATTTTCCATATGTACTCCGTTTCAATTATGAATATTTAACAGCAACCCGCCAAAGGGATGCCTTGCATGTGGTCCATGCATCTCATCCTATCTCGAATATTATTATTGCCATTCTGTTCTATTTCTCTATATGTTGTAAGGAGGGAACCGCTTTATCAGGAGGTTCCCTTGCAATGTGCCATCCGCATCATCTGCACTACGATTTGAAATGCGGTGTCTGCCCTGGTTTGTTTCTCCATTCCTTTTCCCAGGCTGGAATTCCGGTATGAATGCCAGGACCATCACCCCTTTGGTTATAAAATGTGGAAAGGGCCTTTCCTTTGGTATTTCTCCAATACCCACGGTTTCCAGTATAAAGCATATGTGGGATCTTTGCACCTTCCTCTCGATTGAGAGCGGGCAAAAAAAATCCCCGGAAGCATTTAAGATGCTTTCAGGGATTTCCTACTGCCGGCAGTGGGACTTGAACCCACACATCCTTGCGGATAACAGATTTTGAGTCTGTCTCGTCTGCCAATTCCGACATGCCGGCTGGCTGTTCAGACAACGATTATCATATCATAAATTACGGGGTCCGTCAAACAATATCTCCCGGCAGCCTGCATTATACTGCATTATATAAAAAGGTGTGCCAGCCTGGCCTTTTAACAACCTTGCCGGCACACCTTCCATCATCTGCCCTTTCGCTTGGCCACAATGAAGCCTTTCCATCTGAGCGGGACACACTGCTTGCCAGGACAAACCATATACTGCTTATGCGATAGCCGCCGTATTAAGAAGCAGCAGGCAGAATACCAAGGTAAACAGTGCAACTGTCTCCGTGATACCAATGACGATAAAGTAGTTCGCGGTACCTTTTCCAGTAGCTCCAAGGGCATCGGATGCTCCGGCAGCACATTTGCCCTGGAAAAGGGCTGACATTCCGATTGCAAGACCTCCGAAGAGCCCGATGCCAAGGGAAAGCCCTGCATCGATTGTCCCATTATTCCATGCGTTTGCGATGAAGTTCATAAGCAGGAAACCATAGATCGTCTGTGTCAGAGGAGCTCCGGCAAATGCGATCATAATAAATGGTGCCTGTTTTCCTGCTGCATAGCATTTTTTCCATGCTCCAATTGCAGACTGCCCTGCAAATCCAGTACCAAAAGCAGATCCTGCTGCAGACAGGCCAAGTGCTGCTGCCATACCTACAAATGCGATATTCATAATCTTTCTCCTTTTTTAACCTTATTAAGGCTGCCCCTGCCGTTGGCGGGACGGGCGTCTCATCCTAACACGAGACAATTACTGTTTTATTTTCTTTTCCTTCTTAAAAGGTTCATATGCAATTCCGGTCCATTCAATTCCTGCCTGCCCGGAGAACTCCAATACATTAAGCCGTACGCCATGTACAACGACGGAAAGGAATCCCATGATGATATTGAGGCCATGTCCCAAAAGGACGATCAGGATCGCCAGGATGAAGAGAGGCCCATGTGCCAGCCCTGCCGCAATGTTGTTAAAGCTCTGCGCAATTGCAAGTGTCGCCATTCCGACAGCAAAAAGCCTGATGTAACTCATGACATTGCCAAAGCAGCTGATCGTATTTAAAAAGGTTGTAAAAGCACCGGCCAGGCCGGTTTTTAATCCCTGGCCAAAGGTCTTGCCCGGAGCCATCCCTCCGAACACAACGACCAGGACAAACCCTGCAAGGATTGCGATGAATACAGGTTTTACGTCAATTGCCTCTCCTATTACCAGATACAAGGACAGGAGATACATGGCAACTATGGATACCATCCATCCTGCATCCGCCAGCCAGCTCAGGTCCTTCTCGCCAATCTTCTTTTTGATGGAAAGCAGCGCCCCGAGTTCCATCTGGATCGCCCCAATCGTGAACGAGAATTTCATAATATTGTTCTGCTGTGCCGTGCTCGTCACATTGAAGAACTGGGGATAGTTCGCAAATCCCGGAATCACCATGGCTTTGAGGAATGGTACGTTCATTGCGGTTTCCATGCCGAACCAGGTGCCTGTCAGTGCGCCCCATACAACAGTAGAAATGGAAAGGACGAGCATCAGGTAGATGGGCGTATCGAATTTCTTTCTTTTTACGCCCAGTGCAATCGTTGCCGCCAGGATGAGGAAGCCATATCCGGCATCCCCGATAATCATTCCGAAGAAAAGGATAAAGAACAGGAGGAACCAGAGCGTAATATCCTGCTCCCTGTATCCCGGAAGGATTCCAAGGATCCCATAGAGCGGCTCCAGAAGCTTTGTTACCTTGTTATACCTTAGCTTGGTCGGGATGTTCTCATCATCAGCAGCAACATCTTCCACCATCCAGGCCCAGTTGTTTTTCCTGGCCGCCTCTTTGAACTGGTCCATGTCTGCTGCCGGGATATAGCCGGATAACCAGACGAACTGTTCATCATTTTCTGTAGTCTCGCTGGCAGAGGAATAATTTTCCTCATTCTGTGCCTTAAGCATCTGCGCCTGGAAGCTGTTTTGGTAGGCGGAAGCTTTTCTAAGGACCTCGTTGCATTCCTCCTGCTTTTTGCGGCATTCTTCTATTTCCTGCCTCAGCTCGCTGACTCCTTTTTCGGGAAGGCCAAATTCATTGGCCGCAATTTCAGGCGGGAGCTTTCCCAGCACTGCGACCGTATCCATCTTTTCCACGGACGCGAGTTTTACAGCCTTGATCGTTTCGTCCTGGAAAATCTGCCGGCACTCGTTTTTGCCTATCCTGTAAAAATGAAGGTCGTAGCCCAGGTCTTTAAGGGCTTTCACATTCTCTGGTGAAAAATCCCCCCATGGCTCAATCCTCTCTATTTCACTGGCATCAAAGCTGATAAGCTGGCTTAATTTTTCCTTTTCTTCCAGCGCCTCCAGGACCCCGCCATACATCTTTTCAAATTCTTCATTCGAAAGGATGGACGGATCTTCTTTTTTTGCTTTTGTATCCGGCTCATATTCAAGAAGCTTCGATGCGGTTTGGGAAAGAGTCGTAAATCTCTCAATCGCCGCATGCGTTGCGCTCTTTTTCTCCGCCAGATGGAGAAGCCCCAGGTCCCGAAGGCCCTCCAGCATTTCATCTTTGTGGGAAACAGTCGAAACGACATGAACCATTTTCATTTTTTCAATCATCGTCCTGCCTCCACTAATTTCTTCTTTGCTATCTTGCCCCGCACGACTGCGGATGTCTGCTGGTCTCCCAGGTAAACACCGATTACCCTGATGTTTTCCTTTGCCTCCGGTATCTTGACTTTTTCGAAAAGGTTCACCCTCTGGGAAGTGGAACGGAGTTCTTTCTCCAGAAGCTCTACTTCTTTTCTAAGCGTAGATACCAGGGCATCCAGACGCGCAATCTCACGAAGCTTTACCAGTGCAGTATCAACCCAAAGCGGATAGTCGTCAACGTTATAGGAAATATCCTTGAAAGTCAGTTCCTGGAAAGCAGGCACTTTGATTCCCGCGATATTTTCATTTGTAACGATAACAGTGTCCGGCTGGACCAGGTTCTCGAGCTTCTTATCGTCGTCGAAAATGGTATTCTCTGCAAATACCGCGATCCAGTCATCCAGGTCTCCTATCATGTTTTCACGTTCGACTTCCTTCTGCGCCAGTTCATTCCTCACTCCCACAATCACTGACTGAAGCTGCTGCTTTTTCAGCTGCAGGGTAGGAAGGTAACGCTGGTACTGTTTCAGGTGATCCTTCTGCACTTTTTGTTCATTTTTAGTGAGCTTGATCGCCATAGAAAGTCCCCCTCTTATAAGTCGGCAACAGCGTCCTTATCCGGCCATCTTTCCTTTAAAAGGCTGGTCTTAAGGCCGGTCTCGTTTGGCTTAAAGCACTCAGCCAGGATCTTCCAGCCCAGATCCAGTGCTTCTTCCAGAGGGATATTCACACTCAGGTCCATCATCTTCGACTCGAAGAGTTCGCCGTACTTGAGGAGTTTTTCATCCCAGTCGCTCATGCTGAAGCCCATGGATTTCTTCTCAAGGCTGTCTTTATAGGAAGAGTACAGCTTGATCATGCCATCCATCAGGGCCCGGTGGTCATCACGGGTATCCCCATTTACATTCTGTTTCAGACGGGACAAGGAGCCGAAGGGCTCTATATGCCCGTTCCTTAAATAGAACTGGCCCTCTGTGATATAGCCTGTATTGTCCGGTACCGGATGGGTCACATCATCACCGGGCATCGTGGTAACGCCAAGGATCGTGATCGATCCGGCCCCATCAATATCAACCGCTTTTTCATAACGGGAGGCAAGCATGGAATACAGGTCCCCGGGATAACCACGGTTAGAAGGCACCTGTTCCATCGTGATTGCCAGCTCCTTTTCCGCATCACAGAAGTTGGTCATATCGGTCAGAAGGACCAGTACCTTTTTCCCTTCCAATGCGAACTGCTCTGCTACCGCAAGGGAAAGGTCCGGGACCAGCGTACTCTCAACCGTAGGATCTGCCGCGGTATGGATAAACATTACCGTATGGCTCATAGCGCCGCCCTTTTCAAGGGTGTCACGGAACTGGAGGTAATCATCATACTTAAGCCCCATCCCGCCAAGGACGATGACATCAACCTCGGCCTGCAGGGCGATACGTGCCAGCAGCTGGTTATAAGGCTCTCCAGAAACGGAAAAGATAGGGAGCTTCTGGCTTTCGACCAGCGTATTAAAGACATCGATCATCGGGATCCCGGTACGGATCATATGCTTCGGGGTAATACGTTTCGCCGGATTAAACGAAGGTCCTCCGATGTCGATCATATTTTCGGTAAGGGCAGGCCCGTTATCCCTCGGGACCCCGGCACCATCAAAGATCCGGCCCAGAAGATGCTCGGAAAAAGAAACCTGCATGGGCCTTCCGAGAAACCTTACCGGGTCGTTGGTGCCAACGCCCTGGGCCCCTGCAAATACCTGGAGGGAGACCTTGTCATGGTCCAGCTTGATGACATTGGCATAGCTGTCACCCACCAGGGCCAGGTCCCCGTTTCGTACCCCCTCTGCCCTGACTGTAACAACGTTGCCTACAATGGATTCAATTTTTGTATATACTTTCTGCATAAGACCTCCTAATGAACAGCCTTGGCCATATAAAGGTCTGTTATCTTCTTTTTCTGGGCTTCAAATTCAGGTGTCCCGAACACAGTGCCATGCCAGTCAAGGAACTCCTGCCGGAATTCATTGAAGAATGACCTGACCTCAGCATTCTCCTTAAGGTCAAATTTCTGCATCAATGCATCATAGAGGACATCGAATTCCACCTTCTGCCTCTCAGGAGGATCGGCTGCGTCAATTTCATCAAATGAGTTCTGCTGCAGGTAAACTGCATCCAACACTTCGCCTTTTTCATAAGTGATATAGTCATCGAGAGACGTCCCCTCCTCACCAACGACCTTCATCATCTGGTTGATTTCGGTGCTCCTTCTCAGGACCGCCCTGGCCTTCTCCACACGGTCCATATCAATGATCCCGGTGTATTTGGACCAGGATTCCATCGGGTCTATGGCCGGATATTTACGGGCATCAGAACGCTCCCTGGAAAGCCCATGGAAGGCACCTACTACTTTCAGGGTAGCCTGGGTAACCGGTTCCTCAAAGTTGCCGCCTGCAGGTGATACGGTCCCGCCGATCGTTACCGAGCCAATCCTGCCATCCTTCAGCTCTACCTTGCCTGCCCTCTCATAAAAGGCTGCAATTGTCGACTCAAGGTATGCCGGGAACGCTTCTTCGCCCGGGATTTCCTCAAGACGCCCACTCATCTCACGCATCGCCTGTGCCCACCTGGAGGTGGAATCTGCAAGAAGAAGGACATTCAACCCCATCTGCCTGTAATACTCTGCAATCGTAACTGCGGTATAACAGGAAGCTTCCCTTGCCGCAACCGGCATGGAAGATGTGTTGCATATGATGATGGTCCTCTCCATCAGGGATCGTCCAGTCCTGGGGTCTTCCAGTTCCGGGAACTCTTTCAGGATCTCGACTACCTCGCCGGCACGTTCCCCGCATGCCGCGATGATCACGATATCTGCCTCGCCGTTCTTTGCCTCCATATGCTGGAGGACCGTCTTTCCTGCCCCAAACGGTCCTGGTACGCAGAAGGTACCGCCCTTTGCTACAGGGAGGAACGTATCGATCGCCCGCAGCTGCATAACCAATGGTTCATCTGGGCGGAGCCTTTCCTTGTAGCACTTGATCGGCTGCTTGATTGGCTGGGTGATGACCATGGAAAGGTCTTTTTCTTCGCCTGTGCTGTTTTCGATCACGCAGATCGTGGACCTTACAGGGTAAGAACCCTTTTCCTTGATGGATTTTACTTTCCAGTCACTGCCTTTCAACGTGAATGGAGCCATGATCTGGTGGGTAAAAAGGCCTTCCGGCACTGTCCCGACCGTATCCCCTGCTGCTACGCTGTCTCCAACTTTTACTACTGGTGTAAATTCCCACTCACGATCCGGTATGGGGTCAAGATAGACGCCCCTCTCCAGGAAAAAGCCGCATTTTTCCGCAAGCTCCGGAAGAGGGTTCTGAAGCCCGTCGTAAATCTGGGTCAGAAGCCCCGGGCCAAGGTCAACGCTCATAAGCTCCCCGGTAAAGTCAACCGGGTCGCCTACCTTGATCCCATTGGACATCTCGTAAATCTGCATGCTGGCTGTCCCGTCTGTCACACGGATGACCTCGCCTTTCAGGCGTTTGTCGTCGACATGGATATAGCCAACTTCATTTTTACGAACAGGGCCTTCGAAACTGACATTTGCCAGGTTCCCGTTAACACCAGTCACATGTCCTGTCACTGTTTCCATAAAAATCTCCTAATTTTGCTTTCTTTTCGCTGTAACCTTTCGCTTTCCAAAAGACGGGTCACAGGTCGTATACCCGCTGCTGGACAATCCCAAGAAGACGCCTGAATTCCTTCTCTCCCTTTTCATGGACGAAGCAGTTCTGGCGTTCCAGCAGCTTCAGTTTAATTGCATATCCGAACAACACATAATCGTCAAACATATGCTGGCCTACCAGTGAATCAAGCTGCTGGAATTCATAGTCCAGCATGATCTTTTCCGCTTCCAGAGGATTCGCCGCCGCCATAGCCGCACTGGCGATCTGGGCTGTCATGGAATCCTTGTCATAGGATGCACTGTAGGGTTTTCCCAGATTTGCGCTTCTCTGGGAATTGAGCTCCTTCGTCATTGACCCGTAGAAGGAAGACCATTCCTTTACAACAGGCCCTTCTGTCGAATCCAGTGTGAGATTTTTCAGAATTTCATATTTGGATTCGCTTACATTGGATTCGCACATATCCAGAAATTCCTGGTAGCTCATGGGCATTTCCCCATCGCTCTTCAGATCCGGCAGGCTGGCTATCAGATAATAATATGAAGCCAAATTCTACCTCCTTGTCCCTATCGTATCCGGCAAACTCCTCATATCTCCAGCTCTCTGAAATATGGCATCATCATTTCGGCTATTTCATCATCTGTGCAGTCGAAATATCCCGTCCCATCCTTGGCTGCCAGGCGGAATCCCGCTTTTATACCCTTGGAAGGCCTGATCTCAAGCCCGTCCCGGATCTCCTGGGCCAGCTGGTACTTCAGCTCATCCGTCACCTGGGCAACTTCAGCCGTATATTTGGAGATGTCTTCATCCGTTAAGACAGCTTTTATCAGCTTTCCCAATGCATCTGGTGAAAGTTCCTTTTTGATGTCGCTTTTCAGAAGCTTTTCGAATTCTTCCTGGACCTCGGCCTTAAAGGCAAGCATGGCATCACGTTTAGCCTGCTCTGCACTGACAGACGCGCTTTCCTTCAAGATGTCGATTTCCTTTTTCGCTGCCTGTTTCGTACTTTCAGCCTGGTTATTCGCATCGGCTATGATCGCCTGCGCCTTTTTCTTTGCTTCCGCAATAATTGAATCTGCTTCGGCATTTGCTGCATCGACCCCTTCTTTACGGATCGATGAAACCAGGTCCTGAATCTGCAGTTCCATAGGCTCCCTCCTTACTTTTTGCTAATGTTTTTAATGTCCTTATTGCCTTATAACTAATAATATGGCATTTTTATATTTTATATTATTATACGGGACATATTTTTTGAAGTAAACAGAATTGCAACAAAATTACTGTATTGTTTTATCATCACCTAGATAGATAATATCTATAAGCTTCTGCGAATTCATTTTATGCCATCGGCAATTTTTATCCTCCATTTCTGCTTGTCCTTCTGCCCGCCACCGTAGTTCAACCCCGTCCTCCGCCCTTGATATCCTATATATCGTTAGGCGGGACCGGCTTCAGCAGGCGGGACCCTTACGATGGGCGAAACGCATCGTCCGAAGGACGATTTGTAACACGGCGGCTGTCCTTATTCTGGATATTTCGAATGGTTCCCTCCCCGCTTTATACTTATGCTTTCCATAAATATTTATTACCCTATTATTAATAATAGGGCGCATTGCTATTTTCATTATACAAGACATATTTCTTTGATGTAGACAAAATTGCCGCATTATTTTATCGTAAATTGCAATAACAAGCTTGACACCTTCCAATTGGCAGCAGCCCGGTGGATGCCTTATCTCAGGTAACGCGTCCGTGGATGTGTAGTCTTGGTAGAATGGTTGCAATCCATGGCAACCGTCTTCCTTGAAGAAAAAGTAAAGCCGTAATCCCAGATAGCATTGGGATTACGGCCTCTTCTCATCGTTTTGCTGTTCAAAACGAGTCCTTATTATAAATTTTCCAGTTCGTCAAACGGGATCTTCTGATAGATCGGGAAGCAGTCAAAAGTGGCAAAATAGTCCCTCAGGGTTTCCGCGCGGCGAATCAGCTGGGCGCTTCCATCCTCTTTTAACAGGATCTCGCTGGACCAGAGCCTGCCGTTGTAATTGTAGCCCATGGAAAAGCCATGCGCCCCGGCATCATGGATGAACAGAAGGTCTCCCATGTCGATCTTCGGAAGCATGCGGTCTACGGCAAATTTATCGTTATTTTCGCACAACGCGCCCGTCACATCGTATTTGTGGTCGCAGGGTTCGTTTTCCTTGCCCATGACCGTGATATGGTGGTAAGCGCCATAAATAGCCGGGCGCATCAGGTTGGACGCACAGGCGTCAACACCGATGTATTCCTTATAAATATGTTTTTCATGGATTGCCCTGGTAATCAAGGCTCCATACGGCCCTAACATGAAGCGTCCCATTTCGGTATAGATTGCCACGTCGTCCATGCCGTTTTTGCCTAAGATTTCGTCATAAACCTTATGTACGCCCGCACCGATCTTGCGGATGTCATTGGGCTCCTTGTCTGGGGTATAGGGGATGCCTACACCGCCGGAAAGGTTGATAAAGGTAATCTTGCAGCCGGTTTTCTCTTTGACTTCCACCAGGAGTTCAAACAGGATCCTGGCCAGTTCCGGATAGTAGTCGTTGGATACCGTATTGCTGGCAAGGAAAGCATGGATGCCGAATTCCTTGGCGCCCTTGGCCTTGAGGATCTTGAAGCCTTCCATCAGCTGGTCCTTGGTAAAACCATATTTGGCATCCTGGGGGTTGTCCATGATGTCATTGCCCATCTTGAAGACCCCGCCCGGGTTATAACGGCAGCTGATGCGTTCCGGGATATGCCCGATGGCATCTTCCAAAAAGGAAATATGGGTAAAGTCATCCAGGTTGATGACAGCCCCGATGCGGTCCGCATAGACAAATTCTTCCCTGGGCGTGTCATTGGAGGAAAACATGATATGGTCGCCCGGAAAACCGCAGGCCTTGGACAATGCCAGTTCTGCTAAAGAAGAGCAGTCCGTCCCGAAATCATATTCCTTCATGATGTCCAAAATGAACGGGTTGGGGGTGGCTTTGACCGCGAAGTACTCCCGAAACCCTTTATTCCAGGAAAAGGCCTCTTTTACTGCTTTTGCGGTATCCCGGATGCCTTTCTCATCATAAAGATAAAAAGGCGTAGGGTACTTTGCAGCAATCTCTTCCAGCTTTTCCTTTGTCACAAACGGCTTCTTAATCATGTTTCCTCCTTTATTTCTTCCGACCGCAGCAGTATTTGTATTTCTTGCCGCTGCCGCAGGGACACGGGTCGTTCGGATAAACTTTCTTTCCTTTTACTACGGTCTTGGAACGCTTCTGCTCCTTATAGAGCTCTTCCTGCTTTTCCTTGGAAAAGATGCCGTCCCACTGAGGAAGGTGGTAAAGCCAGTCTGCCTTTGCCTCCACCATGTTTTTATACAAGGATTCCTTGTCAAACTTCAGGGATACTTCGGTATCCTCATCCATGGTATCAATGGGGTTCGTGGTAACAAGGCTGTCATTAATGCCATCCAGGAAACCTACCATATCCATCAAGTCAATATCATATTTTGCGGCAAGCTCTTTGACTGTGCCCTTCACTTCTGTATCAGGGTCTGCCAGGAGTTTTTCGTAAATGCCTTTTTCCTTGGCAAAATAACGCTCCCAAAAGGCTTCCAGCTGTTTCGGGTCGGCCTGTGCATTGTAAGCCACCGACCTCCAATTTTCCAATAAAGTCATGTCTTTACCTCGTATTCCATTTGTGACGGCCTTAAAAGCCCTCTGCAAATTATTTCTTTATTTCGTCATCCTAACTTGTTTATCCTATCTTATTTTCAGCCATCCTGCAAGGTTTCCGGCGGGATTTTAAAGGACAAGGCATGGTTGGTATAAGACGGGTCCTCTGTCACATCCCGCAGGATCTGGATATAAGGAGGGATTGGATAGGTGACGCTTTCATCTTTTACCTCCACCTCCAGAAAAGCCTGGGACTTCCAAAACGGGAAAAGGTCGATCTCATAACAGAACCCGTTTTCAAAAATCCGGTAACGGGTTTTATTTATCGTAATCGTAGAAGGGTCCTTCTGGGCAAGGTATGCCTCATACTCTGCTTTCGTAATCTCTTTTTCCGACTCGATCCTCCGCTCCAGCGTGACAGGGACTTTTTCATTATACTGGTAAATTATTTTCCCATTCATAACGCTTTTACGCACCCGGCGGCTTTCCCCCTCAGGGCCTTGTTCCAGGTAACTCTGGGAAATCCCTACTTTTTCAAAATACGGCTGTTTCTCCAGCACCGCGACATCCGGATAGCGGATCAAATATTTCCGTTCGATTTCATAATGGGACATAAAGCGCTCCTTAATTCATTTCAAAACTGCACCGTTTGTTACAAAGCCTTCCGTTCAAATTAATTTTTATTTTTTTATCATAACCCTCTATCGTTTATCCGGTTTATTATGGCTCTATCATATCCCTTTTTTAAAGATTTCGGAACATCCCGTAACCCTCGGGATAGGAACTGATCAAATCGATGGCTGCAGAAACATCCTGCTGCACCAGTAATATCCAAAGATAAAATGCCTTATACCCAATGCCAGGCCAGGTCCCCGGAGGATCCCGTCCCTGCACCTGGCTTAAACCCCATAAAACGAGCCTGCACCATTGTTAAGCCGGGTTCCCGGAGGATCCAGCCCCTATACCTGGCTTCGGGCATAAAAAATCCTGCCAGGTAACCCTGGCAGGACCAAAGACTTATATCACTGTTTACAATATAAAAATGGACAAATTATTTTGTATCAAATATATAAGTACATTTTGAAAAGCCATTAATACATCGTGGTACCATGGTCTACATACAGGATCTGGCCCGTAACTGCCTTGGACTCGTCAGATGCGAAATACAGGCAGGCATATGCCTGGTCATCTACAGATGCTTCCGGCAGGGAAATGTCGATATGCTTTCCGCAGAGGGCTGCAAATTCCTGGTTGAAGGTAGCAGCTGCTTCCGGCGCATTCAGCGGGGTCGGGGTCGGTCCCGGTGCTACCGCATTGCAGCGGATCTCTGTTGCAGAGTAATAAATGGCGATATTTTTTGTCATGGAATTAACAGCTGCTTTGGCTGCAGAGTAGGAAATACCTGCTACGCCCTGGCTGCCGATGGAAGAAATATTGACAATAGAGCCTTTCTTCTGCTTCTCCATGAAAACAAGCGCATACTTGCTCATGTAGTATACGGAATACTGGTCTTCTTTTACGACATGGTCATACCAGTCTTCTGTGCATTCATTGATTGGGCGGTGCTTATCAGCGATGCCTGCGTTATTGACAAGGACATCGATCCTGCCATATTTGTCAACCGTATAGTCTACTACCTTGTGGCAGTCTTCCGGGATCGTGACATCTGCGTCAACTGAACTGATTTCTCCCCCTAATGCAGAGATTTCCTCCACCGTTTTCTCGTTTTCCTCATGACGCCTTGCGGCAATGACGACCTTTGCGCCTTCTTTGCAGAAGAGCTTTGCAACTGCTTTGCCAATGCCAGAATTGCCACCGGTGACAATGGCAATCTTTCCATCTAATCTACCCATTCTAAATACCTCCTGTCTTTTGCCCCCTCTTCCGCCTGATTGGCAGCATCCCAGCCAAGGGGGCTTTTCTAATCTGCCGCCCTACCCAAGCGGCATAACAAAACAAAAAGGGCAGCGCCCGAAAGGCACTGCCCCGAACCGGTCTGTTATAATTATAACAGGCTGCATAGGAATTAAAATATAACGCCTATAAATTGTGATGCAATTCATGTAACCATTTTATTGTTTTCACAACAACATGCCATTGTGGAAACTGCCAATAAAATATCTGAAAATGGCATCCCAATATTAGAATTTGTGATGCAGTTTCAGGATCTGGATCAGCATCTTATCCCTGTAATGGGAAATCTCTTCATTGGTATGGCCGACTTCATCCGGAAGGTTCTTCATGATTTCATCCATTTCCTTCTGTGCCTTAGCGCCATAATCATCCGGGATGTGGTCCCAGGATGCGATATCAGCGCAGAGGTTGTAGCCGCCAGCCAGCATGTCCATCATGCCTTTAAGGCCGTTTTTGTTGGCCAGCTGCATGATCATGTTGTGGCCGAAGATAGCCCAACGGATGCCAGGACCATAAGTCAGGGCACGGTCCGCTTCTTCTACGGTGCAGACGCCTCTCTCAACCAGGTCCACCATCTCACGGAATACAGCAAGCTGCAGCCTGTTGCAGATGTAGCCCGGGCAGTCCTTCTTGAGGACGATCGGCTCTTTGCCAAGGGAAGTATAGAATTCTTTTGCTTCCTCAACCTTTGCCGGATCCGTCTTTTCCGTCTTGGTAATTTCTACCAGCGGGATAAGGTGTGGCGGGTTGTACGGATGTCCGCCGACGCAGCGTTCCGGATGAACTGCCTTTGCAGTAGTATCAGCCAGAGGAAGCCCTGAAGAAGAAGTAGCGATGATGGCGTCTACCGGAGCGTACTGCTCAATTTCAGCCAGCATGCTCTGTTTGATCGGGAGCCTTTCCGGACCGGATTCCTGTACGAACTGGGCGTCCTTTACAGCTTCTTCCATGCTGGTAGTGAATTGAATCCTGGCCTTGATCGCATCCATATCATCAATAACGCCATTGTCTTTCAGGAACTGAAGGTTGCCATCGATGGTCTTTTCATCGTTAGCCAGGCATTCGTCATTGATATCATACAGTTTTACGTTTTTGCCTTTGGTAGCAAACAGGACGGCCCAGCTTCCGCCGATAACGCCGCCGCCGATACCGGCAACATTTTTAATATCTTCTGCTTTCATTTCGTCCTCCTCTCAAAAAAGCGAAATATAGACAAAGCAAAATAAAAAAACATTAGCCAAAAACAATGAGAAACACGCAAGGTGCTCCTCATTGTTCCTGGTAATCATTCAATTAGTTCAAACGCTCGAAGACACCGGCTGCGCCCATTCCGCCGCCGATACACATGGTTACAAGGCCATACTTCTTGTCGTTGTCACGCAGGTAATCCAGCATCTTGCAGGTAAGGAAGATACCGGTTGCGCCCATCGGATGTCCAAGTGCCATAGCGCCGCCGTACGGGTTCGTGATGTCCATGTTCAGGTGCAGGTCACGGATGCAGGCGATCGCCTGGGAAGCGAATGCTTCATTCAGCTCGATTTCATCCATCTGGTCGATTGTCAGGCCGGCCCTCTTCATAGCCTTCGGAACTGCGTAGATAGGTCCAAGACCCATATAACGTCCGTCAAGGCCTGCGGTAGCGAAGCCAAGCATCTTTGCCAGCGGCTTGATGCCAAGTTCGTTCGCCTTGTCCATGGTCATGATGACTGCGAATGCAGCTGCATCAGAAGTCTGGGAGGAAAGTGCTGCGGTGATCTTGCCGCCTTCTTCTTCCGGAACGAAGCAGGTCTTCATCTTAGCCATTTTTTCCATGGAAGTATTCAGGATACCTCCGTCGGTATCAACGACTACTTCTTCGCCCTGCGGGTTGATCACCTTTACCGGGATAATGGACGGTGCAAGTTTGCCCTCGTCACGGGCCTTTGCAGCCAGCTGGTGGGAGCGAAGAGCCAGCTCTTCCATCTCTACACGGGAGATGTTGTATTTCTTTGCAACGTTCTCTGCCGTGATACCCATCGGCATATAACCACCGATTTCATCATCGCGCTCTGCAAGCCAGTCATCCTGGAATTCACGCGGATACGGGCCATAGCAAAGGGACATGGACTCAACACCACCAGCAATGTAAACATCACCCTGGCCAGCCTGGATAGCATTCATGCAGGTAGCCATAGCCTGGAGTCCTGAAGAGCAGAAACGGTTGATGGTCTGGCCGCAAACCGTGTTCGGAAGCTCTGCACGCTGTACAACCAGCCTTGCCATGTTCTGGGAGCACTGGTTAACGTGGGAAGCACAACCCAATACAAGGTCTTCGATATCGTTCGGGTCAAGCTGCGGTACCTTTGCAAGCACGCCTCTCAAAACCTGGTTGCAAATCTCGATCGGGTGGGTAGTAGCGAAAGCCTGCTTTTTGGATCTCTGTACAGCAGATCTTCCGATTGCTACGATTACTGGAGTTCTGTCCATTTTTATATCCTTCTTTCTTGAAATTGTGTATGTTAAACGACGCTATGCCGTTTAAACCTGGATCAAAGGACGGTAGAACGGCTATTAAGCCATCATGCCGCCATCGACGGGGATTACGACCCCGGTCAGATAGCTGGAAGCTTCCGTGGTCAGGAACAGGATGACGTTTGCAACATCCCTGGTCTCTGCGTAACGGCGCATAGGGATAGATTTCATAACAACGGTGTTGTTCTTTTCATTGGCTACCATCTTGTCGATCATATGGGTCTTCACATAGCCCGGAGCAACTGCGTTGACACGGATGCCCCATCTTGCCCATTCTTTTGCCATGATGCCGGTCAGATGACGGACGCCTGCCTTTGCGGCACCGTATACGGAAACATATTTCGGGGTCATGATGCCTGCTGCAGAAGACAGGTTGACGATGACGCCGTTACCCTGGGACTTCATCTGCAATGCTACCTGCTGGGTCAGGAAATAAAGCCCTTTGAGGTCAACACTATGTACAAAATCCCATTCTTTCTCGGTAACGTCCAAGATCGGTTTTTCATCAGATGTTACGCCTGCGTTATTAACAAGCACATCAATTTTACCAAATTTCTCTACCGTCTTCAACACCATGTTCTTAGCGCTGTCAATGGAAGAAACATCCGTAGCGACGCCCAGAGCCTCGATCCCTTCTGCTTCCAGTTTTTTAACTGCTTCATCGCAGGCTTCCTGCTTGAGGTCAGCGATTACGACCTTGCCGCCTGCTGCACCCAGCATGCCGGCAACTTCGAAGCCGATACCCTGTGCGGAACCGGTAACGATGACTACCTTACCCGTCAAATCATATTTTGGCAAATCTTCCTTAAAAGCCATTGTTCTACCCCTCTTTCTGATTTTTTATAACTACTGCCGTTTTACACGGCCCGACTCTTTTGGCAGAGGCGGATTTATACCCTCCAAAGCATTAAGCCTTGGACTGGATTTTCTTATAAGTTCCTTTCAGGACAACTGCAAGGGCTGCAGCTACCAGGGAAAGGATGGCGCCGGCGATATATGCCTTGGAATAGCTGGTTACACCGCCAATTTTGGTAACCATGCTGGTGGCAAGACGCGGCCCGATCAGGGCTGCTACTGCAAATGCGATATACATGAACCCGAAGTTTACGGTCAGGTTCTTATACCCGAAGAAGTCAGCAGTCATCGGTGTAAGCAGGGTGGCGAAACCACCGAAGCAGGATGCTGTCAGTGCAAGGAAAATGACTACGCCGATACCGGACGGCAGAAATGCAAGCACGCCCATGCAGACAGCGCCAATGATGCACAGGATGATATTGACATTATAAATGCCTGTCTTCGTAGATACCGTGCCCCAGAACAAACGTCCCAAAGTATTGAAAAGCGTAATGATGGATACAGCCAGTGCTGCATGTGCTGCGATCGCGCCGCCTGCGGTATCTGCTACAATGCCTTTAGCCTGGGAAATTGCCAGCATGCCGCTGGTAAGTGCCAGTGAAAAGCAGATCAGCATGATCCAGCAGGTAGCGGTCTTGACCATTTCACCCCTGGTCTTGTCCGGAGCGGTCTTCTTAGCCGGTGCAGAGGATTTTTTCTCATCCTTGCTGGAAAGAGATTCTACATACCCTTCCGGAATATCGCTCAGGAACAGGGACATGCACACAATCACGATCAGGAAGACCAGGCCCAGTACCAGGAAAGTATGCGGCAGGCCGCTTCCATCATTTCCAATCATGCCCTGTGCAACAGGTGCCCAGATGACGGCACCGGAACCGTAAGCTGCAGCCATAAGGCCGGAAGCCAGGGAGCCTTTATCCGCAAGGACTTTTACAGAGTAAGACATCATCTGCGGATAAATAAATGCGACGCCCGCACCGGCAAATCCGCCGTAAAACAGGTACAGCATCGGCAGGGAGCTGCCGAAGAAGAAGCATCCGATGAGGCCTACGCCATAAAGGATTCCGCCTACCATGATATTCTGTTTTACGTTCAGCCTGGTGATAATCGGGCTAAGCGGGATCGGCCCCAGGCAGGAAATGGATACCTGGAGCGTATATGTGATTGCGATTGCAGACGCGGTCCAGTCCGGATGGGTCGTCATCAAAGCGGACTGGATAATGCTCCAGGAATATCCGAAGCCTGCGCAGAAAGTGGCAATCAAAGCTGCTACAAAAATCAGCGTCCTTTTCGATTTAAATTTTTCAATTGTCATTCTACAAACCTCAACATTAAAACCCTTTTTAACAATTTTTCAGCGGAGAAGCCCCTTAGAAACCCCTCCGCCGAAAAGAATATACCCATTGGTATAAAGCAGCTGCCCTTCTCGAAGCAGCCGCATGGCATTTTATGCCGTTATGATTTAAGCTTCTGCCTTATATTCTTTGAAAGCTTCGATCAGCATCGGGACGATCTTGTAAAGGTCGCCGACAATCCCATAATCTGCTACTTCGAAGATCGGGGCAATGGAGCTCTTATTGATCGCTACGATAATGTCAGAATCCTGCATGCCTGCCAGGTGCTGGATAGCGCCGGAAATACCGCATGCGAAATAGATTTTCGGTTTAACGGTGGTACCGGTCTGTCCAACCTGGTGGGAGTGGTCGATCCAGCCTGCATCAACAGCTGCACGGCTTGCACCAACGACACCGCCAACGGTATCAGCGAATTCCTGCATCAGCTTGAAGCCGTCTGCACTGCCAAGTCCTGCGCCGCCGGAAACAACGATTTCTGCGTCGGTCAGGTTTACTTTCTTCTCGGTAGACTTCACGATCTCAAGGATCTTGGTATGGATATCATCTGCGGTAAGCTTGTAATCCAGCTTGATGATCTCGCCGGTCCTGGATTCGTCTTTTACAGCTTTGTCCATAACGCCCGGGCGGACAGTTGCCATCTGCGGGCGGGTAGCCGGGCAGATGATGGTAGCCATCAGGTTGCCGCCGAATGCCGGACGGGTCATCTTCAGGTTTTCCTTGTTTGCATCGATACGGTCCTGGGAAACCGTAGCGCTTGTAATGCCGTGAAGGAATTCCATGTATTTGTTTGTATCATAATCCAGATGCGTGCAGTCTGCAGTCAGTCCGGTAGTGGTCCTCTTTGCGATACGCGGGCCAAGGTCACGTCCAATATGGGTTGCACCCAGAAGGACAATTTCCGGCTGGTATTTACGGATTGCCTGGTCGATGACTTCCGTATATGCGTCTGTCGTATAATCTTTCAGAAGCGCGTCATCTGCTACATAAACCTTGTCAGCACCGTAAGCGATCAGCTCTTTTGCAAGGTCGCCTACATTCTCGCCAAGAAGGATAGCGGAAAGGTCTGTCCCGATATCATTTGCCAGTTTCTTGCCTTCGCCTAAAAGCTCAATGGCAACGCTGTTCAGCTCGCCCTGCCTCTGTTCTGCAAAGACCCATACGCCTTTCCAGGCACCTCTGTCTTCCACTGCTACTCTAGCCATTTTAAACCTCCGTAAGTTCTTGCTATTAGATGTAATGTTTTTCTTTCAGGCTTGCCATCAGCTGGTCAACCATTTCCTGGTCAGTGCCTTCAAGCATGACGCCAGCACCCTTTGGAGCCGGTGCGAAAGAAGTAAATACGTTGGTCGGGGAAGCCTTAAGGCCGGTCTCTTCCTGTTTGATATCTACATCGTCAAAGGACCATGTAGTAATCCTCTCCGGATGGTCATAAGCTTCGATGATGCCGCCTACGTTCATATAACGCGGGGTGTTCAGCTCTGCAACGCAGGTGATAAAGCAAGGCATCTGTACTTCGATGATTTCATAGCCGTCTTCCAGCTGTCTCTTTACGGTAACAGTCTTGCCGTCGATCTTGATATCCTCAGCATAAGTAACCTGCGGGATTCCAAGCTTTTCAGCAATCTGCGGTCCAACCTGTGCGGTATCGCCATCGATAGCCTGGCGGCCGCCAAGGATCAGGTCATAATCTCCAACCTTTGCCATGCCTGCTGCGATCGCATTGGAAGTAGCCCAGGTATCGGATCCACCGAAACGACGGTCGGAAAGGAGGATTGCGTCATCAGCGCCCATAGCAAGGCATTCGTTCAGCATTTCCTTAGCCTGGTCCGGTCCCATAGAAATAACGGTTACATGTACGTTCTCAGGATCTTTGTCTTTGATCTCAAGAGCAGCTTCCAAAGCGTTTGCGTCATCCGGGTTCAGGATGGATTCAACGCCTTCTCGGTTGATTCTACCGGTAACAGGGTCAGTCGTAACATTTTTGGTGTTCGGGACCTGTTTTGCACAAACTAAAATCTTCATGATATCCTCCTCTATTATTTGTCGGCCAATACACTACGAGAAATGACTAATTTCTGGATCTCGGAAGTACCTTCATAGATCGGAAGGATACGTGCATCCCTGTAGATTCTTTCGATTGCGTAGTCTTTCATGTATCCGTAACCGCCGTGAATCTGTACAGACTTGTAAGCAACTTCGTTTGCGATTTCAGATGCAAAGTATTTTGCCATAGCAGCTTCAGTGGTTACTTTCTGGCCATGGTCCAGTTTATCAGCAGCGCTGTAAACCAGCTGGCGGGCAGCTTCTACCTTGGTAGCCATGTCTGCAAGGGTGAACTGGGTGTTCTGGAATTTGGAAATCGGACGGCCGAACTGTACCCTTTCCTTAGAGTATTTCACAGCCTCGTCCAAAGCGCCCTTTGCAGCACCCAGGGACTGGGAAGCTACGGTAACACGGCCTGCATCCAGGATGCTCATGGCGATGTTGAAGCCCCTGCCGACTTTGCCCAGGATATTGGACTTCGGTACGCGGACATTCTCGAGGATGATATCAGAAGTCTGGGATCCGTGGATACCCATCTTTTCTTCCGGCTTTCCGGTGGAGAAGCCTTCCCAATTGCTCTCTACGATGAAAGCAGTGATGCCATGGGTTCCGGAATGAAGGTCCGTCTTTGCGAAAATCGTTACATAATCGCAGAACGGAGCCATGGTGATGAAGGTCTTACGTCCATTCAGGATGTAATAGTCGCCATCTTCTACTGCAGTCGTGGAAACAGAACCTGCGTCGCACCCTGCGCCCGGCTCAGTCAAACCGAAAGAAGCAATCTTCTCGCCCTTTGCAAGCGGTACAAGGTATTTCTGCTTCTGCTCTTCGGTACCGAACATCTGGAACGGTTCACCGGAAAGAGAGTTGCCCATGATCAGGGAAGATGCGGATACATCTTTTGCACAGAACTCTTCGCATACGATGGAGAGTGCTTTGAAGTCGCCGCCCATTCCGCCATATTCCTTCGGAATGGTAATGCCGGTAAAGCCATACCTTGCTACCTTGTCCCAGACATCCTGCGGATAAACGCCGGTTTTGTCAACGTCATTTGCGATCGGCTCAAGCTCGTTCTCAGCGAATTCTCTGGCAAGCTTTCGGATCATCTCATGTTTTGCGTCAAAAATCATTTCCTTTCCTCCTGGTTCGTGATTTTCTTAATCTTTATGAGTAAATAGGTTCTTCGCCTGCTCCCATACACCGGGGTCAATTGAATCATCTATTTCCACATGCCTGATCTCTCTGATGTAATGCCGGATCTGCGGAACGACAATCTGTTCCAGGTCGTCATCCACTTTCATGCAGCCGCTGCATTCTCCACGGAAACGTACGGTAGCGGTCCTTTCCTCAGGAAAAACGTCAACCAGCTCGATCCACCCCTTATGTTCCAAAAGCTGCGGATTGATATATTTATCAATGACCTCTTCCACCCTTTTGGACAGATCGTCAGCACCGGCAACATCCGTTTTCTTTTCGTTTTCGCTCATAACATCCACCAGAATCCAAAAAATGAGCAAGAAGACCTCTTGCGGAGGCCTCCTTGCATCCATCTCTTGCTAAAACAAATTTAATTAATATACAACATCCGTCTTCAGATCGTCGGCAACGATGAAGTCTGCCTCGGTATTGTTCTTGATGTTGTCAAGATCGTAGCCTTCACGGATTTCCTTCAGGTACATCTTGTTGTCATGGAATTCAAATACGGCACGTTCGGTAACTACATGGGTCAGAAGGCCCTTGCAGGTCAGCGGCAGGGTGCACTTATGGATCAGCTTCGGCTCACCCTTCTTTGTGCAGTGTGTCGTCTGTACGATTACGTTCTTAGCCTGGCAGAGGTCCATGGCACCGCCCATGCCTGCAAAGTTGCCCGGCAGGAACCAGTTGGCAAGGTCGCCATTTTCCGAAACTTCAAATGCGCCAAGGACGGTAGCAGTCAGATGGCCGCCACGGATAATAGCATAGGATGTAGCATGGCTGAATACCATTGCTCCCGGGATCGGAAGGAACGGGATACCGCCTGCGTTCGTAAAGGATTCCAGGGAAGTCCTCTCCGGGATGTTCGGATCGGTCCTGGAAAGCTGCTCGCCTACGCCTACGCAGCCATTCTCCGTATGTACCAGTACGCCGTCCGCTACATGGTTTGCAACCAGAAGCGGTGCGCCGATACCAAGGTTGATGATATCGCCGGGTTTAAAGAACCTGGCAATCCTTCTTGCCATTGCCTCTTTATCATTCAGGGTTTTCCCTGATCCATGGGACATTTCCATAATTAAATGTACCTCCTCTGCTCATCTAAAATCATGTCTACGAAGACGCCCGGTGTGCGGACAGTATCCATCTGGATCTCTTCGATATCACAGATCTGGTCAGCCTGGACGATGGTGCAGTCTGCAGCCATTGCCATGGTGGAGTTGTAGTTCTCCATGGTGCCCCTGTATGTCAGGTTGCCGAACAGGTCGGCACGCCTTGCACGAACCAAAGCCACGTCAGCGTGAAGCGGGGTCTCAATGAACCAGTCTTTGCCGTCTACATTTACGACCTGCCTCTCCTTTGTAAAGTCGCATCCGGTACCCATGCCGGCACGAAGGAGGATTCCGCCTGCGCCTACGCCGCCGCAGCGGATCTTCTCAACCAAGGTGCCCTGCGGGGTGATATGGAGTTTGAACTTGCCTTCTTTTGCCAGCTCGCCGAACTCTTTGTTCAGTCCGACATGGGAATGCCAGCATTCGGCAACGATCCCTTCATGATAGAAGCGTCCCTGGGCCACATTCGGGTCCCCGGCATCGTTCGAAATCAATTTGATGTCTTTTACTCCACTTTCAATAACGAGCTCGATCAGTTCACGGGGAACGCCGGCACAAGCGAAGCCGCCTACCATCAGGGTCATGCCATCAAAAAACTTGGACATGATTTCCTCTTTGGAGGCCAATTTGTTTTTCATCATGGCTTTCATTCATCCTTTCTTGATTCATGATAATGTTTATTGAAAACCCCAATACACAAAAAAACTGCTGCAGAAAAAGAGTATATCCAAATCCGCAACAGTTTTTGTTTTTAGAGATATTCAAACCATAATAAAAGTTCCTTAAATCTGACTAAAATCGAAAATTATTCTTTTTTCCGAACACATTAATGATACGAAAAAAATCCACCTGTTGTCAAGTACTTTAGCCTGCTAACATAATAGGAAATACCGCTGTTTTACTATGTTTTCTCCAGAAACGGACAAATCCTCCGGATTGTCCTGCCAGCGCCATTTCTGCGGGCTGCTTATCGGGCATAACCGGCATACTCCCGGATCATCTTTACGCAATTCTCAATGCCGATCCGGCTGCTGTCCAGGCACAGGTTGTAATGCTCTGCCATCCCCCATTTCTGTTCGGTGTAATAGGAGTAATAGCTTGCCCTGTTTTTATCGACTTTGCGGACCATGTCCTCCAGTTTTACCTTGGGGTCCTTTGGAAAATCGTCATACTGGCGCACCCTTTCCAGGCGGAAATCCATGTCTGCCATAATAAATATATTGATGACGTCATCCCGTTCCCTGAGGGCATAATCGCTGCATCTTCCGATAAAGACCGCCCCGTTTTCACATTCCTCGGCTAATTTCTGGATTGTCCTGAACTGGGCAAGATAAGCCTGCATGCTGATGGGCATGGCCGGGTTGCCGATGCTGCCGCCTGTCCCCATAACCATGGAATAAAGCAGGCTCCTGGAAGGCTGTTCATCAAAATTCTTCAAGATTTTCTCGGAATAAGAAGAATCCTTTGCCGCTTCCGCCAGAAGCTCCCTGTCATAGAACGGAATTCCCAGTTCCTGGGAAAGCCTCTTTCCAATTTCCCTGCCGCCGCTGCCATACTGCCTGCCGATAGTAAAGATGGTTTTTTTCATACGCCTGTTCCTCCTCTCGTTCATCCACCCGCCTCCCGGAGTGCCGGAACGGCACGCCGGAAGGAAAAAACGGATGCTAAGGCACAGTGCCTTTTCCTCCTCTTTTTTTCATCACCCATGGGCAATGAAACAGGCCATGCCTGGATGTGAAGCGCATGCCTGGGGCACGGTTTCCCTTATCTGTATTTTATCTGTTTTATTTCTTTTTATCCAGCTTAAAGGAGCTCTTCAAGGAAACAATCCGGTTAAAGACGGGCTCCCCTTCCTTCGAATCCTTGGAATCCGCGCAGAAATACCCCTGGCGTACAAACTGGAAGGAATCTCCCGGCTTTGCCTCTGAGAGCTTCGGCTCCACGACGCAGTCCTCCAGAACCTCGATGGAATTGGGGTTCAAATTCAAAGACCCGTCTTCGTTATATACGCCCTTTTCCTCATCCACGATATTTTCGTAGAGACGCACCGTAACCTTTTTGCCATATTCGGCAGATACCCACTGGATGGTGCCTTTTACCTTCCTTCCGTCCGGGCTGTTGCCGCCCTTGGAAGACGGGTCGTAAGTGCAGTGTACGGCGGTGACATTCCCGTCGCCGTCTTTATCGACTCCGACACATGTCACAAAGTAAGCGTTCATAAGCCTCACTTCGTTGCCGGGGTACATCCTGAAATATTTCCTCGGAGGCACTTCCATAAAGTCGTCCCTGTCGATGTAAAGCTCTTTTGTAAAGGGCACTTCCCTGGTCCCCAGGGCTTCATTTTCCACGTTGTTGGAAACCGGGAGCATCTCGCACTGCCCTTCCGGATAATTGTCAATAATGACCTTCAGTGGATGGAGGATGGCCATCATCCTGGGCCTACTCGGTTTTAAGTCTTCCCGGATACAGTATTCCAGCATCGCATAGTCCGCGGAGCTGTTGGCCTTGGAGATGCCGGCCAGTTCCACGAAACGGCGGATGGACTCCGGCGTAAAGCCCCTGCGCCGCAGTGCGGCAATGGATACCAGCCTCGGGTCGTCCCAGCCGTCTACAATGCCCTGCTCCACCAGTTTTTTGATATAACGCTTGCCGGTTACCACATTGGTAAGGTACAGCTTGGCAAATTCGATCTGCTTTGGCACATCTTCCGGGCTCTTCTTATACCCGGTCTCGATGACGACCCAGTCGTAAAGAGGCCTGTGGTCTTCGAACTCCAGGGTGCAGATGGAATGGGTGACTCCTTCAATAGCATCTTCCAGAGGATGGGCAAAATCGTACATCGGATAGATGCACCATTTATCCCCTGTGTTCTGGTGGGACATATGGGTCACGCGGTAAAGGATCGGGTCCCGCATGTTGATATTGGAGCTGGACATGTCAATCCTAGCGCGGAGCACTTTTTCCCCGTCCGCAAACTCTCCAGCCCTCATGCGTTCGAAAAGGTCCAGGTTTTCTTCAATGGACCGGTCGGAATAAGGGTCTTTTTTACCCGGTTCCGTCAATGTGCCCCGGTATTCCCTGATTTCATCGGCAGAAAGGTCGGAAACGTATGCCTTCCCTTTTTTAATAAGCCCGACTGCTGCTTCATACATCTTTTCAAAATAATTGGAAGCATAATATAGATGCTCTCCCCAGTCGGCGCCCAGCCATTTCACGTCTTCCTTGATGGAATTTACAAACTCGCTTTTCTCCTTTGTGGGGTTGGTATCGTCAAAGCGCAGGTGGAACTCACCGCCGTATTCCTTTGCCAGCCCGTAATTTAAAAGAATGGATTTTGCGTGCCCGATATGCAGGTACCCATTGGGCTCCGGCGGGAAACGGGTCACCACTTTCTTCACCCTGCCCTCTGCCAGGTCCTTTTCTATAATCTGTTCGATAAAATTCTTTGATTCGCCTTCTTTTGCGTTTGCTTCTCCCATTGCTGCTGTTCCCCTGTCTCTAAATTTCTATTCTTTTTTATCTTTTTCACATCCACCGCATGCCCTGCGGAGCAGGAGGCATCCGCTATAAGGTAAAAGCCCTCCTGCTGCAGCTTCCCGCTGGTGATAAAAACATCCTAAAACATCCTTCCTGGGCAGAAGGATCTCTTCCCGATCAGCAAAGCATCCCGATAAAGGATACCGCTGTTTATTGCAAGTATACCGATAAAAAATACCGGCTGTTTACTGCTTAAGTAATATGCTTATGGTTAAACAAATGGTCCTGGCAGTATTCATGGCTGCCCTTGCATTTCGAGCAGTAGCGGAATTCCAGGTCGTCGCCATCCAGCTCTGTCCTGCCGCAGACCGTGCACCTGTGCTTTGTCACGATGCCGTCTTTATTGACATAGCCGTCTTTGTTTCCCTGCTGGATCTTTTTATGGTATTCGCTCCTGCGCCTTGCAGCCCTGGCTGCGGAAAGGGGCGATGCGCTCTGCCCTTTGTCCTGCTTTAAAAGGGCAAGCATGATCAGAAGGTTGGCAAAGCAGGCTATGATCATGGCGATCATCGCCATGTCCCCGTCCCGGAAGGCGATGGCACAGGAATAAACCATGTACAGCACGTCAATGAGCGCAGCCCACCTGAATTTGATGGGGATCAGGAAATAAAGCCTTACTTCCATGTCCGGATACATGGCCGCCACCGCCAGGATGATGCTGGTGGAGACATAATAGGTCGTGTAGGACATGTCAAAAACCTGCATCCCCATGGCACGGGTAATGCCATAGCCGATAAAGCCGCATGCCAGCGTCAGCAACATGCCGTTAAAAATATAAAAATTATACCGGAAATCCCCCCAGGTCCGTTCCAGGATCGTCCCGAACTGGTAAAAAATGAAAAGCATCAGGAAGATGACCAGGAGGTTGGAACGGGTAGGCGGTACCAGGATCCATGTAAAGAGCCTCCAGACCTGCCCTTTCAGTACCAGGGACGGTTCAAAAGCAAGAAATGCCAGGATACCGCGCCCCATATAAGACAAAACATAACCGGCCAGATAGACTGCAATCATGTACACTGTAAGGTTCGGGATCGCAAACCGGCCGAATTTCCTTTGTAAACGACTAAGCATAAACACTCTCCGTTTTTTATTTTAAGACAAACGCCGCATTCCAAATTATCCAAAAGGGAAGCCGCACCATGAAAGATCACGCTCCGCGTGGGGGCGCAGCCTGCGTCGGCACCTTGCCAGGCGTGACGGCGGACGATGCGGCTTGTGCATCGTAAAGGTTCCTCCCACTGAAGCAGGTTCCTTCGTACGATAAATGACGGTTCGTTATACAGTCTACAATTAGGATTAATTATAAAATCCACCCCCATGGTTGTCAACGGGCGCCGGAATGGAAGGCTATGCAAGGCATCCTGGACGTTTCCGGCATATTTGACATACCTTTTGTCTGGAACACGTCCAAAAAAGGAAGTTGCATACAAATCTACTTATATGTATAATGCCTTTCATTGAATTTTGTCAGGCGCTGATTTATAATGCTATGAAACGCATTAGGGAGTATTAACTTTTTCTTCCTATATTATTGGAACATTTTGAAAACCAGTTTTTTAAAGATATTTTGTATTAGAGGTGTTTGAATGGAACAGCAGTTTTACAAGCTCGGGATCGATATCGGGTCCACAACGGTAAAAATTGCACTTCTCGACCAAAAGGACAATGTCATCTTTTCCGATTATGAAAGGCATTTTGCCAATATCCGGGAAACGCTGACCAGCCTCCTTCAAAAAACGAAAAGCCAGACCGGGCCTGTCAAGGTTGCACCGGTCATCACCGGGTCCGGCGGCCTTACTTTGGCAAAACATCTGGAAATCCCCTTTACCCAGGAGGTAATCGCGGTTTCCACTGCGCTTAGGGAAATTGCGCCGCAGACTGATGTTGCCATTGAGCTGGGCGGTGAAGACGCCAAGATCATTTATTTTGAGGGCGGGAACGTAGAACAGAGGATGAACGGCATCTGCGCCGGAGGGACAGGCTCCTTCATCGACCAGATGGCTTCACTCCTCCAGACCGATGCCACGGGCCTTAATGAATATGCCAAAAATTACCAGGCAATCTACCCGATTGCGGCCCGCTGCGGCGTATTTGCCAAAACCGATATCCAGCCTTTGGTCAATGAAGGCGCCACGAAGGAAGATTTGGCCGCATCTATTTTCCAGGCCGTGGTAAACCAGACTATTTCCGGCCTTGCCTGCGGCAAGCCGATCCGCGGCCATGTAGCATTTTTAGGCGGTCCTCTGCATTTCCTTTCGGAACTTCGGGCAGCCTTTATCCGGACATTGAAGCTGGACGACGAACATATCATCGCCCCGGATAATTCCCACCTTTTTGCGGCTATGGGGTCTGCCATGAATTACCAGGAAAAGTCTGTCCGTGACCTGGATGCCATCCTGGATAAGCTGAAAGGCAATATCAAGATGGAAATGGAAGTTGCCAGGATGGACCCGCTTTTTGCGTCACAGGAAGAATACCAGGAATTCCGCAGGCGCCATGACCAGCACTCCGTGCGCAAGGGCAAGCTTTCGGATTATTCCGGCAACCTGTACCTCGGCATTGACGCCGGCTCCACCACTACAAAACTTGCACTGGTAGGGGAAAACGGCGACCTGCTTTATTCCTTCTACAGCAGCAATAACGGTTCTCCATTAAAGACCACGATCCGTGCCATGAAAGAGATCCACCAGCTGATGCCCAAGGGGGCAAAGATCGTTTATTCCTGCTCCACCGGCTATGGCGAAGACCTGCTCAAGTCCGCCCTGCAGCTGGACGAAGGCGAAGTTGAAACCATCGCCCATTACTATGCCGCTGCCTTCTTCGAGCCGGATGTGGACTGCATCCTGGATATCGGCGGGCAGGACATGAAATATATCAAGATCAAGGATGGCGCTGTAGAAGGCGTGCAGCTGAACGAGGCATGTTCCTCCGGCTGCGGCTCCTTTATCGAGACATTTGCAAAATCCCTGAATTATTCTGTACAGGATTTTGCCAAGGAAGCCTTGTTTGCGGAGCACCCCATTGACCTGGGCACCCGCTGCACGGTCTTCATGAACTCCAAAGTAAAACAGGCCCAGAAGGAAGGGGCAAGCGTGGCAGATATTTCCGCCGGGCTTTCCTATTCTGTCATCAAGAATGCCTTGTTCAAGGTCATCAAGCTGACGGACGCTTCCCAGCTGGGAAAGAAGATCGTAGTACAGGGCGGCACCTTCTATAATGATGCCGTGCTGCGTGCATTCGAAAAAGTAGCAGGCGTCCAGGCCATCCGTCCGGATATCGCCGGCATCATGGGTGCTTTCGGGTCTGCTTTGATTGCCAGGGAACGTTACCATAAGGGCATGGAAACCTCCATGCTCCCCATTGAGGATATCCTGAACCTGCAGTTCCATACGGAACTTGCCCGCTGCGGACTTTGCACCAACAACTGCCTACTGACCATCAACCATTTCTCCGGCGGCAGGAAGTTTATCACCGGAAACCGCTGTGAAAGAGGCGCCGGCAAGACAAAGAAACCGGAAGACGAAGTGCCGAACCTGTTCAAATACAAATACAACAGGCTCTTCAGCTACAAGCCTTTAAAGAAAGAAGAAGCGGTCCGCGGCACGGTGGGCATCCCCAGAGTCCTGAACTTCTACGAGAACTACCCGTTCTGGTATACGTTCTTTACGAACCTGAAATTCAGGGTGGTGCTCTCCCCCAGGTCCAGCAAGAAGATTTACAGCATGGGCATCGAGTCCATCCCCAGCGAGTCTGCCTGCTACCCCGCAAAGCTGACCCATGGGCATGTGGAATGGCTGATCCACCAGAACGTGGACTTCATCTGGTATCCCTGCGTGCCGTATGAGCGGACAGAATTTAAGGATTCCGACAACCATTACAACTGTCCGATCGTGACCAGTTATTCGGAAAATATTAAAAACAACGTAGACGAGATCACCTCCGGCAAAGTCCGCTTCCTGAACCCGTTCATGGCATTTACATCAGAAAAAATCCTGACAGACCGGCTGGTAGATATTTTCAAGGAAGAATTTGACATCCCGGCATCCGAAGTAAGGGCGGCTGCCCACGCAGGATGGGAGGAACAGGCAAAGGAGAGGCAGGATATCCTGGACAAGGGCAAAGAGGTCCTGGATTATATGAAACGTACCGGAAAACATGGCATCGTCCTGGCAGGGCGCCCGTACCACCTGGATCCGGAAATCAACCATGGCATCCCGGATTTGATCGCTTCCTATGGCATGCCGGTCCTGACCGAAGATTCGATTTCCAACTTAGGGGAAGTGGACCGGCCACTGATCGTCTTAGACCAGTGGATGTACCACAGCAGGCTTTATGCCGCCGCAAGCTATGTCAAGACAAGGGATGACCTGGACCTGATCCAGCTCAACTCCTTCGGCTGCGGCCTGGACGCGGTCACCACGGATGGCGTAAACGACATCCTCCGGAAAGCCGGCAAGATTTATACGCTGCTGAAGATCGATGAAGTAAATAACCTTGGTGCAGCCCGGATCAGGATCCGCTCCCTTCTGGCAGCCATCCGTTCCAGGGATGAGAACCATGTGACCCATAAAGATGTTTCCACCGCTTACGACAGGAAACTCTTTACGGAGCAGATGTATGATGACCATTACACGATCATCTGCCCGCAGATGACGCCGATCCATTTCGACCTGGTAGAGACCGCGTTCCGTAACAGCGGGTTCAACCTGGTCATGGCCAACGTGCCGGACCGCCAGGCTGTGGACGTAGGCCTTCGTTATGTCAATAATGACGCCTGCTATCCTTCCACGATCGTAGTTGGCCAGATCATGTCCGAGCTCATGTCCGGGAAATACAACCTGGACAAGACAGCCGTCATCATCTCCCAGACCGGCGGCGGCTGCAGGGCGTCCAACTATATCGGCTTTATCCGCAGGGCATTGGAAAAATCCGGCCATGGCAACATCCCGGTTATCTCCTTCAACCTCTCCGGTCTTGAATCCAACCCCGGGTTCAAGATCCATATGCCGGTACTAAAGAGGGGGCTTTACGCGGTATTCTGGGGCGACATTTTCATGAAATGCCTCTACCGGATGCGCCCGTACGAAAAGGAAAAAGGTTCCGCCAACGCCTTATATGAGAAGCTCAGGCTTGAATGCAAGCAGCTCCTGTCCATGCCCAAGCCGCCTACCTTCCGGCAGTACAAGGCTATGAGCCGTAAGATCGTGGAAGAATTCGACAAACTGCCGATTACGGACGAAGTGAAACCAAGGGTAGGCATTGTAGGGGAAATCCTGGTGAAATTCTATCCGGGAGCCAATAACCATGTCGTAGACCTTCTGGAAAAAGAAGGTGCCGAAGCCGTGGTTCCAGACTTTTTGGACTTCTTCTCCTACAGCTTCTACAACGCCAACTTTAAGGCAGATTACCTGGGCATGAGCAAGAAGACCAAGTTCCTCTGCAACCTGGGAATCCATGCTTTGGAATGGATGAGGAAGCCGGCTTCCAAGGCGTATGAAAAGAGCAGGCACTTTACCCCGCCGGCCCATATCCAGACCCTGGCGGAATATGCTTCCCCTATCGTTTCCTTGGGCAACCAGACCGGTGAAGGATGGTTCCTGACCGGCGAGATGATGGAACTGATGAAGGGCGGGGTTACAAATATCATCTGTACCCAGCCTTTCGGATGCCTGCCGAACCATGTAGTGGGCAAGGGCGTCATTAAGAAGGTCAGGAGCCTTTATCCGGACGCAAACATCGTGGCCATCGACTACGATCCGGGCGCTTCGGAAGTAAACCAGCTGAACAGGATCAAGCTGATGCTCTCTACCGCCAACCGGAAAATAAAAGAAAAACAGGCACAGGAGAAAAAGGATGGACAGGCTCCTTCCGCAGCCGGAAATAGGCCAGCTGCAGAGGAACAGGGAAAAGTAGAATCCATCGACCTTGTAAAGAAGGATGCGGAATCCGAAGAAGATATCGCATAATAAAAAAAAACAATGATAATAAGCCGGAGCAGGTGAAAACCTTGCTCCGGCTTTTTTGCAGATCTATTTTACAGATTAGATTAGAATCGGGCTATTTCCGGGATTTTCCAATCTTTCCTACATGGCCTAATTTCCAGGACGCCAAAGACCCCCATCCATCAGACGTTGTCATCGTAGAAGGGCTCTTTGGCCTCTTTCTTCCATTCGGAAGCTTCCCTGCCCCCTTCACCCCGGATGACACGGTGGATCGGGCGCTTGGAAAACAGGAACTGCTGGGTCGTATAGAGGCTGAAATAACCGGAAACCATGAAGCTTACCGCGCACCCCAGGGCGAAATAAAGGACTCCGGAAGTACCGAACAGTTCAATACTCATGATTACGGAAGCCATGGGGCAGTTCACCACGCAGCAGAAGACGCAGATCATGCCGATGGCGGCACCAAAAGCCGGGTCCAGCCCAATATACCAGGATAAGGCATTTCCTAAAGTAGCCCCGATAAAGAAAGCCGGGACGATCTCGCCGCCTTTAAAGCCACAGCACATCGTAATAACCGTAAACAGGATCTTCACCAGGAAAACATAGATCGCGATGTGGTCTCCGTGAATGCTTGCCTCGATGGTATCCATGCCGGCGCCATTGTATATGGTAGTGCGGAAAAGCAGGGTCAGAAGGACGACCGCGATACCGCCTGAGACAACCCTGATATACTGGTTGGGTATCTTTTCAGCCAGGATCTTGCTGGTGCGCTGCATGCCTTTTACAAAGATGACGCTGGCCAGGCAGCAGGCTAATGCCAGGACGATGATTTTCAAGGCAGGGGCTACAGCGATACCAGGTACGGAGGATAACACATATCCCATCGGTGTTATCCTAAATGCGATGGAGATTTCGTAAGCAATCATGGACGCCGCTGCGCAAGGCAGGAAAGCCGCATATTCCATGACGCCTACCGTGATGACTTCCATGGAAAATACCGTGGCGGCCAGGGGCGTCCCGAACAAAGCGGTAAAAAGGGCGCTCATGCCGCACATGGTAATGATCTTTTTTTCATTCTCATCCAGCTGGAACAGCCTTCCAAGGGTATTGCCTACGCTGCCGCCGATCTGCAGGGCCGCTCCCTCCCGGCCTGTAGAACCGCCGCACAGATGGGTCAGCACTGTGCCGATGAAGATCAGGAATGTCATATTGGCCGGCAGGTCCCGGGATTCCCGGATCGCATAAATAACCAGGTTCGTCCCTTCATCCTTTTTCACGCCGCAGGCATGGTAGATCGCAACAATAGCAATACCGGACAGGGGAAGGAATAAAATCAGCCAGGGATTGTTTGTCCGGGTCTGGGTTGCCCATCCGACACAGAAATGGAACAGCGACCCTAAAATACCACAGATACTCCCCGCGATAATGGAGATCACGCCCCATTTCGCAAACATTTTCAGGTAAATGCCGAAATTTCTCGTAGTTTCTTTGATGTCATCCCAAATTTCGTTCATGCTTCGTCTGTGTTTTTCCCCAACTTCCTCAGGATTTCTTTATCGGCATCGGAAAGCCCCGCATTATCCAAAAGCTCAGGACGCCGCTCCAAGGTACGTTCCAGCGCCTTCTGGTGCCTCCATTTTTCTACGTTCGCATGATGGCCGGACAAGAGGACGTCCGGCACTTTCTCCCCCATCCATTCTTCTGGCCGGGTATATTGGGGGTATTCCAGAAGGCTGCCGGAAAAGGATTCTTCTTCACCGGAATCTTCATTGGACAAAGTCCCAGGCACCATCCTGGAAATGGCATCGATGAGCACTGCGGCAGGCAGTTCCCCGCCGGTAAGGACATAGTCCCCGATGGAAACATAATCCGTGACGATTTTCTGCAGCACCCGTTCATCAATGCCTTCATAATGGCCGCATAAAAGCACCAGGTCTTTTTCCTGTGCAAATTCCCGGGCCATTTTCTGCCCAAATACCCCTGCCTGGGGAGTGAGGTAAATGGTCCTGGGCGTATAGCCGATTCTTTCCACAACGCTTTTCCAGCAGTCATAAACAGGCTGTGCCTGCATCAGCATGCCGGCCCCTCCGCCATATGGGTAGTCGTCCACTTTCCCATGCTTTTCAGTGGTATAATCCCGGATATTGACAGGGGTTACAGAGATAACGCCGCTTTTAATAGCCCTTCCGATGATGCTGGAGGAAACAATCTGGGTGATCAGCTCGGGAAAGAGCGTCATGACATAAAAATTCATTCTCCCAGCCCCTCCAGAAGATGGACATCCAGCCTGCGCCCATCCGTATCTACCTTCAGGATGCAATCCTTAATAGACGGGATCAGAAGCTCCTTTTTTCCCTCCCGTTTTACCACTATGACGTCATTGGCAGCGGTCTGCAGCACGTCGGAAACAAAGCCCAGCAGCTCCTCCTCTTCCGTATATACGCTGCAGCCAATGAGGTCCGCGATAAAATATTCGTCCTGCTGCAACGGCACCCGGTCTTCTTTTTTCACAAAAAGGCCGGCGCCCTTCCAGGTTTCGACTTCATTTAATGTATCGATCCCTTTGAATTTGACGATCACCATGTTCTTCTGGGCGCGGGCACTTTCCACGTCCAGCACCATCTGGCCTTTCCGGGTTTTCAGGATGGCCCCTTTGAGTCCCTTGAACCTTTTCCAGTCATCTGTCATGGGGAAGACCTTGACCTCCCCGCGGATCCCATGGGTGGTTGCTATGGCGCCTATCTGATAAAGTTCTTCTTCCATTCCTTTTCCTTCATATATCATAAGGAGAGGCCCGTTTCTGCGGCTTCTGTCCCTTTTAGCAAAAAAGGAGGCATCCCCTTCAGAACACCTCCCTTAAACGGACCGCTTAATCGACAATATCGACGATCACTTTCTTATCATCTTTTGCGGCAGCCGCCTTTACAACATTGCGGATTGCCTTGGCAATTCTGCCCTGGCGTCCGATGACCTTGCCCATGTCGCTGGGAGCAACATGGAGGGAAACCAGGATGGATTTGCCTTTGCGGGACTCCGTGACGGTAACCTCTTCCGGATGCTCCACCAGGTTTTTCGCAATCACTTCAACCAGTTCTTTCATAGCAGGTACCTTCTTACTTATTTTTCGATGCCGGCAAGCTTCAGGATCTTCTCAACAGTTGCGGTCGGCTGTGCGCCGTTTGCAAGCCATTTCCTTGCAGCTTCTTCATCTACATGGAACTCGCTGGGATCCTTGGTCGGGTCGTAAGTACCGATCTGGTCGATGAAACGTCCATCCCTCGGTGCCCTTCCGTCAGCAACGATAATCCTGTAGAAAGGAGCCTTCTTCTTACCCATTCTCTTTAACCTGATCTTAACCATTTTATCCTCCTCATAGCTGGAAAAATATAATCTATTATGCTCAAAGGGACAAGCCCTTATCTGCCATTTGTTTCATCATCTGCCGCAGTACGGAAGTATTCCTTCTGCAGCTTCTCAAGGATCAGAAGGGGAACTTCCCTCTCCTGCCTTTTCCAAGGCCGCCAAGCATGCGTCCCATGCCCTTTGCGCCTCCGAACTGCTTCATCATCTTCCTGGTCTGTTCAAACTGTTTTACCAGGCGGTTTACCTCGGCAATATCCACCCCTGCCCCTTTCGCGATCCTGCGCTTTCTGCTGGGCGTAAGGATTTCGGGGTTAGACCTTTCCTTCGGCGTCATGGAATAAATGATTCCCTCGATACGGGCCAATTTCTTTTCATCCATGGCATCTTCCACCTGCTGCATCTGGGCGCTGCCCATGCCGGGCATCATCGAAAGGACGGAGGTGACACCACCCATCTTCTTGATCTGGTTCATAGATGTCAGGTAGTCGTCAAAACCGAACTGGGACTTTTTCATCTTCTGTTCCAGTTCTTTGGCTTTTTCCTGGTCGAAATCCTCTTGGGCTTTTTCGATCAATGTCATCATGTCGCCCATGCCCAGGATCCTGGATGCCATCCGGTCCGGATGGAAAACTTCCAGGTCGGAAAGCTTCTCGCCCATGCCGGCATAGTAGATCGGCTTGCCTGTAACCGCTTTTACGGAAAGGGCGGCACCGCCCCTGGTATCGCCATCCAGCTTTGTCAGGATGACCCCGTCGATCCCGACCTTCTCGTCAAAGGATTTTGCCACATTTACGGCTTCCTGGCCGGTCATGGCGTCAATGGTGAGCAGGCAGTAGTCAATTGGGATATTTTCCTTTAATTCCACCAGCTCCTGCATCATTTCCTCGTCCACCTGCAGGCGGCCTGCGGTATCCAGGATAATGACGTTGCACCCCATCTTTTCCGCATAATGCAGGCTTTCCTTGGCGATCTTCAGCGGCTTGTTGGAGGGGGCCATGGTAAATACTTCGGACCCGGCTTTCTCGGCATTCTTTTTCAGCTGGTCAATCGCTGCCGGTCGGTAGACATCCAATCCCACCAGGAGGGGCTTCCTGCCCTTTTTCATGACCTTCCCTGCAATCTTGGCGGCGGTGGTGGTCTTGCCGGCACCCTGCAGGCCCATCATCATGATGATGGTCTTGTCATTGGATGATTTCAGCTTCAGCTCTACAGGCTCGCCGCCCATAAGCTCCACCAGCTGGTCATTTACAATCTTGATTACGGTCTGTGCAGGGTTAAGCCCGCCCAGCACATCCTCGCCAACTGCCTTTTCTTCCACTGACTTGACGAATTTCTTCACAACGCGGAAATTGACATCGGCTTCCAGAAGTGCCATTTTGACTTCTTTTAAAGCCGTTTTTACATCCGCTTCTGTCAGCGTGCCCTTTTTCCGGAGGTTCCGGAAGACGTTCTGCAGTTTTTCGGTAAGGCTGTCAAATGCCATATCTTAAAGCTCCTTTAATAGGCCTTCTGCAAGCTCTTTGATCCTGTCAAAAGCCTTGGGATCGTTTTTCTCCCTGCCAGCTTTTGCTTCCTCCAGGATACCGGAAACCAGTTTCTTCTCTTTGGAATACTTTTCCAGAAGATGCAGCTTTGACTCATAACCCAGAAGAATTTTGTCACAACGCTTCAAAAGGTCATGCACGCCCTGGTAAGTGATCTGGAATTCTTCAGCAATCTCCCGAAGGGACATGTCTTCATAAACCGCAGCCTCGTAAACCTGCTTTTGATGGTCGGTCAAAAGGCTGCCATAGAAGTCATATAAAAGCCCTTGTTCTACTATCTTTTCCATAGGCATGCCGCTCCTAAAACTGAACCTTTCCCATAATATCGGAAGAAAGCCTTAGTGTCAAGTATTTTTTCTTTACCTTAAAGGTTTTTTCCTTTACATCCGGTTTTCCGGGCATTTCCCTTGGCATGGTAAGGATTTTCATGCCAACTGTACCTGCATCGAATAACTGTTGATGGCACAGGCTCCGGTCCGGGACGGAAAGGGAATGGCCCGTCTTTATCAGCGGTTTCCCATCTGTTTATTTCAAGGTAACCTTCATTTCCACCGGATTATGGTCGCTGTGTTCAAATTCCTTGTCCAGGGTCTCCATGGAAGACACTTCTACGTTGTCAGAAACAATGAACCCGTCAATCATATAATACTGGAAATCCCCTTCCGCTCCTTTATAAGCCCTATCCAGGGAACGGCAGGTAGGAGTGGAATTGTCCATTTCAAACTGGAGCGAGTCCGAAAACTGGCTTTCATCCAGAGTGCCGCACTTCCATAAGTCATCGCTGACCTGGGGATACATGGAAGTATCCGTGCCGGAAAAGACCTGGTTAAAGTCGCCTCCGGCGATGACATAGTTTCCTTTCTCATATTCCGACTGGAGGAACTGGGCCAGCTGCTTTGTCTGTGCTGCCTTCCCTTCCCCATCGTCGTAAGCCTCCAGATGCAGGTTCACCAGCACCAACTCTTTATCCGACCCCTGCACCGGGATCCGGGTAACCAGGAGGCAGCGCTTCAAATTGCCCAGCCGGTATGGCCAGGAAAACGGGCAGGGAAGCTGGATCCTTTCCGCGCTTTCCGCCGAATAGGAAGTCAAGGTCATAATGCCCGCGTCCACATGCCCCATGGGCGGTATCGGATATGGGATATACAGTACCTTGTAATTTTCCGCGAACATGTTTTCCATCTGTGGGAAAGCCCCGGCGATACCGGATACTTCGTTTATCCCGTAGGAGCGTTTTGCCTTTTTGTCTACTTCCTGCAGGAACACCACGTCTGGGTCCTCCTGGCGGATCGTATCCTCAATGCCCGTAAGGTTCCCTTCTACCTCGGACTTCGTATTCTCACGGACGCTTTTTCCTCCATCCATGAAGAAATCCGCCGTATTGCCCAGGCCGCAGTAGCCCGTATTCCAGCTTAAGATCGTAAGGGAATCCCCGGAAGCAATCTCTGCTGACGCGTTCCCGCTGATGGCAATGTCCTCCTCATCCTTGGGCTTATATTCCGTCACCGTAAGGACCAGGAGCAGCACTGCAAACAGCACCGCAATTACCAGTATTACGATGCCGATCCATTTCAATATTCTTTTTACCATAGCTGTCTGTTATCTCCCCGCTGCAGCTCTCCTTCCTGCAGCCTCCATTTAACATCCAAACTCTATATATCGTAGGGAATCCTCCCTCTGAAACGGGTCCGTCCTTACGGTATATCCTGATACAAAACAGGCAGCGGCCATTACCCCGCTGCCGTAATTACACAATCGTATTAATAAAGTACATGCCATCCTTAACCGGATGCCGCTGCAAAATGAGGGACAACAGGTCCCGCCACTCTCCTAATGACGGAATGCCCGCTTTCCGGCCAAAATACCCGCCCTCCTGATAGCGGGCCTCCTAAAGAAGCCTCCTGCTGTCCATTTTCTTTATGAGGTTACCTCTTGTTGCTCCTCCTCCAGATGTGGATTTTTTCCGCATCCGCGATCAGCTCGTCCCGGAAATCCGGATCTGCCACGGAAATAATCTTTTCCGCCCTCTCCCAGGTGGTCATGCCCTTGAGGTTGACCATACCGAATTCGGTTACCAGGTAGTTGGTATTGGTACGGGTGCAGGTCATGCAGCTTCCTTCTGGCATGGGCATGCGGATATTGGAAGTCTTTGTTCCGTCCTTGCCCACACGCACTGCAGGAACACACAGGAAGCTCTTGCCGCCTTTGGAAAGGTAAGCGCCCAGCACGAAATCCTGCTGCCCGCCGGACCCGCTGATATGGCGGTATCCTACCGTCTCAGCGTCAACCTGGCCATACAGGTCCACGTAAATGCCGCTGTTGATGGAAATGAAATTATCAATGGAAGAGATGACGCCGATGTCATTGGTATAATCGACCGAAGCAGCCATCAAAGCCGGGTTATTATCAATAAATTCATACAGCTGTTTGGATCCTGCCGCGAAAGCATATACCTGGCGTCCCACGTCACGTTTCTTTTCCGCGCAGGTAATCTTCCCTGCCTTGGTCAGGTCCATGAAAGCATCCACATACATTTCCGTATGGACGCCCAGATCCTTCAAATCAGATTCTGCGATCATCTTGCCTACCGCGTTCGGGGTCTTGCCAATGCCCAGCTGCAGGCAGGCGCCGTCCGGGATCATGGGAAAGATCTGCTCGGCGATCTTGACATCCGTCTCGGCCGGCTCGCTGGAAGAAAGGGTCGGCAGGTCCGGGTTGTCCCCTTCCACAATCCTATCTACCATGGAAATGGGGAGGCTTTCGTTAAACCCGCCCAGCGCCCGGGGCATCTTTTCATTTACTTCTACAATGACGCATTTTGCCTTTTTGCAGGCTGCCATCAGATGGGAGGTAGACGGTCCGAAGTTAAAATACCCGTCCTTGTCCATGGGGCATACCTGGACCATGACCACGTCAATGTCATCCATGTATTCATAGTAGCCCGGCAGCTCGGAATAGCGGATCGGCAGGTAAAATACCGTTCCATCCTGGATATGTTTCCGTTCCACGCCGCTGACATGGATGGAATTGTAACAGAAATGTTCTGCCGCATTGGGAGTTTTAAAAATCTCCAGCTCCCTCATCAGGTTGCCGCCCCGGATTTTGATATCCTCCAGCTCCGGCATCCTTTTTGCCAATGCCTTGTCCAGGGCATCCGGGATCCCCACATTATAACCGAAATCAATCCAGTCCCCGCTCTTTACTACTTTGACTGCCTCATCCGGGGTAGTAAGTTTCCGTTTATATTCTGCTTCAAAATCTCCCATCGGTCTTATCCTCCTTCTCCATTAAGCAGATAACATGTGATCCTAGCTGCATGAAAAAAGCAGTATCAGAAATCCTATTTACATAAAATATATATCCAGATACCCTAATTGTACGAAATAGCAGCATCTGAAAATCATTTTACCCTATCTAAACAGCATTCTAAAATAATTTTTCAACGAACAAATATTACCTTATATAATATTTTTATTAAAAGAGCCTTATCAGCAGGTCTACTGCCAGCACTACCGCGCTGGAATAAGCAGCCACTTTGATCAATCCTTTGTCCATAAAAGCCAGGATCAGTGCCGTGATGAAGCCGATCCATGCTGAAAGGAGGGAACCGGTGGCGCTTAAAATGGCCGGGAAGGTCATGGCGGAAAGCACGCTGTAGGGTATATAGTACAAAAACGACCGGAAAAAACGGCTTTTAATCTTCCCCCGGAAAAGCAGGAACGGCACCGCCCTCACCAGGTAAGTAACAAGGGACATGACCAAAAGGTACAGGAAAAACAGCCTTACGCTCATGCTTCTCCCCCTTCCTCCGGAACCGGGAAAAGCAACGCCCCTGCCGCTGATGCGATAACCGCGCAGATAATCACGGCAAAGCCACTCGACACCTGCTGAAACATGGGTCCATAATGCAGCAGGCAGCTGATGGCCACCGAAAGCAGCACGACCATGAGCACCGGTTTATGCTCCCTGGCAGGAGGCACTACGATGGCGATAAACATGCCATACAGGGAAATGCCCAGGCTGGTTGTCACAATCGCCGGCAGGATGTCTCCCAGGATTGCGCCGCACATAGTCCCCAGCGTCCAGCAGGCCACAGGCAGCAAGGACAGGAATGCGAAATACCTCCTGGTGACAGGGCGGTCCTTGGATGCAGCCACCGCAAAGATCTCATCCGTCATAAAAAAGCCTAATAACGCCCTCCAGATGCCCCGGAATTTCTCATCCACCTTCTGGGAAAGGGAAATGGACATCAGGGAATAGCGCAGGTTGACCACGAACTGGGTCATGGCCATTTCGATAAAGGAACCCATAGAAGACATGATGGACAGGCCGGCAAACTGGCCGGCGGACGTCACATTTGTCACCGAAATCAGCGTCGTTTCCCACCAGGCAAGCCCGTTTAAAGAACCCATAATTCCAAAAGTAAAGGATACGGCAAAGTAGCCCAGCGCGATGGGGATAGAATCCTGGATCCCTTCCCTCTGGTCCCTGCGGGCCGCCTCTGATGCGGAAAGGCTCCTTTCTTTTATTTTCTCTTTTCCCATATCAGTTCTTAAAAGAATGGATCGGTGCCGGGATCCTGCCTCCCCTGTTTACAAAATTATCGCAAGAATAGGGGTTTACCGGCATAACCGGTGCATACCCGAACAGCCCGCCGAATTCTACCGTATCTCCCACCTTCTTCCCGACTGCCGGGATCAGGCGGCAGGCAGTAGTCTTGCCGTTTACCATGCCCAAAGCCATCTCATCGGCAATAATGCCGGAAATGGTGGTAGCTTTTGTATCTCCAGGGATGGCGATCATGTCCAGGCCTACAGAGCAGACACAGGTCATGGCTTCCAGTTTCTCCAAAGTAATGGCTCCCTTTTCTACAGACTCGATCATTCCCGCGTCCTCGCTGACCGGGATGAAGGCGCCGGAAAGACCGCCCACATAAGAAGATGCCATGACCCCGCCCTTCTTCACCTGGTCATTGAGCATGGCCAGGGCAGCTGTCGTACCGGGGGCTCCGGCATACTCCACGCCGATTTCCTGCAGGATGTCTGCCACGGAATCTCCTACCGCAGGGGTAGGTGCCAGGGAAAGGTCCACGATGCCGAAGGGGATCCCCATCATCCTGGAAGCCTCTTTGGCAACCAGCTGGCCTACACGGGTAACCTTGAAGGCTGTCTTCTTGATGGTTTCGCACAACACTTCGAAATCTTCCCCACGGGCTTCCTCCAGGGCACGTTTTACAACGCCGGGACCGCTGACGCCTACATTGATGATGGCATCCGCTTCCGTTACGCCATGGAAGGCACCGGCCATAAACGGGTTGTCATCCGGCGCGTTGCAGAAAACAACCAGCTTCATGCAGTCACCGGAATCCGGCAGGGCGGAATTTTCCGCGATCTGCTTGTTGATTTCACCCATGAGCCTGACCGCGTCCATATTGATGCCGATTTTTGTAGTAGCCAGGTTTACGGAGCCACAGACCGTGTCAGTGGAAGCAAAAGCCTTCGGCATCGAACGGATCAGCATCTCGTCTGCCTTTGTCATGCCCTTTGCCACCAGGGCGGAATATCCTCCCAGCAGGTTCACGTTGACCTTTTTCGCGGCGGCATCCAATGTCTTGGCGATTTTCACAAAGTCATCCTCGCTCTTGCAGCAGGACGCGCCTACCAGGGCGATCGGCGTAACGGAGATCCTCCGGTTTACGATAGGGATCCGGTATTCCTTTTCAATGGCCTCGGCGGTTTTGGAGAGGTCCTTCGCCAGGGTGGTAATCTTGTCATAAATCTTGCTGCAGCATTTCTCCAAATCCGCATCGGCACAGTCCAGAAGGCTGATGCCCAGGGTGATGGTACGCACGTCCAGGTTCATGTCGGAGATCATGCTGTTGGTTTCGAATACTTCGTAACGATTGATCATTTCGCGGCCGGCCCCCTTAAATACGATGCATCATGTCAAAGATTTCTTCCCTCTGGCATGTAATCTGTACACCGATGGATTCTCCCAGCTTATCTAGGTTATCGCTTAAATCGGAAAAAGGCACCGTAGCCCCTTCCATGTCTGCCACCATCATCATATTGAAAAACCCGTGTACGATCGTCTGGGAAATATCCAGAATGTTGATATGGCAGTCCGCCAAAGCCGTGCAGACCTTGCCGATGATGCCTACGGAATCCTTACCGATCACGGTAATAATAATCCTGTCTTGTGTCTCCATTTCCTATCCTTTCTGTCTCAGATGCAGACCATTTCAGTCGGCTTGTCCCTGCCGGCCACGCTGATGGGGAAATCCGTCCCCTTGTATGGGTTATCGCCTAAGGTAATCTCGGTCTTCACCGTTTCCCTGGCCAGTTTGTCATAATTGTTTTCCTTGCTTAAATGCCCCAGAAAAATTTTCTTTACATTGTCATGGAGGAGGCCGCCCAAAAGCCTCCCGGAAGCTTCATTGGAAAGGTGCCCCCGTTTGCTTAAGATCCTCTGCTTTAAAGGGTAGGGGTAAGGTCCCAGCTCCAGCATCCTTACGTCATGGTTCGCCTCCAGGAGGATCACGTCCAGCCCTTTCAGCTCTTCCTTAAGCGCGTCATCGTAAGTACCAAGGTCCGTCACCACGCCCACTTTTTTCTGCCCGCAGCGCGCCAGGAAAGCCACAGGGTGTGCCGCGTCATGGGAAACCGGGATGGCCTTCAGGCAGATATCCCCGATCTGGAAAGGGGTTTGTTCCTGGATCGGCACATACAGGTCCTGGGGAATTTTCCCCACCTTTCCCGTCTTCTGGATCATGTCCCAGGTCTCCGGCATGGTAAAAATCGGCACCCCGTAACGCCGTGCCAAAACGCCCAGCCCTTTGATATGGTCGTTATGCTCGTGGGTGATGCAGATGCCGGAGATATCCCGCATATCCAGCCCCTTGCCATTTAATCCTTCCTGGACTTTTTTGCCACTGATGCCGGCGTCAATTAAAATATGGGTGCCATCGCTGCCGATATAGATGCAATTGCCGCTGCTGCCGCTGGCAATGCTCATCATCTCCATGCTCATGCCTTCCTCTTGCTGCCCGGAAGGACCCTCTCCATCTGCTGGTCCAGCTGGGCATAAGCTTCTTCCCTGCTGCCGGAATTATCGATCTGTACCTTTAGGCCCTGGCGCATCCTGTCATATTTTGCCTGGCTTTCAAAGATGCCCTCGGCTTTTTCCCGGGAATAGCCCCTGGACTCCATAAGGCGTTGCAGGCGCTGCTCCTTGGGCGCATCCACATTCCAGACCTCGTCGCAGAGGGTGGCAAAACCGGTGCCGTCATAAAGGGCGGACTCAATAATCACAAAGTCCAAAAGCCCCCTCTCCCTCTCGTTTTTTACTTCCGAAGTAAGGTAAATCCCCACCGCCGGATGGATCAAGTCGTTCATCTTCTTGCGGAGGGACGGGTCCTCATACATGAGCTTGGACACCACTTCCCGATCCATGATGCCTTTGCGGTCAAAAGCCTCCTTCGGGAGCAGGTCCCGTAGCCTGGAATAGCACATGCCGCCCGGCAGCACGACCTCTTCCCCAATCTCATCGGTAGAAAAGACCCTGGCCTGGTAATTTGCCTTCAAGTATTCGGCAAGGTCGCTCTTGCCTGCCCCGATTCCGCCGGTAAGCCCGATCACGTGGGTGGTTTTAAGCGGCTTTCTTTTCTGCTTATTTTGCCTCATACCAGTTCTTGCCTTCATTTATGTCAACCTCCAACTTTACTTTCAAATCTGCTGCATGGGTCATCTCGAACAGCATCAGCTCCCTTACATACGCCTCTTCTTCCGGCGGCGCCTCGATTAAAAGCTCATCATGGACCTGCAGGAGCAGGCGGGACCTGAGCCCTTCCTTCTTCATCCTTTCATAGACCCGGTTCATGGCAATCTTGATGATGTCCGCCGCCGTCCCCTGGATGGGGGCATTCATAGCCACCCGCTCCCCAAAGGACCTCTGCATGAAATTGCTGGAAGAAAGCTCCGGCATGGGGCGGATCCTGCCGAACAAGGTGCGGCAGAAACCGTTTTCTTTTGCAGAAGAAACAAGGCCGTCCAAAAAGCCCTTTACCTTCGGGTAAGTGGCAAAATACCGGTCTATGAAATCCTGTGCCTCTTTCCTGGAAATGGAAAGGTCCTGGGACAGCCCGAAGGCGCTAATCCCATAAATAATGCCGAAATTGACTGCCTTGGCGTTCCGGCGCTGCAGCGGCGTAACCTCGTCAAAGGGGACATGGAATACCTGGGAAGCGGTGGTCCTGTGGATGTCCTTGGACTCCCGGAATGCTTCGATGAGGTTTTCATCCCCGGACATATGGGCCAGGACCCTCAGCTCGATCTGGGAATAATCCCCGTCCAGGAAAATCCAGCCATCCCTGGGGGCAAAGACTTTGCGGATCTGCCGGCCTAAGTCCATGCGGATGGGGATGTTCTGCAGGTTCGGGTCTGTGGAACTGAGCCTCCCGGTGGCCGTCACAGTCTGGTTAAAAGTCGTATGGATCCTGCCATCCTCCCGGATCACGTCCTGCAGGCTGTCCGCATAAGTGGACTTAAGCTTTGTCAGCTGGCGGTACTGCAGCACTTTTTCGACGATGGGATAATCCCCGGCCAGCTTTTCCAAAACGTCCGCCGCCGTGGAATACCCGGTCTTGGTCTTTTTGCCTCCGGGCAGTTTTAAATGCTCAAACAAAACCACGCCCAGCTGCTTCGGGGAGAGGATATTGAACTCTTCCCCGGCCAGGTCGTAAATTTCCTTTTCCGCCACCGTAATGGCTTCCCCTAACTTTTCCCCATAGGAAGAGAGGGCGTCCCGGTCTGCCCGGATGCCTTCCCGCTCCATGGCATAAAGGGTATAAACCAAAGGCAGCTCTATATCCAGGTAAAGGCTTTCCATGCCCTGCTCTTTCACCTGGGCATAAGCCTTGTCAAAGCTGGCAAAAGTGCCTATAGCCCCGGCACAGGCATATTCCATCTGCTTCTTCTCCAGTTCCCCATACTCTAATTTTTTCTTCTGGGATTTTTTCGGCAGCAGGTCTTCCTTCGCGGGAAGCATGACGCCTGCATAGTCGGATGCCACCTCGTCATAGGCATAATGTCCTTTTAAGGGGTTCAGCAGGTATGCCACAAGCCCCAAGTCAAACATTTTCCTGCGTTCTTCTTCGGAAAAAGTGCCTTCTACCTTTGCGGCATGGAAAAGGGCCTTTAAATCCAGGCAGACAAGCCGCCTGGCCTTTTCCAGCACCTGCGGCAGGAATTTTCCCAGAAGCCCGTTAAAACTGCCCGGCAGGTAATAAAGATGGTCCTTCCCTTTGCAGAAGGAAAATCCTCCGCCGTCTTCCTCCTCCGGCAGGAAGATGGAAACCGTATCCTCTCCCGTCACACCGGCCAGGAAGGCATCCACTCCTTTCTCGGAAGAAACCTGTTCCATCTTCCCTTCGAGGGGGTCTTCCCTGGCGGAGTCGGAAAACCGCGGCAGGAAGTTTTTGAAATCCAGCTTCTTCATCAGGAGGTAAGCTTCCGGCGTATAGAAATTCCCGATCTTCGCCTCTTCTAAGTCCAGATCTACAGGGCTGTGCACATCGATGGTCACCAGGTATTTACTGTCCAGTGCCACCTGCTCCTGCCCCTCCAGGGCATTCTTTGTCCGGTTGGGAACCACTTCCTCCAGATGCGCGTAAACATTTTCCACGCTGTGGTACTGCGCGATCAGCTTGGTAGCTCCCTTTTCCCCGATGCCGGGCACTCCCGGGATATTGTCGGAAGAATCTCCCATGAGGGCTTTGACATCGATAAATTCCTTCGGCGTCACCTGGTACTGTTCTTTCACCGCGTCCGCATCGTAAAAGAAGAGATCTGTCCCTGTCTTTTTGGTCTTGGGCAGGATCAGGTGGACTTTGTCTGTCGCCAGCTGCAGGAGGTCACGGTCACCGGAAAGGATCCGGACATCCAGCCCCTTTTCCTGGGCCTGGACGGAAAGGGTGCCCAGGATGTCATCTGCCTCGTACCCTTCCTTTGTCACTACCGGGATCTGCATGTCCCTAAGAAGTTCTTTTAAAATAGGCACCTGCTCCCGCAGCTCCGGCTGCATGGGTTTCCGGTTGCCCTTGTAATCTGCATACTTTTTATGACGGAACGTGGGCGCGGAAAGGTCAAAGGCTACTTCCAAGTAGGAAGGCTGTTCCTCGTCCAGTGTCTTAAACAGGATATTTAAGAAGCCATAAATGGCGTTGGTATGGGTCCCTTCGCTGTTGGTCAGGTCCGGGATGCCGAAATAGGCACGGTTTAATATGCTGTGCCCATCGATTAAAACGATTTTTTCACTCATGATATTCCTTTATCTATCGTAAGGAGGATCCCTCTTCAGCGGGAGGATCCCTCACGCGAGGCGTGGCCTTTCATGGCGCAGCTCTCCTTAAGGACAATTTGGAATGCATCTTCTGTCCTTAATCGAATACAAAACCCGCGTATGCCTCTTCTTCCTTTTTCCGTTCCTTCGGCCGGAAACGGATCTGGGCGACAGGCACGTTTTCCAGGATTTCTGCCTGGGAGAACCCTTTGCGGTGAAGCCAGTAAAGGAGCTTTTCCCCATTTACCCATGGATGCGTGCGCACTTCCAGGGAGCACCCTTTCAGCTTGGTAGAAAGGAAAAGCACGGCTTCCGCCATAGCTTCCTCCTCAATCAAAAGCTCATTGATCCGGGCATGTCCTTCTTCGGTGATTTCCACAGCGCAGACGCCTTCTGCACCATTCACGCGTACCCGGTAAAGGTCTCCACCACTGAGACGGCAGGACTTCTTCTCGAAAACCAGCTGCTCATTCGTAAACTGCAGGTGCTGCCTGTTTTCCAGGTAGGATTCCCGGATCCGGTTGTAAGTGGCAGGGGTCACCGGCTCCAGAAGCGGGGCTTCTTTTCCGTTTTCGGGTGTTTTGGCACCCTCCGGCTGGAGAGGCACCATTGCCTTTGTACAATAGAAATGGTCTTTATAGGAAAAATACCTTTCGTAAATCCGGTCCAGCCCTTCGTCCGCCGGCGAGATCATGCTGCAGGGGTAATGGTCATCCATATATACGGCCTGCATGCGGATCAGGCTCATGGCGTATCCATGTCCCCGGAAAACCGGGTCTGTGGCAACCGCATAAACGCAGGGGCAGGGACCGTAAGACTTCTTTTTCTGTACCAGGTCCTCATGGTAATAGAGGATGGACATGGAAACAATCCGGTCTTTTTTCTGGGCGATCCAGGTATTTTCCGGATGGAATGCGACCTGCTCATAAAGGTCCAGGAAACTGTCCGTGTCACCGAACACTTTTTTCCAAAGTTCCCTTATTTCCGGGAAATCTGATTTTGCTGCACGTCGAAAAATCATAGCGCATCTCCTGTATATTGTAATTCCAATACCATATTATCCCAGATATTGCCTTTTTCGTCTACCTTTTAAACAGGGCGAATAATAGAAAAACCCGGGAAAATAAATTTTCCCGGGCCATATCCCGCAAATGCGGCGTCTGTATTCTAAAATCCCGTCTTCTCCTGTATCCAGTCCAGGATGTCGTCTTCCTTTTCCCTGAAAACAGTTCCATGGGAACCGGTTCCTTCCACCAGCGCCTTTTCACCAGAAAAGCCCTGGTAAACCTCGCTGGTAAACTCTTCCTGGATATACTGGTCCCCGCTGCTTGTCAAAAACAGCACCGGGATATCCTGTGGCGTATTGGAAAGGACGCCGGAAAGGTTGGTATCCTTCTGGGTAAACCCTGCATGGCTGATGCTGAGCCGAAATTCGATGGCATTTACAAACGGGAAGGGCGTCAGCGTAAACCAGGACATGATATTTTCCCTTGCCAGCTTGTCCAATGAACCGTAAGGGCTCTCTGCCACGATGCCAGCCACGTTATCCGGCAGAAGGCCGTCCTCGTCTGCAAACAAGGCCGTGTTCGCTCCTGCGCCAGTCCCCCAGATGAGGTATTCCTGCTTTCCAAAAACGCTGTCCATATAAGATAGCCAGTCTGCAAGGTCCTGCTGTTCCAGGTAGCCATAGCTGAAATAATCCCCGCTGCTGTCCCCGGTGGCACGGGCATCCAGAAGGAGGATGCTGCAGCCGTCTTCCCCGCCCAGGACGCTCCCTGGCAGGAAATCCGCCGTGCCATCCTGCCCGAACTGCTGTAGGACGACGACCGTTTTATCCTCTGTTCCTTTATACAGGTACGCATGTAATTTCGTTCCATCCGAAGCCGTCATCTCTAGCTCGTCCCTGAGGTGCGACTGGGTAAAATAATCCCAGTCTTCCTGGAGGGGCAGCAACTGGGACTGCTCGTCTTCTGTCAAATCCAGCCCCTTGACCGATTCCAAAGCCTGCGGCACATCCGCGCTGACTTCGAAAAAAGTTCGGTAGTAGTTGTTCATGACCGCGAAGACCCATCTGCCGAAAAAGGCCGTCACCAGGATGATGATGATCAGGATGGATACGATCCTGGCATGCTTCGTGACTTTTGCTTTCTGCTGCTTCTCTTCCTCGATTTCTTCCCTCGTCTTCCCAAAATCTTCCGGAGAGGTTACTTTGGTGCCCTGTCCCTTCTGCCCCTTGGGGGAATAGGTCCTCTGCCAGAAGGCAGGACGTTTTTCTTTCTTTTTAGCCATGCCTTCCTCCTTCAGTTTGCTGCCAATGTCATGCCGGCCTTGTTCCGGTTAACAGCATAATCGCCTTCCAAAGCTTCTTTTAAAGCTTCTTCCACTTTTTCTTTCCCGATTTCCATGGAAGCCTGCTTCTTTAAGCCGGAGCCCCCAAAAGAGGTAAGGACCGCAAAGTAAGCGGTGCCGGTATCTTCCTCTACCACGCTGTAATAATCTCCTGCCTTGCAGTTTTCCTGGCCGTCAATGCACCAGCTGCTGAGCACTTCCGGGAGGCTCTCCCTGGTGGCATTTTCGATATCGCCGCTTTCATCCCCGAGGGCGTCTGTTGAAAAAGCCTGTTGCAGGCTGGCAAAGGATTCCCCATCCTCATAACGCTGCTGGAGGCTGGTGAGTTTCTCCTTTAAGGCTTCCACCTGCCTCTCTCCTACTTTCCCGGTTTCCCGGTCCGTGCCTGCTTCCAGGGTGATGACCTTAAGGTTTACTGCCTTATAATCTTCTTCCTGGTGGGAAGACTGCCAGCCCTGCCATTCCTCGTCTGTAAGCTGGTAATGATCAACCAGGTACTGTTTATAAGCCTGCGCTTTTACCTTTCTTTCCAGCTGTTTTTCATATATAGCCTTTGTCATGCCCCGTCCATAATAGGACACGTAAAAATTCTTTTCCTTAAGGCCGTACTGGTCCATGGCCTGCTGGTTTTTCTCCAGCTGCTTCTGGATAGGCAGAAGCTCCGTATCAGAAAACTGGTAGCCTGCCTTCTGGGACAAGTCATAAAAATAAGCCGTTTCCGCCAGCTCTTCTTCCCCTTTCTGCAGGAAATAATCCCTCCAGGTCATGGAACCGTCATAATCCTGCCGTCCGGCAGACTGGTCCGGGTCATAGCCCAGCTCATCCAGCTTGTCCTCATTCTCTTCCAGGAAAGAATTGTAATAATCAAAATAATAGAAATCATAAGCAGCCACAGTATAGGACTGCCCATTTACGGATGCCGCGGGCAGCGCCCTCTGAAGCACTCCGGAATTCAAAAAGATAATCAGGAGCACTACGGGCACCAGTACAATATATAAAGCCCTTTCATAGGGAGAAACGTTCTTTTTCACTCTGTATCCCTTTTAAAATCAGGAAAATCGAGCAGGGCAGAAAATGCCCCACTCGAATTTCCGCTGCCATAAAACGCGCATCCCTGCAAACAGGTTACGTATCGTAAGGCCCATTAATTATAACATTGGGCCGGCCAGACATGGCCAGCCCTTTTTCATCGTTTTCATGCAGGACCGTATCTCCAGACCATAGGCATCATGCCATCTGCCCGGCAGGCAGCCTTGCTTCGTGCTTTCTTCCTTCTCAGGAAACCCCATAGAAAATGATGCAGCAGATGCAGCAGAAAATGGAGAAAATCGTCGGGAAGATGACGGTGGTAATAAACAGTTCCTTGTATGCCTGCTTGTGGGTCAGCCCGAACACGCCCAAGGTATTGGCTACGGACTGTGCATGCGGCAGGGAGTCGAAAGTCTGTGTCGTACACAGGAGCAGCCTTCTCAATGCGCCCGCGTTGACACCCATATCCAGGTAGGTCTGACCGAACATCGGCAGCCATACCATCATAGCAGAGATGCCATCCGTGCAGAGGGCGGCGATAACGGCTACCGAAATCATAGCGGATACATACGGGTTGATATGGAGGCTCAGCACCGCGTTCTGGATCGGCGTGACAGCGGCGCAGGAAGTAACAACCTGGCCGAAGCCGTAAACGCAGCCTGCCAGGAGCAGGAAGCCCCACATGCTGGTACAGCCTTCCGAGAAGATCTTGACGAAGCCGATCTGTTTGCAGCGCTTAAAGTGCAGCAGGATCAGTACCACGACGCCGGTAAACTGTGCCAGTGCCACAAGCTGGTTTGCCCAGGTGGAATATGTCTGGTTCATATAAGAAATATTGCTGTAGAGGATGGCGGAAATTACGACTGCGATCAGGGGTATCACAGAGCTCCAGAATCCCGGAAGTTCATCCTCGTTCATGTTCAAGGTCACTTCCTCGCCATCATAACCTTCGCCGTCCCTCCTGGCCTTGTTTACCAGGTGTACCTGGTAAACAGCGAACAGCACGATGCCTACTGTACCAGTGGCAATGGAAAGCACCGGCGCGCTGTAAAGGGTAGTGCCCAGAAAACTGTTTGGCAGTGATCCCGGGACATTCGGTACCGGCATACAGAAGTTGATGGCCGGCGCGATGCCCTGTGCTGCGATCATGCCCACTTTCCTGGGCAAGTTGGCTGCCTGCATCAGCGGTGCCGCAACGACTACGACTACGAAAATAAATGTGCCGACACCGGCCAGCATCAGGATGACTGCCGTTGCGGTAATGGCCATCCACGCCCTGTCCGTGCCAAGCAGCTTGATCATGGTATTTCCCACGGCATGGGAACACCCGGTCTCCTGCATCAGGTACCCTAAAAGCCCTGACATGGTGAAAACAAAGAACATCAGCTGTACTAAGGAAGCGACCCCTGAAGGGAAGACTTCAAAAATGGACGTATAGAAGCTGTTGGTAGAACCAAATGCCGCTATAACAGCTGAGATGAGCGCCGCGATCCCGGTATGCATCCCCCTGTAGCAGAGGATGATAAAGATGATGATCGCCACTATAACGAACGCGGCAGAAACCCATACATTAGTAAACATTTTTCCCCTCCTTTTCTTATAACCAAATGCCATGCCCAGGAACCAGGCCGCCCGGATACCCCCGTTTCCGGCTTCCTTTTTCGTCCCGGCATCCTGCAGGTATTGGAATATATAGCAAGTATAACGGATAAAGGATAGGAGGACAATGTCTTTTCGTGCAGAAATTACGACGTTATTTTCATGCATTAGCTTATGGCACAATATTGCAAAATTTTTTCATGGGCCAACCCCTGCAAGTGAAAAACCGGCTGTTTTAATTCCCAAGCACCTTCCTCTTCTTCCACCTTCCGGAAAGAAAATACCATCCGCCCCATATGACCGAGACAAAGCCTGCGAGGCAGTTGCCCAGATAAAATCCCACAGCCCCCATTTCCAGCCCGTATCCGAAAATAAGAGACAAAATGATCCTGGCAGCCACGCCATCGGCAAATGCAATCACCATATTAAGGGCCGCGTTCCCGACCCCGTTGATCAGGCCGATCGTCGGGCTCATAAGCGCAAAAGTAAAAGCCATGATCGCACAGCAGGCAAGATAAGGCCTTGAGACCGCAATAACCTCCTGGTCCCTTGTAAAAATACCGAAGATCTGGTGTGGGAAAAGGAGGAAAAGCGCGATCAGGATGAAACTGAAGGCCAGGCCGATCCCGGCCGCTGTCCATACTGTCTTCTGCACCCTTTCCTGCTTCCCGGCCGCAAAATTCTGTCCTACGATCGATGCCGTCCCGTCATTTAAGGCATTGGACACGATGTTCATGACGCTCAGCACCTTCTGGGCGATTCCAGCCGCAGCGATAGAAACCACTCCAAAATGGTTGATATTCGCATTGACAAAAAGGAAGGAAAGGTTGATAAAAAGGGCTTTCGCTGAAACCGGTACCCCAATCTGGAAAAGCGGCTTCGAATATCTTCCTTCCAGCCGGAAACTTTTCATTTTGAAATCAAATCCGAATTCTTTTCGCTTTTTATAAAGAAAGACGATCGCTACAACCGCCGCGCTGCTCTGTCCTATAATTGTCGCCCAGGCGGCTCCCGCCACTCCCCATTTAAATACGGCAATAAAAAGATAATCCAGGACAATATTTACGACCGTAGCCACCACGATAAAAACCATGGGATGGCGCGAATCCCCCATCCCCCTCATGGTACCGCTGATACTGTTATACAAAGCGATCAGGATATTGGCGTAGCAGCAGATCCGCAGATATAAAACCGTCTTGCCCATGATCTCGGCCGGAGTCTGCATAATGGTAAGGATAGGGCCGGCCAGAGGGATTACGATCATCGTGACAAGGCCTACAAGAACGCTGATAGTAATGGAGTTCCCGACCAGCCCATTCAGCTGGCCCCTGTTCCCTGAGCCTACGGCCTGGGCCACGCAGATCTGTGCGCCGGTGGCCAGCCCCAAGTACAGGCTGAACATCAGCATGGTAATCTGTCCCCCGATGCTTACCGCCGACAGGGCCTGCGTCCCGGCATACCTTCCGACGAAAAACATATCGACCAGGTTAAACGCGGTCTGAAGGGCATTTGCCATCATCAGCGGCAGTACAAAATGGACCAGCTGTTTCCTAATATTTCCCTGCGTAAGGTCCTTGATCAGCGTATTCGATGGATTCATTTTTCAGTCTTCCTTTTTAGCACCTGTTTCCCGAAGCCGAAGGCATTCTAGGATTGGGAAAATTTCCTTGTGTAAATAATCATTCTAAAGATAAGGAAGGAACCGGTTTCCTGCAACGTGCGAATCCTCACATAAAGCACAGCAGGGAAAGCAGCCCCTAAATCCATAGCTTAACACATAGCAGATGGGATTGCTATAAATAATGGGTCTCTTTACGGTTTATTTATAAGGGGCTTTTACAGGTCCTTTACCAGAAACCTTGTTACGGGTTCTTTCACCCACATCTGGCGGTGGCATTTTTTTGCCGCAAAATTCATGCAAAAAGGTGCTTTGGAAAAGCTAGTAATTGCTTTCCAAAGCACCTTTTTGCATGTCCTACCGACACTGATGAAACAGAATGCAAAATCCCCCTGCCACGGGTAGAAATAGCAGGGGGAAGCCTGGAAAAAGGTTACTCCAGGTGTTTCGTCTTTCCGATAAACGGCGTGTAGGTATTGTCGTTATCGAGAGTCTCATAAGGCTCAGGCCACGGCACCGTATTCTGCGGCTGGGAAGTGCAGGTATACGGATGATGCAGCGGGCCCGGATCCGTGACAGGCGGCGCGCCAAGGGTAGCCGGCGGCGCCGGGTTCTCTTCCGGATGAACCTGCCTTTGGTAATCCTCTGCAGCCCAGTTCAGCATGTCCATCTTGGTCAGGATATCCGGGCATACATGCTCATGGAGGTATTTCCACTGGCCGTCTTCGCAGACAAAGTCAGAACCGTAGCGCTCCCAGAGGACGTTGCAGTATTTGACATGGCGGGTCGGGTCATCCGGGTCTGTATCGGTCGTCAGACAGGAATGGATGACGCCCGGGGTAATAAAGGAGCCTCTGGCACTCATTCCATCCTCCGCTACTTCAATGACATCGGTAAGCAAGGTATGGACAGATGCTTCCATCAAAGGACGCGGGTCCTTGCCGGTGGTCTCCGGCCAGATTTCCTGCATCTCGATGGCATTCTGCATGGCCATCTTGTCATAATCCCCCACAGACCCTTTCCAGACCTGGTCAAAACCCCTCATGCGCCCGAAAGCATGTGCCCAGGAGCAGTCATCGCTTCTGGACCAGATGACAGCCCATTCTCCGGTAGCGTCTGCACGTCCATGGAGGTAGGTATGGCGCGCTTTTACATTTTCTACCTGCTGGCTGGCATTTGCATTCCGGATCCGGTCGTGCAAGCTTAATTTCGATTTCACTTCCAATTCCTCCCTTCCTTAGAATCAAGGCCGTATTCTGCAGGCCTTACATATCCTTCCGGGCCATAGCTGATCTCATCGGACCAGGTTTCATATGGCTTCGGCGGGAATGGATAGTTGTCCCACCAGTTAAAGTCGGTATTGTGGGTGATTTCCTTCACATCCGGCTCGCCAAATTCAATGTCCACTGGGTTGGTCTCATAATTGTGGTAAACTTCCTGCTTGGAATAATCCGTGCCGGCTTCGCAGTAAAGGTCATTGGCTTCTACTACATGCCAAATCTTCCAGCCATCTGCTTCCCTCACAAAGTCATAAGCTACTTTCCCCGGCTCCCAGAGGGCTTTGGCGGTGCCATCTCCATTGGGGACGGTCTCCTGGCCGATGCTGTAAAACAGTGCCTTTGCGGTCTTGCCATCCCCCGCGATTTCTACCAGGCCGGTGGAAACCGGGCGGTTTACGATGGTGCCGACATAAAGGTTGTCTTCTGTCACAGCGATGGACGGGTCTGCCTGGGCTGCCCTTTTCAGGTCTTCCATGCGGACTTCTTTATGATGGTCTACATAATATTTACGGATGGAATCCATGCCGACATAATAGCCGGTGTTCTTGCCGTAAGAAGCATTTTTCTGAAGGGCCGGGTCAGATACCCAAAGGTCTTCCAACTCTTTCTCCCGGTCTTCGTTGGCGATATAGTAAACGCGCTTATAGGCTACTTTCTTTATCTCTTCCATGTCATTGACACGGCCCATAAGCTCTTCGTCAGTATATTCTTTGCTCACAATCTCCCCCCCTTTACACTGCATAAGTAAATGTGTCCGCAAAGGTATCATACGGCTGCGGGATTTCCGGAGTCCTGGTAAGAGGACGGGTAGGGGTATAATATTCCCTCAAATTGACTTTTTTTGTATAATCCGGATATTTGAAGTCCTTCAGAGGAGCGAATTCCGGAAGGTCCGGATACGGTTTCTGAGGTTTGCCCCAGCTCTGGCCGCAGATGCAGTCAATATCGTTCACATACTGCATATGCCAGATCTTCCACTGGTCATCTTCATAAACAAAGTCAACGGCAAAATACCCCCAGGTCCAATATGCCACCGGTCCTGCCGTCCCAACTTCGTTATAAGCTCCAAGGCAGTGCCAAAGACCCTTTGCGGTCTGTTCGTCACCGGCTACCTCGATGACCGGGGATGCCAGTGGCCGTACCTTGAAAGGCCCTACGCCATAAAGCTCGTCATCCGAAAGCTTTCCCAGCTGCTCCGGGAATTTCTTCTGCAGGAGCTTGCCTACCAGCCTCGTCCTGTCACTTTCTGCCTGGTAATAGCTTTTTACCGCTTCCGGGCCGATATAAGCACCTTCATTGAATGCAAGGCACACATCATCCTTACTGCTCCAGAATTTGTCATAAACAATTTCTTCCCGGTTCAGGATGACACAGTTCGCAAATTTTCCCATCAGGTTTTTAATCGCACGCTGGTCTTCCCATCTTGACACCAGCTGCTCTGTCGTATATTGCGCCATGTTTACTCCTTTCCAACCTTCTTTTTCAGAATATTTTCATTTGCCGTGCAAACGAATCTAACCTATATCGCAAGGAGGGACCCGCTTCAGCGGGAAGATCCCTTGCGATGCACGAGCCGCATCGTCTAATGCCATCACCCCTTCGGGTGATGACGCAGCCCACGCCTCCGCACGAAGTGCGGTTTATAATGGCGTGGATCTCCTTAAGGACGATTGGGAATGCGGCGTCTGTCCTTTAATAATATAGTAACAATCCGGCACCGCCTGTTCAAACAAAAAAAGGAATACGATTTACAACCTGCGGAATGTAAAAAGCCCCGCAGGATATTCCTGCGAGGCTTTTTCTGTATCTTGGTCCATTTGGCCTTCTATACTTCCATATCGAAGGACCTGGTATCCTCATTCAGATTTATGATCTGGCTGTTGGACTCGGCTACCTCGTCTGCCTTTTCGAAAAAAGCCTTCAGTACCGGGTTTTTATTGTTCTTCTTCCAGGCCCCGACAATGGCTGTATTCTTGGGAAGAGGATAATAACGCATCATGGGGTTGCGGGCAAAGAGGCTGGTATCCGAGCAGAATGTAAAGCCCTCTCCCAGCTCTGTCTGCAGGTTCACCTCTTCCATGGTATGGAACAGATGGACCGGGCCGTTGCCCATGCCAAAATCCATCCTTTCCTTCAAGGACTCTTTCATGGCATGGTTCTTGCTTTCCCCTTTATTGATAGCCACAAGGAAGCTTTCATGCTCCAAGTCGGAATATTTCAGTTCGTCTGTCGCAAGAGGATGGCTCCTGGCGATCATCAGGTTTAACCCTGTCACACCGAACAAATCTTTTTTAAATTCCCGGTCATCCTGGAGGAACGCGTCATAGGTAATGGCGAGGTCAATATCGTTGTCCATGAGCCTCCGGTAAAGGTCGATGCCGCTTTCATGGATAATGGAGATCTGGTAATCCGGGTGGTCCTTTTTGATCCTCTGGACGATCTCCGGCACCTTGCCGTTGATCATATACTGCAGGACGCCAATGCGCAGCGTCTTTTTCCCGCCATCCGCAAAAGCGGTCTCTTCTTTGAGGTTTGCCAGCTCTGTCTTCCATTTCAGGAACATCTGGTAGTACTTTTCGCCCTGTTCCGTAGGATGCACCATCCTGGTAGTCCTTACCAGAAGCTCTGTTCCCAATTCCTGCTCCAATTTTTTCACATGCTTGCTCACTGCCTGCTGGGTCAGGAAAAGCTCTTCCGCAGCTTTTGTAAAGCTCCCGTTCTGTACCACTGACAGGAAACAGTTAATCAATTGTTCTGTAAGCATGCCAACCTCTTTTACAACCAAACACTAAAACAATTTACAATTAAGTATAACATAATCCACAACTTTTTCAATAAGCCATTCCCTACAGAAAATAACAGGCAGATTAAGAAATAATCCATAAATATTCAGATATGACACGTAAACATAGAAGGGACCGGCATATCATTGGCAAAATGCTGGATACAAAATGCAGGCTGTCAGGCGCAGGATCCAGACCGGAACGTTAAAATCAAAGAGTACAGTCCCAGATAGAAAGGCGTGGTAACAGGACTTAAAAATACAGCCGGAAAAAAACAAAAAGAAAGGCAAAAAAGGGAAAAAAAGCCACGGAAACAGTCCCTAATGGGATATCCGTTTCCGTGGCTTTCCTTACTATTTCATGTTCAATCGGTACTACTTGTATATGCCCGATCAGAAGATGCCGCCTACCTGCAGGAACAGCGGTGCGAATACCAGAGATACGATGGTCATAAGCTTGATCAGGATGTTGATGGACGGTCCTGAAGTATCCTTGAACGGGTCGCCTACGGTATCGCCGACAACGGCTGCCTTGTGGGGCTCGCTGCCCTTTCCACCATGATGGCCGCCTTCAATATATTTCTTGGCGTTATCCCATGCACCGCCGGCGTTTGCCATGAAGATTGCCATCATGACGCCGGTTACCAGCGCGCCTGCCAGAAGGCCGCCCAGGGCTTCCGTACCAAGGAAAATACCGATCAGGAGTGGTACTACTACTGCCATGATGCCGGGGACCAGCATTTCCTTCAGGGATGCGGTAGTAGAAATAGCGACGCAGGATTTATAATCCGGTTTTTCCGTGCCTTCCAGGATGCCTTTGTGCTCCCTGAACTGGCGGCGGACTTCTTCGATCATCTGGTGTGCAGCCTTGGAAACTGCTTCCATGGTAATCGCAGAGAACAGGAACGGCAGCATGCCACCGATGAAGAGCCCGGCTACGACTCTCGGGGAAAGGATATCGATGGCGGAAAGGTTGACTGCCTGTGCATAAGATACAAACAATGCAAGTGCTGTCAGGGCAGCGGAACCAATGGCAAAGCCTTTGCCCATGGCTGCTGTGGTATTTCCGACAGAATCCAGTTTATCCGTAATGTCACGGACGCTTTCATCCAGCTCGGACATCTCCGCGATACCGCCTGCGTTATCTGCGATCGGGCCGTATGCGTCTACTGCAAGGGTAATGCCCAGGGTAGAAAGCATGCCGACTGCGGAAAGGGCGATGCCATAAAGGCCGCAAGCCGCATAGGATACCAGGATGGCAACGCAGATCAGGATGACCGGGATGGCTGTGGACTTCATGCCGATAGCAAGGCCCTGGATGATGTTGGTTGCGGCACCGGTTTCGGACTGCTCTGCAATCCTCTTTACGGATTTATAAGAATCAGAAGTATAAACCTCTGTGACAACGCCGATCAAAACGCCTACAACCAGGCCGGAAATAACGGCTACTGCCGGCATGATGGAACCCATCAGGGTGACGCTGAGGATGATAGACAATACAATTACCAATGCGGCCGCAATATAGGTACCGGTATTGAGGGCCTTATGCGGGTCGCTGTTGTTGCCCCTTACAAAGATGCAGCCGATAATGGAAGACAAAATACCGGCAGCACAAAGGGCCAGCGGGTAAAGGGTGCCTCCTCCGGCAACGCTCGTACTAGTATAAAGGATGCCCAGGGTCAGTGCGGATACGATAGAGCCTACATAAGACTCGAACAGGTCCGCGCCCATGCCTGCAACGTCGCCTACATTGTCGCCTACGTTGTCGGCAATGGTAGCCGGGTTACGGGGGTCATCCTCCGGGATGCCGGCTTCTACTTTACCAACCAGGTCAGCACCTACGTCAGCAGCCTTGGTATAAATGCCGCCGCCAACACGGGCAAACAGGGCGATAGAAGATGCGCCCAGGGAAAATCCGGTAAGGACATTGACATTTCCAGTCAAAATGTAAACTATGCTGGCACCGAAAAGGCCAAGGCCTACAACGCAAAGACCCATTACAGAGCCACCGCAGAAAGCGATGGAAAGGGCCTTGCTCATGCCAGAGGTGCGGGCAGCATTAGCGGTACGTACATTTGCCTTAGTGGCCACTGTCATGCCGATATATCCGGCAAGGACAGAAAGGCAGGCGCCAAATACGAAACAGATTGCTGTGATCCAGTTGCCGATGCCCAGCCCGATCAATACGAACAGGCATGCGACGAAAATTACGAGGATCCGATATTCCGATCCTAAGAAGGCCCTCGCTCCTTCCGCGATGGCGTTAGAAATTTCCTGCATACGTTCCGTACCAGGCTCACATTTCATGACGCGGCGGCTTTGGATGAAGGCTACAAGCAGCGCGATGATCGCCATAACAGGCGCTACAACCATCAAGCCATTCATGAACTTCTCCTCCTTTGAGTTAATATATTACAGTGACAAAGCATATAGTAACATACAATTTTGGAAATAACAACAAAACATAAATGGCAATGTGTGCAAAATCCGTTATTTTTTCACGCCTTTTGTGTCCCTTCTGCCAAAATGCAGCCGGCTTAGTGCAATTTTTTTGTTATTGTAATCAATTTCTTCGATGTCTCCGTCAGATTGTTTGAGGACATACGCATGCTCCACCTCGTCTCCGGGGGAAAGGTGGATGCCCCGGACGCCTGCAGCCGCTTTTTTCTGCACAGGGAATTCATCTACGGAAACCCTAAGGAACATGCCCCGCTTGGTCTGGAAGACCACGCTGTCCCCTTCCCCTACGATAGAGACGGCAAGGAGGACATCCCCTTCTCCGAGCTTGGTGGAGGCGGTCTGCCTCTTGGCAACGTCGAACTCTTCTCCCTTTACCCTTTTGGCCAGGCCGTTCTTCGTGACAAAAAGCACTTCCTTCCCCTTCAGTTCCTTGACCGAGGAAAGGCATAAAAGCTGCCCTTTGCCGCTGTCATAAGTGCTGACATTATCAAGGGGCGTGCCCTTGTCCCGGAACCTGCCATGGGGCAGGTCCTGCACCTTGATGGTATGGAGCTTCCCGATATCCGTGAACAGGCAGACCCGCCCGGTATTCATGCAGGGGAAAAGGCAGCGGGATTCGGAATCTGCCGCTTCCTTATTTCTCTCATAGGCTGATACGTCGATCGTCTTGGCATATTCGAATCGGTCCATCAGGAAAATGACTTCCTGTTCCTTTACTTTTTCTTCCTTATATACGGCTTCTTCCGCGTTTTCAATGGAAGTAAGCCTTTTTTTGCCGAACTCTTTTTCATACCCATTCAGCTCTTTGATAATGAGCCTCGTCATGGAATCCTTGTTCTGCAGGAGGTCCACGTAGGTTTCTATCTTTTTCAAAGTCTCCTGGTGCTCTTTGAGGAGCGCGTCCACTTCCAGGCCGATGAGCTTGTACAGGCGCATTTCCAGGATAGCTTTGGCCTGTTTTTCCGTAAAGCGCAGCTGCGCTGCCTTCTTCTGGGAAGCTTTGGATTTGAATTTGATTTTCGAGGTATCCCCTTCCATCAGGCAGGCCTTGGCATCCTGCAGGGTCTTGGAGCCCCGCAGGATCTCAATAATCAGGTCGATGACGTCGCAGGCCTTGATGAGCCCCTCCTGGATCTCGCTCTTCTCCCATTCCTGGTCCAGCAGGGTGGAGTATTTACGGTTCTGCACCTCATACTGGAAATCCGCACAGGCCGCCAGCACCTGTTTTAAATTCAAGGTTTCCGGCTTTCCGTCCTTTACCGCCAGCATATTCACGCCGAAGGTATCTTCCAGCCTGGTCTTTTTATAAAGCAGGTTGCAGATGTTCTGGGCATCCGCGCCTTTTTTCAGGTCGATGACGATACGGATGCCGTCCTTGGAGGACATATTGGAAATGTCGGTAATATCCGTCGTCTTTTTCGTCTCCGCCAGTTCGGACACGTCATTTAAGAATTTGGCAATGCCTGTGCCAATCATGGTATAGGGGATCTGGGTAATGACGATCTTTTCGCGCCCGCCGGAAGCTTTTTCAATCTCCACCCTGCCCCGGATTTTGATCTTCCCGCTGCCGGTCTCGTAGATTTTGAGCAGGCCGTCTTTATTGGTCACGATGCCGCCGGTAGGAAAATCCGGCCCCGGGATGTATTTCATGAGCCCTTTTACCGTAATGTCCGGATTCTTTAAATAAGCCACCATCCCATGGACGACTTCCGAAAAGTTATGGGGCGGGATGCTGGTAGCCATGCCTACGGCAATGCCTTCCGCCCCGTTGACCAGGATATTCGGGATCCTTGCCGGAAGGACCTGGGGTTCTTTTTCCGTCTCGTCAAAGTTCGGCACAAAGTCCACCACGTCCTTGTCCAGGTCCTGCAGGAACGCTTCCTGGGTGACCTTCTGGAGCCTGGCTTCCGTATAACGCATGGCAGCGGCACCATCCCCTTCGATGGAACCGAAATTGCCATGGCCGTCCACCAGGGGCATTTCTTTTTTAAAATCCTGCGCCATGACCACCAGGGCGTCATAAATGGAGCTGTCCCCATGTGGATGGTACTTGCCCATGGTGTCCCCGACGATCCTTGCGCTTTTACGATAAGGCTGGTTGTAACGGATGCCCAGCTCATACATGTCATACAGCGTCCTTCGCTGCACCGGCTTTAAGCCATCCCTTACATCCGGCAGGGCCCTGGAGACAATTACGCTCATGGCATAATCGATATAGGATTTCTCCATGATCTCCGAATATTCGGTTTCAATAATCTCTTCCGGCACTTTATCCTTTGCTTTGCTCATGTATAATCCCTTTACTTAAATATCCAGCTCCGCGTCTTTGGCATGGCGGTAAATAAATTCCTTCCTGGGCGGCACTTCCGTCCCCATCAGAAGGGCTGTGACATCCGATGCCATGCGGCCGTCTTCAATTTCCACCTTGCGCAGCTTTCTTCTCTCCGGGTCCAGGGTGGTCTCCCACAGCTGGTCCGCGCTCATCTCCCCAAGGCCTTTATACCGCTGGAGGGTGAATTTGCCTTTATGCCTCTTCCGGTATTCTTCCAGCGCCCTGTCGTCATAAAGGTATTCCTCTTCGCCCCTGGCAGGCTGTGCCTTATACAAAGGCGGCATGGCGATATAGACATGTCCCTCGTAAATCAGCTCCGGCATGAACCGGTAGAACAAGGTCAAAAGCAACGTGCTGATATGGGCGCCGTCCACGTCCGCATCCGCCATGATGATGATCTTGTTGTAGCGCAGTTTTGTGATATCGAAATCATTGCCATAGCCTTCCGAAAACCCGCAGCCAAAGGCGTTGATCATGGCTTTGATTTCCGCGTTGCCCAGCACCCGGTCCATGGAGGCTTTCTCCACGTTCAGGATTTTCCCGCGGATGGGGAGGATGGCCTGGTATTTCCTATTTCTGGCCATTTTCGCGCTGCCCCCTGCGGAATCCCCCTCGACGATAAAGATCTCGCATTTGGAAGCGTCCCTGCTCTCGCAGTTTGCCAGTTTCCCGTTGGAATCAAAAGAATATTTCTGCTTGGACAGAAGGTTTGTCTTGGCTTTTTCTTCCGTATGGCGGATTTTTGCCGCTTTTTCCGCGCAGCCGATGACCTTTTTCAAATCATCCAGGTGCTTGTCAAAATAGAGCTGGATCTCGTCGCCAGTGACTTTGGAAACTGCCTTTGCCGCGTCCTGGTTGTCCAGCTTGGTCTTGGTCTGGCCTTCGAAACGGGGGTCCGGATGCTTGATGGAGATGACTGCCGTCATGCCGTTACGCACGTCCGCGCCGGTGAAGTTGCCATCCTTTTCTTTCAGGATATTCAGCTCCCTGGCATAAGAATTGATTACGGAAGTGAAGACGGTTTTAAACCCGGTCAGATGGGTGCCGCCCTCCGCGTTGTAAATGTTATTGCAGAAGCCCAGGATGGTCTCATGGAAGTCATTGGTATACTGGAAGGCCGCCTCTACATGGATATTGTCGCTGTCCCCTTCGTAATAGACCACGTCATGCAGGGCTTCTGAATTTTTATTGAGTTCCCGCACAAACCCTTTGATGCCTTCCGGCTCATGGTAATCCTGGGAAACCACCTCGTCTCCCCGCCGGTCTTCAAAATGGATCGTCAGCTTCGGGTTCAGGTATGCCGTTTCATGCATCCTGCTTTCGATATCGTCCTCCTTAAAATCCGTGCGGTCAAAGATTTCCGGGTCCGGAAGGAAATTGATCCTGGTGCCGGTCTTCCTGGTCTTGCCTAAGGCAGGAAGGAGCCCCTTGTCTGTCAGCTCCTGCACGGGATGTCCCTTTTCGTAGCAGTCATGCCAGATATACCCATCCCTGGAAATCTGCACGTCCATATGGGAAGAAAGGGCATTTACGACAGAAGAACCTACGCCATGGAGGCCGCCGCTGGTTTTATAGACAGAATCATCGAACTTGCCGCCGGCATGCAGTGTAGTGAAGACCACCCTGGCGGCAGGAAGGCCGCTCCTGTGCATATCTACGGGGATGCCCCGGCCGTTATCCTCTACCGTACAGGAACCGTCTTTTTCCAGTATTACGTCAATATGGTCGCAGAACCCAGCCAGATGCTCATCCACTGAGTTGTCCACGATCTCGTATATCAAATGGTTCAGACCTTTGCGGGAAACGCTGCCGATATACATGCCCGGCCGCATCCGGACCGCGTCAAGCCCTTCCAGAACCGTAATCGAATCCGCCCTGTAACCTTGCTTTGCCATATTTAAATACTCACTCCAGATGAAAAGATAGACCTGCCGCCGGAAAGCGCCCTGCTTTTCCGGGGCATCGTGACAAGCCATGCCTTGGCATGGCTCCATGAAGGAAAATATACCACAAGATCTGGTATTTTTGCAATTTCTACTTCGTATCCCTAGCGGATACAGCCAGCACCGGCAGGACCAGGATGCCGGCCTTAAGATTGTAGCGCATCAAAACCATGCCGTACAGCCGGTGCCGGCAGGACCAGGACGCCGGCAGCCTTCTGCTGTCTCCTCGGATGGATGAAAAAAACAAATCCAGGAAGCGGAAAAATGGCCTTCCTGCCCTATCTGCTTCCGCCCGATGGGCCGCCGGAATGCCTTACTCCGCATCGTCTACAGGATGGGGTTCCCTGCGGCGAAGGATGCTGCCGTCCGGCACACAAATCCCTTTTCCGGAAATCCCAAGATCCACCGCCACTTCCTGGGATGGATGGGGAGCGCTCTCCTGGAAAGAACCATCCTCGGCATAAATACCTTTGACTTCCAAGGAAAGGTCCTGTCCCTGGGGCAGCATTACCTCCACGGTCTCCCCCACTGAAAATTTATTCCGCTGGGAAAGATGGAGAAAGCCCTTTTCATCCGTTTTCTGGATGATGCCCAGATAAGTGCATCCCTTCCGGTAGGTATTGGAATCGTAGATCTGCGCTTCTTCGCCCGGTTTCCCGAAAAAGAAGCCGGTGGAGAAAGGACGGTACGTAGTGCTGCAGATTTCCTGCATGTACCATTCCTTATTGGCTTCATATTTTTCCGGTGATTCAAAATAATCATCGATGGCCCGGCGGTAAGTCCTGGCTGCCGTAGCGACATAAAGGGCATTCTTCATGCGCCCCTCTACTTTAAGGGAATTGATTCCTGCTTCCACCAGCTCCGGGATATGCTGCACCATGCACAGGTCCTTGGAATTAAAGATATAAGTACCCCGTTCGTTTTCCATGACCGGCATATATTCGCCGGGCCTGGTCTCTTCCACCAGGGAATACTGCCAGCGGCACGGATGGGTACACTGCCCCCGGTTGGCGTCCCTGCCGGTCAGGAAATTGCTTAAAAGGCACCTGCCGGAATAGGAAATGCACATGGCACCATGGACAAAGGCCTCAATCTCCAGGTCTTCCGGGATATTTTTACGGATCTCCTTGATCTCTTCCAGGGAAAGCTCCCTGCCGCAAACGACACGGGTAGCTCCTAAGCTGTGCCAGAAACGGAAGGTGCCGAAGTTGACATTGTTGGCCTGGGTGCTGATATGGATGTCTATATCCGGGCAGGTTTCCTTTGCGATCTGGAAAATCCCCGGATCAGAAACCAGGACCCCGTCCGGCTGCAGCTTTTCCAGCTCGGTAAAATATCCCCTCGCTTCTTCCAGGTCGCTGTCATGTGCCAGGATGTTGGCGGTCACATAGACTTTTTTTCCTCTTTCATGGGCAAAAGATATCGCATCCGCCATTTCCTCTTCGGTAAAGTTTTTCGCGCCCGCACGCAGGCTGAAAGCCTCCCCGCCGATGTAGACCGCATCCGCCCCGAAACGGATTGCGGTACGAAGCACTTCAGGCCTGCCGGCTGGAAGCAGGAGTTCCGGTTTTTTCATAATTTCTCTCATTTCTTTACGGAAAGGGCCACCCCGTCCCCGATGGGAAGGATGGTGCTTTGAAGCATTTCTTGATGGGTGATTTCGTACAGGTATTCCCGCATCCGGCTGTGGATGGTACGGTTCCTCCTTGCTACTGCAAAGCGGGGCTCTAAAAGGTCCCCATCCTGCAGCACGTTGTCAGAAATTAAAAGGCCGCCCTGGCGGAGGAGCCGCAGGCAGTCCGGAAGGAAGTGGAGGTACTGGCCTTTGGCCGCGTCCATAAAGACAAGGTCATAGGACCCTTCCAGCGTTTTCAGGATCTGGGCCGCATCTCCTTCTAAGAGCGTAATGTCGTCCTGCCTCCCGGCACGGAGGATGTTGTATTTTGCCGCTTCGATACGCGGGGGATATTTTTCAATGGTGGTTACCTTACAGGGCACCGGGTCTGCCTCACACATCAGCAGCGCAGAATACCCCACCGCAGCCCCCACTTCCAGGATCCTGGCCGGTTTTTCCGCCGCCAGGATAAATTTTAACAGGCCCTGCGTCTCCTTTCGGATAATCGGGACCTGTTCTGCTAAAGCTTCTTTTTCAATTTTTTCCAATAGCACGCTGTCCGCGCTGCCTAAGGAATTCAGATAGGTCGTCAGACGCTCCTGCTGAATCAAAAGTTTTCCTCCTAACCATCAGAATCTTCCCCGCCGGACAAGGTTTCCAGTATTTCTTCCGCGTCCATGGAAGTATCCAGCACATAAACGCCCGGCTGGATCGAAGCGCCCTGGTCCAGGAAGGCTTTTGACTGCCCCCAGAAGACAAAGGCATTTTTCACAAGGCCGTTCTTCTTTAAAAGCTTCCCCACCTGGAAGGCATCCATCCCGTCCGAAACCTGGACGGTGACTTTTTCCCCTTCTGAGGAAGAAGCGGCGGGCTGGTCCGCAAAAACGGCATAGCTGTAAGTATAGGCACCATACCCCAGAAGGAGCACGATGCCCAGCCAGAGCAGCCCGCGCCAGGGCGCATGCCTTTCCTTTTTCCTTTTCCTACGCATGCGTCTCCCTTTTATTCATCCACTTCCATGATGATCGGCAGGATCATCGGACGGCGCTTCGTCTTTTTCCATACATAATCGCTCAAGGCTTCCTTCATGGAAGACTTGATCTTGCCCCAGTCAGAGCAGTGCTTGTCCATGCAGCGGTCCACTGCATTCTGCACCACGTTCTTTGCCTCGTCCATCAGGCTTTCCGACTCTTTGACATAGACAAACCCGCGGCTTACCAGGTCCGGCCCGGCCAGGACGCGGCAGTTCCTGCTGTCCAGCGTCAGCACAATGATGATAATGCCGTCTTCTGCCAGATGCTGGCGGTCGCGGAGGACGATATTTCCTACATCCCCGACGCCAAGACCGTCTATATAGATATTGCCGGTCTGGACATGGTCTACTACTTTGGCTTCGTTTTCATCAATCTCAAGCACGTCACCGGACTGCAGGATCTTGATGTGGTCGTTGTCATAACCCAGCTCTTTGGCAAGCTTTGCCTGTGCCACCAGGTGCTTGTATTCTCCATGCACCGGGATCGCGAATTTCGGACGCACCAGGGAATACATCAGCTTGATGTCTTCCTGGCAGGCATGTCCGGATACATGGGTATCCTGGTAAATGACCTCGGCACCCTTTTTATAGAGCTCATTGATCACACGGGTCACGGACTTCTCATTGCCCGGGATCGGGTTCGAGCTGAATACCACCAGGTCATTGGGCTGGATAGAGATTTTCTTGTGCATGTTAAAAGCGATCCTGGAAAGGGCGGCCATGTTTTCCCCCTGGCTTCCTGTCGTAATCAGGACCATCTTTTCGTCCGGATAATTTTTCATCTGGTCGATGTCGATAACAGTATTGTCCGGCACCTTCAGATAGCCAAGCTCCGGGGCGATCTCCATGATATTCTGCATGCTCCGGCCTTCTACCACGACTTTCCTGCCATGCTTATAGGCCGTATTGATAATCTGCTGCACCCTGTCCACATTGGACGCGAAAGTTGCGACAATGATCCTCTGCTTGGGATGCTCGTTAAAAATCGTATCTAAAACAGAGCCTACGGTCCGTTCCGACTGGGTAAAGCCCGGGCGTTCCGCGTTGGTGGAATCGCACATCATGGCTAATACGCCCTTTTTGCCGATTTCGCCAAAGCGCGCCAGGTCGATGGCATCGCCGTAAACCGGGGTATAGTCCACCTTGAAGTCCCCTGTATGGAGGATAGTGCCCGCGGGAGAATAAATTGCCAGGGCCGCAGCATCGGAAATACTGTGGTTGGTCTTGATAAATTCCACCCTGAAGCATCCCAGGTTGATGGACTGGCCGTAATTTACCACCTTGCGCTTAACCCTGCCCAGAAGATTGTGCTCCTTGAGTTTCTTATCAATCAGCGCGATGGTAAGCTTTGTCGCATAAATCGGGGCATTGATCTCCCTCAGGACATAAGGAATTGCGCCGATATGGTCTTCGTGCCCGTGGGTGATGAAAAAGCCCTTCACCCGGTCAATGTTATCCAGAAGGTATGTAATATCCGGGATCACCAGGTCCACGCCATACATATCGTCTTCCGGGAATGCAAGGCCGCAATCGACGACAATAATGCTGTCTCCATATTCAAACGCCGTCATATTCATCCCGATCTGCTCTAACCCGCCTAAAGGGATGATACGGAGTTTTTCTTTTTTTCCTTTACTCAAAAATTATTTTACCTCAGCTTTCTTCCTTTTCGATTACCGTATCCTCCAGCATTTCCGAAAAGACGCCAGAAAGCGCGTTAAGTTCCTCATCGTCCTCAACCATCTCATAGAGGGCTTCTTCTGCGTCATCCGGGGATGTCTGCTTCAAAATATAAGCCTCGGAATCGCCATCTTCCTCTTCTGTAACCAAAAGGTACGTCGTTCCGGCGATTTTTGCTTCTTCCAGCACATAAAAAGAATCAGCCATCCCAGTCTCGGGGTCGGTAAAAGTGACTTTATCCATTTGCTATCTTTCTCCTGAGCGGCAAGCCGCATCATGTAGATTCATCTTTATTTATTGCCCATCCTGTCCAGATAGGACTGCAGGATAAAAACAGCCGCGATCTTATCAATGGTCTTTTTACGGTGTTCCCTGCGTACGCCGCTTTCTTTCAAAACATTTTCGGCGGCTACTGTCGTAAGGCGCTCGTCTTCCAGCTCCACAGGGAGCCCGGTCCTTCTTTCCAGGATCTCTTTGAATTCCAGCGTCTTTTCGCATCTTTCACCTTGGGAGCCGTCCATATTCTTTGGAAAGCCCAGTACGATCTTCTCTACTTCGTACTCTTCCACCAAGGCATCGATCCTGGCACAAGTCTTGCGGAGCTTTGACTCCCGTTCCCGGAAAATCGTCTCCAGTCCCTGCGCCGTTATCCCCAAGGGGTCGCTGATGGCTACCCCTACTGTTTTGGATCCATAATCCAGCCCTAAAATCCGCATTATCTTCTACCGCTGCGGCTCTTGGGGCCATTCTCAAAGTTTGTCTCGATATAATTGCGCAGGAGCTCCTCTACAATCTCGTCCCGCTCCACTTTCATGATCAGGCTCCGGGCATTGTTGTGGCTCGTAATATAAGTCGGGTCGCCGCTCATGATATAACCGACAATCTGGCTTACTGCGTTATAGCCCTTCTCGTCCAAAGCAAAATAGACTTTCCGGAGGATCTCGCTTACCTCCGGCTCCTGGGAGCTATGTAAATTGACAAATTGTGTGTGGTCAAAATCCTGCATAAAAGTTCCTCACAATCCTTCATCCGTTTTTTTCTAAGCATACAAAAAAGCGAATGGAAAAGAATCCAGACTTCTTCTAGCTTATATGCTATTTTAGATCATTTCCCATCGTATGTAAAGATTCATCCCCTTAAAACCAGCCTGCCGGATGCCGGATCCCGGGACAGCGTCCCACTGCACAGGCACCCGGGCTTCCCATTGCAGGAAACCTCCAGATATTCGGGGGTATGGCCTTCTCCCACTCTTTTTCCATCCAGGAAAACCTCCTGTTCTACCAGGACTGTTTTTTCCTCACCCAGGAAGGAATCTTCAAATTCTTTTTTTTGCCTTTTGGTGAGCTCAAGGATCTCGCCAGCCCTGCGCTGCTTTTCTTTCTTCGGCACCTGTCCCGGCATGGCTGCTGCCCTGGTCCCTTTCCGGAGGGAATAGGGGAACACATGGATTTCATATAAGGAAACCCTCTCTAAAAATTCAAGGGTCGCCTGGTGTTCTTCCAAGGTCTCTCCCGGAAAGCCAGCAATCACATCCGTCGTAATGGCAGGGCGGTCAAACGCTTTCCTGAGGATCCTGCATTTCTCTTCAAACTCTGCCGATGTATAAGGGCGGTGCATCCTTCCCAGCACGCTGTCACATCCGCTCTGGAGGGAAAGGTGGAAATGGGGACAGAGCCCTTTGATGGCGGCAAGCTTTGCCGCGGTCTCTTCGGTAATATAATTGGGCTCCAAAGAACCCAGCCTCACCCGCTCGATTCCCGGCACCTGGGCAATCTGCCCTGCCAGGTCCGCCAGGTCCAGCCCTATGCCTTCCCCATAGGAAGTAAGATGGATCCCGTCCAGGACGATTTCCTTTACGTTGTCCTTTGCCAGGTCTTTTACCTGGGAAAGGATTTCTTCCGGGCGGCTGCTGCGCACCCTGCCCCTGACATAGGGGATGATGCAGTAGCTGCAGAACCGGTTGCATCCGTCCTGCACTTTCAAAAAAGCCCTCGCCCTGCCGCCATAAAGGTGGACCTTCAAAGGCTCATACTCCCGCTCCTGCATCATATCATGGATGGACACGATGGGCTTATGGTCCCTGCGAAACTCTTCCACCAGCTCCAGGAGCTTTCCTTTTTCATTATTCCCGATATAAATGTCTGCCCCGTCCTCCGGATGCTGTCCGGTAAAAGCCGAATCCACATAGCAGCCGCAGGCTACGACCACCGCGTCCGGGTTCCGCTTCCTGGCGCGGTTTAACATCTGCCGGGACTTATGGTCTGCCACCTGGGTCACCGTGCAGGTATTTACCACATAAACGTCCGCCGGCTGGGCGAAATCCACGATGCGGTACCCTGCCGCCTCCAGCATCTCCCGCATCGCTTCCGTTTCACAGGCATTTACTTTGCAGCCCAGGTTATGGAGGGCTGCTGTCTTATCTGTCTTTCCCATCATAAATGGATATACCCGTCATCTGCCTGGCCGTTAGGATGCCAATTTCCGGCACCGGCCTTTCCGCCTTCTTCCCCGGACGTTTTTGCTTCGTCTCCGGATGTTTTTCCGGAAAGGTCCTGGAAGCCCTGGCCTTTTGTGTCCTTCCGGCTTCCGCTTTCTTTATCCTGCCCTTCCTGGTTCCGTCCTTCTTCTTTATGATATTCCTCCACCCCGTGCTCGGATACGATAAGGATGGATGTGGTATCGATGGCTTCCTTTACCAGCTGGCCGATCTTTTCGCTGAGTTTTTTCTCAGAGCGGCGGATCACTTCTACTTTGGGCTTTGTCACCGGGTGCTTTGCCACAAAAATAGTGCAGCAGTCTTCATAAGGCAGGATGGAAGTATCATAGGTACCGATCTGCACTGCCCGGTCAATGATCTCGTTCTTATCAAAACCGATCAGCGGGCGGTAAACCGGCATCGTGCACACCTCATTGGTGCACGCCAGGGACTGCATGGTCTGGCTGGCCACCTGGCCGATGCTTTCACCGGTTACAAGTCCTAAGGATTCCCCTTCTTTTGCAAAATGCTCGGCAATCCGCATCATATAGCGGCGCATAATGATGGTCAGCTCGTCATGGGGGCATTTTTCATAGATATAAAGCTGGATATCGGTAAAATTTACCACATGGAGGTAAACCGGGCCGCAGTAACGGGAAAGGATTTTCGCCAGGTCGATGACCTTTTCCTTTGCCCTTTCACTGGTATAAGGAGGCGCATGGAAATAAGTCGCGTCAATCTTGCACCCCCTTTTGGCGATCATATAGCCGGCCACCGGGGAATCGATCCCGCCGGAAAGGAGCAGCATGGCTTTTCCGCTGCTGCCCACCGGCATGCCGCCGGCGCCCGGGATGATCTTGGAGTAGATGCAGATTTCTTCCCGGACCTCGATATAAACCATGGCTTCCGGATTATGGACATCTACCTTGGTATGCGGAAACGCGTCCAGCACTTCGCCGCCGATGTAGGCATTGATTTCCATGGAATCCATGGGGAAATTCTTCCTGGCCCTTCTGGCTTCCACTTTGAAAGTAAAAGAAGGGTCCTCCCCATAATATTTCTTAATGAAGGCAATGACGTCCTTCCCCAACTGCTGGGGTCCCTTGTCCTCCATCAGCCAGGCAGGGCAGATGCCCACGATGCCGAATACCCTCTGGAGGCGTTCTTCCACTTCTTCTTCATCAAAATCGTCATCCAGGGCATCTACGAAAACACGTCCCTGCTCCTTGCGGACCTGGAACTTCCCTTCCGCACCCCTGAGAGCATGGCGGATCTGCCTTACCAGCGCATCTTCAAATAAATGCCTGTTCTTCCCCTTAATGGCGATTTCGCCATATTTGATTAAAAAAGACTTTTTCATTTTCCTCGTCCTTTTACCCTGTTATCCCTGTCCGTTTATCTGTTTTTATCGCCTGAAACGGGATAAAACCATGCCGTCTGCACGCAAAACAAGTTCTATCCACAGGCATGCTTTCCCGTTCCTTCCAGGCTTTCTTACCTCCTGGCATATTTCCGCAGGCGCGGCAGGATCTCCTTCAGGTTATCCAGTGTATATTCCAGTTCTTCCTTCTGCGTCGTCACCGCAAAGCTGAACCGCACCGTGGATTCCAAAAGGTCCCTGCGGACCCCGATGGCGGAAAGCGTAGCGGACGGTGCCCTTTTGTGGCTGGAGCAGGCAGAACCTGCGGATACATAGATTCCTTTTTCCTCCAGTGCGTGGAGGAGCACTTCGCTCCTTACACCTTCAAAGCTGGCGCTGACGATCTGCGGGGCGCCTTCCGGCCCCCATGGGCCGTTCAAAACAGTCCCTTCTATTTCCGAAAGCCCCCCGGTAAAGAACTCCTTCAGCTCATAAAGGTGCCTGCGGTTTTCTTCCAAATTCCCATAGGCGAGGGAGGCAGCTTCTCCAAGCCCTGCGATGCCCGGCACGTTTTCCGTCCCGGAACGCAGGCCGTCCTGCTGCCCGCCGCCGAAAAGGATTGGGTGAAGGGCTGATGGGTTTTTCACATAAAGGAAGCCCACGCCCTTAGGCCCGTGGATTTTATGGCTGCTGACGCTTAAATAATCGATTTTTGCCTTTTTCGGACGGATCCTGAATTTGCCATAAGACTGGATGGCGTCCACATGGAACAACGTTTTCGGGTTCTTTTCCTTGACCATCTGTCCTATTTCTTCAATGGGCTCCACTGCGCCGATCTCGTTATTGACATGCATGATGGAAACCAGGATTGTGTCTTCCCGGATGGCGGATTTCAGTTTTTCCAGGTCCACCTGTCCTTTCCCGTCCACCGGGATCCGGGTGACTTCAAAGCCTTCCTCTTCCAGGAATTTCATCGGGGATGCGACGGAGGCATGCTCAATAGCCGTAGTAATAAGATGCTTCCCCTCCCTGCGTTTGGAAAGGGCCGTGCCGATGATGGCGGTGTTGTTGGATTCGGTGCCTCCGGAGGTAAAAAGGATGTTTTTCGGTTCCACCTTCAGGGAATCCGCTATGGCCGCGGCAGCTTCCCTTACATAATGCTCTGCCTCCAGCCCCTTCGTATGCATAGAAGAAGGATTTCCAAAATCCTCCCGGTAAACTTTGAGCATTTTTTGAATGACAGGTTCCGCGCACCTGGTAGTAGCGGAATTATCCAGATATGCTTCCACTTTCTTCTCCTTTTTCTCCTTCTTCCAAAAGTTCAATATAATACATCAGGATGGAAAGGGCGGTAAGCCCCGCTGTCTCGGTCCGGAGGATCCTCTTTCCTAAAGAAATGACCTGGGCGCATTTCCTGGCATCTTCCACCTCGCCCGGGTCAAAACCGCCCTCCGGGCCGATGAGGACGCCGATAGACTGCCCTTTCTTTATCCCTTCCAATACCTGTTTCGTCTGCAGCATGCCCCTTTCATGCTCATATGGCATAAGGAGCACGTCCAGGCTGCTGCCGTAATCCAGAGCCTGTCGGAAGGAAGATACCTTTGACACTTTCGGAAGGACGCTTCTCTTGGCCTGCCTGGCGGCATTTTCCGCGATGGACTGCCAGCGTTCCACCTTTTTTGCGGCTTTCTTTTCATCCAGCTTCACGACACAGTTTTTCATGGCCACCGGCACGATTTCCACCGCGCCCAGCTCCACTGCCTTCTGCACCACGAAATCCATCTTCTCGCCTTTGGCAAGACCCTGGAACAGCACGATAGGGGAAGAAAGCTCTGTATAAGTATCTTCCAAATCCAAAATTTTCGCCCGGGCATACTCCTGCGTCACTTCCGTAAGGACGCAAAGGTACGCGCCGCCTTCCCGGGAACAGACCCGCACCTTGTCACCGGGCTTTTTCCGAAGCACGTCTTTCAGGTGGTGCAGTTCTTCTCCGGACAGCAGGATGGACCCGTTGTCAAACTGGTCGGCATACGCAAAAAACTGGTCCATAGCTACCCCTCTTTATTTGCGAACTATGATTTCTTAACCTTCCTCTCTCTTCGGCGTGGCGGTAATCCTCACCCATTCCCCGTCATGCCCGATGGATACAATGGCAAAGCCTGCCTTTTCCAAAGCTTCCTTTACGGCATTCTCCTTAAAATCAATGATGCCGGAAGTAATGACATAGCCGTCTTCTTTGACCGTCTGGTAAA